>JBFIFO010000147.1:0-9319 GCA_041602815.1 Alphaproteobacteria bacterium | reverse complement strand
TGGGTCGACCGGCTGCTGTCACGCTGACTGTGACGATGGTTGGGATAACGAAAGAAGATTTCGGCCGCCGGCTTCGCCGGCGAGGTACGTTTTCACCCTCACCCAACCCTCTCCCAGCAAGGGAGAGGGCGTTGAGCTTCCGGCACACGGCCCCCTCTCCCGTGATGGGAGAGGGTTGGGGTGAGGGTGACCGAGACAAGAGTTGCCGGCGCAAGCCGGCGCCGCATTCTTGCAGCGAAGGACGGTAGCCCGATGCATCCCGCCTTCTCCGTCATCTTCTTCACCACCGCGTCGGGCGCCGGCTATGGCCTGCTGGCGTTGCTGTGCCTGCTCGGCCCGCTGGGCGTCTTGCCACCAGATCGCGGGCTGGGCCTCGCGGCGTTCGGCACCGGCTTTGCCCTGGTCACGGCGGGCCTCCTGTCCTCGACCTTCCATCTCGGCCATCCGGAGCGCGCCTGGCGGGCGCTCACCCAGTGGCGCACCTCCTGGCTCAGCCGCGAGGGCGTGGTGGCGGTGCTGACCTTCATCCCGACCGGCCTCTTTGCGCTCGGCTGGGTCATTCTCGCGCGGACCGATGGCCCCTTCGCGGCGCTCGGGCTGATCGGCGCCCTGTGTTGTGCCGCCACGGTCTACTGCACGGCGATGATCTACGCGTCGCTGCGCAGCATTCCGCGCTGGTCGAACCCGCTCGTCGCGCCGGGCTACCTGCTGCTCGGCCTCGCCACCGGCGCCATCGTACTCATGCTGCTGACCCGCCTGTTCGCCGTCGCCGCGCCGCCGGTCGACCTGACCGCAGCCGTCGCCACCGCGCTCGCTGCCGCGGTCAAGATCGCCTACTGGAACACGATCCGCCGCGACGGCGGCAGTACCGCGGCCAGCGCCACCGGTCTCGGCGGGCCGGGCCTCGTGCGCCTGCTGGATGCGCCGCATACCGAATCGAGCTACCTGCTCGAGGAGATGGGTTACCGCGTCGCCCGCAAGCATGCGGTGCGGCTGAGGATAATTTCCGTGCTGACCTTGTTTGTCGTGCCGCTCGCCCTAATCCTTACAATAACCGTTTCGGCAGTCGGCCCGGCGGCAACCGCGCTGGCCGTTGCGGCCGTCGTTTCGGCCGCAATCGGCATCCTGGTCGAGCGCTGGTTGTTCTTTGCCGAGGCGAAGCACGTGGTGACGCTGTATTACGGCGTCGACTCCGTCTGAGGCGGCGGGTACATTCACATTAAATAAGAATTATCTAATATAGAGAGGGACCGAGATGACACACAGAATTCAGACGATCGACGCGCACACGCTGCACGACTGGATCGCGCAGGAAAAGGCGCTGCTGATCGATGTGCGCGAGCCGCACGAGCACGCGCGCGCCCACATTCCGGACGCGATCCTGCGTCCGCTCTCGCAGCTCGCCTCGGCCGAACTGCCCGAGGCGAACGGCCGCAAGGTCGTGGTCTGCTGCGCGTCGGGCGCCCGCTCGTTGATGGCGGCCGACCGCATGCTGGCCGACCGTTACGGCAGCGTCTGCAACCTCGACGGCGGCATCGCCGCCTGGCAGCTCGCCGGCTACGAGATCGAGCAGGACGAAAACGCCGCGGCCAGCGCCTTCCCGGGCCTGTCCTCGCTGTTCCGCAGCACCGGCTGAGCCGCCGTCATTTCGGCGGCAGCGTCTCGGCGAACGCCACCGCGCACTGCACCCAGCGGCCGAGATCGGCGGCGGCAGCGGTCCCCGGGGGATCGACATAGACCATCGATCTGATCGGCGTTCCGGTGAAATCCATCGACCGCGTGTGCGGCTCGTCGAGGGCCGCCGCCGCACCCTCATTGCCGAGCCGGACGACAAGCGTCTCTTCGACGACGCCGCAGCACATGTTGCCCTGCAGCAGGAAGGCAAGGCCGCCGAACATCTTGCGCTCGCGGATATCCAGCCGCCCGGCCAGCGCCCGGCGGATCCGCTCGGCGAGTCCCTCATCGTAAGCCAAAGCACCCTCCGTTGCAGCCCGGTCGGCCGAGGCTTGGCACGGGACGGCCTCAGGGCGCCGGCCCGGTCCAGTCGCGCGTGAACTTGGCGGCGTCGGGACGCTTCTTGGGGCGCAGCTCGCCCTCTGGCGTGCCGATATAGACGAAGCCGACGATCTGGTGCCTGTCTTTGAGCCCGAGCGCCTTCTTGACGTTCGGATCGTAGGCGTGGTCGCCGGTCAGGATCACGCCGCCATAGCCCTTGGCCTGCGCCGCCAGCAGGATCGCCTGGGCCGCCAGCCCGGTGGCGACGAGTTGCTCCGACGGCGGCACCTTGGGGTGGTCGTGCTTGATCGCCGCCGCCACGACGATCAGCAGCGGCACGCGCCGCAAGCGATCCCGGTCCTTCTCGATCGTCGCCGGGCTGGCGTCGGGCTGGCGCTTCAGCAGCGCCCCGGCCAACACGTCGGCGAGTGCCTCGCGCGCGGCGCCGCGCACCACGATGAAACGCCACGGACGCAGCGCGCCGTGATCGGGCGCCGTCACCGCGGCATCCAGGAATTCCCGGATCTCCTCATCGCTGGGTCCGGGCTCGCCAAGGACCCGCCACGGCGTCGACCCGCGCGCCTTGAGAAAATCGACGATATCCATTCCCGCTCCCCGTCCTGACCCGAACCGGCCCGCGCGACGCCAGCCGAGCGCGCGCCGGCGCCAACCCTATTCGGCCGCCCATCCCCCGGCAAGCCCCGGCTTTGCTTGGGGGTCAAACCGGTTCGATCTGCATGGCGCCCTTCGGCGTCACTCCAACCGAATGGACCTGCGGATCACCAGCGGCGCGACGGCCACGACGACGATAATGCGGGTGACGTGGTGCGTCACCACGAACGCGACGTCGACGCCGAGCGCCAGCGCCGCCAGCGTCATCTCCGGCAGGCCGCCGGGCGAGAACGCCAGGATTGCGGGGGCCAGGCCGGCCGCGCCGATCTTGTTGACGGCCACCGCGAAGGCCGCGGCGATCGCCAGCATGATCGCGGTCAGCCCGGTGCCGACGGCGAGCGCCCGCGTGACCTCGCCCGTCGGCACCCCGGCGAAGCGGCAGCCGACCGACGCGCCGATGATGAGCTGCGCAAGGTTGACCAGCTCGCGCGGCGGCTGCGAGTGCGTCACGCCGGTGACGTGCAGGGCGGCGCTGACGATCAGCGGTCCCATCGTCGCCGCCGACGGCACGTTCAGCTTCCACGCCAATGCCCAGCCGACCGCCCCGGCCGCGCCGAGGACCAGGAGGTCGGAGAGCTCGACGCTCGCGATCCCGACGCCCAGCGTCGAGCGGTCGACGGAGCCGAGATCGCCGGTGATCTGGAACCAGATCGGGATGGCGAAGACGACCAGCAGGACGCGGCTGCCGTGGATCAGCCCGATCTTGCCCTCGTCGCCGCCCAGCGCGCCGCCGATCGGCACCATCTGGCTCATCCCGCCGGGCATGGCGCAGAAAAATGCGGTGACCGGATCGAATCGGGCAACCTTGCGGAAATAAGGATAGGCGATCGCCCCGGTGACGACGACGCAGACCAGCAACAGTGCGATGCTGGTCAGCCAATGGCCGATCCGGTCCAGGATGTCGGGTGCGAAAGTGCTGCCGAGCATGACCCCGAGCACCATGAACATCAGCGGCCGGATCCGTGTCGGCCCGGTTATCGGCGCGCCGAGCAGTGCCGCGATGGTCGTCGTGGTCATGGCGCCGAGCATCCACGGCAGCGGCAGTTGCAGCCACGAGAACAGCAGGGCGCCGGCGACTCCGATCGCCAGCGCCAGGACGACCCGTGCAGGCGTGCGCGTCATGACACCGCGGGCACTCACCGCGCCGCCCGCCCGCGCATGCTGGTAGTGGTCGCCTTGTCCCCGGCACGGGCCCGGCAACCGATCCGGGGCAGGCCGACTCGCGCACACAACCTCATGGGTCAGGCCACCCGGTCGCGCGGCGCGCGCCCGTTAAACCAGGCATCGAGGTTGTCGAGCGCCCGGAAGCCCATGGCATTGCGGGTCTCGATCGTGGCGCTGCCGATGTGCGGCAGCAGGAACACGTTCGCGAGCGCTAGATAGCGCGGGTCGAGATTCGGCTCGCCCTCGAAGACGTCGAGGCCGGCGGCGGCGAGCTTGCCGGACTGCAGCGCCGCGATCAGCGCATCGTCGTCGATCACCGAGCCCCGCGCCGTGTTGACGACGACCGCGCCGTCCGGCAGCAAGGCGATGCGACGCGCATTGACGAAATGGCGCGTTTCCGCCGAGCCGGGACAGTTCGTCGACAGGAAGTCGCAGTGCGGCAGCATTTCATCCGCATCGGCATGATAGATCGCGCCCTGCTCGCGCTCCGGCGGCAGGCGGTTTCGGTTGCTGTAGTGAATCTCCATGTCGAAGCCGCGGGCGCGGCGGGCCACGGCGCATCCGATCCGTCCCATGCCGTAGATTCCCAGCCGCTTGCCCGTGACCTCGAGGCCCAGCATGTCCATCGCGCCCCAGCGACCCCAGCTTCCCTCGCGCAGGATGCGTTCCGCGTTCTGGGCCTGCCGCGCCGCGCCAATAAGGCACAGCATCGTGATGTCGGCCGTCGCGTCGGTAAGGACATCCGGCGTGTTGGTGACGACGAGGCCGCGCTCCCGGGCCGCGGCAACGTCGATGTGGTCGTAGCCGACCGAGAAGGTCGCCACGATCTTCACCCGGTCCGGCAGCCGTTCGATCACATCGCGCGTGAACTTTTCGGTGCCGCAAGTCAGGATCGCATCCGCTTGCGACTCGCGGCTCCGCGCCACCAGATCGTCAGCGCCCCACACGGCGTCACCTTCGTTGAGATCCGGCCGGTAGTCGCGGCGGATTCGCGCCTCCACGTCGGGCGGTAGCCTGCGGGTGACCAGCAGGATCGGTTTGTCGGCCATGCGGGGATGCCCTTCCTGTAGCAGTGCAATGCGTCTTTAATTCCTTGTTGCGTCGAGCCGTGACATAATCCAGAACAGGGCCGGTCGCCAAGCCCTGTCCTGCTAATTTCCCGGGAGCCATCCATGGTCAGGATGACAGCCGTCTCGATTGCGGCCCTTATCGCGCTACTCACCGCCTTGCCGGCGCCGGCTGCGGAAATGATCTCGCATCGGGCCTTCTATCGCCTGACGCTGGCCTCCCTGGCGTCGGACAGCGAGGTCTCGGGCGTCCAGGGCGGGATCGGCTACGAAATCTCCGACGGTTGCGACGGCTGGATCGTGGAGCAGCAATACGCAATGCGCATCCTCTGGTCCGACGGCAACGAGGTCGACAGTTCCGACAGCTTTCGGTCTTGGGAATCGAAGGACGGCCTGAAGTACCGGTTCAATGTCAGGAAGTTCCGGAACGGATCGGAGTACATGGCGATCAACGGCAGCGCCGAGCTCGAGTCGCCGGACGGGCCCGGCACCGCCCGGTTCGACGAGCCCGAGACCACGACGATCACGCTGCCCAAGGGGACCGTTTTTCCCACCGAGCACACCGTCAGAATCCTGCAGCGCGCGCGGGACGGGGCGCGGTTCGACCGGCAGCTGGTCTTCGACGGCTCGGAAGTCGAGGGCGCCGCACCGATATCGACTGTCATCCTGCCACAGCGGCCCGCCGCGCCGGACGAGGTCCTGGCGCCGCCTCTCGGCCCACATCCGGTCTGGCCGCTCAAGCTCGCCTTCTATGCCGCCGAGGGCAAGGCGGGGCCCGGCGAGGAGCTGCCGGACTTCGAGCTTTCCATGGACCTGCAGGAGAACGGCGTCGCCACCCGGCTGGTCCTGCAGTTCGACGATTTCTCACTGAACGGCACGCTGGAGAAGATCGAGCACCTGTCCGACGTCGGCTGCTGACCGGGCACCAGGATCAAGATCACCGCGACGCAAGTCCCTCAAAGGCTGCGGCCCTTCGCGATCACGTCTTTGCCGAGCTTGCGCTGGAGTTCGTCCATCGCATCCTCCACCCGGGCCCGACGGCTCGCCGCCGGATCGAGCAGGTCGGGCTGCGCCGCAGCGTCGCTGCCGCAAAGCTCCTCGGCCCCGACGCCGATCAGGCGGAAGGCCCGGCCGTCGGCCTCGCGATCCAGCAGCGGCAGGGCGGCACGGTAGATCTCCTCCGCCAGATCGGTCGGCGCCGCGAGCGTCCGGCTTCGGGTCAACAGCCTGAACTCCGCGGTCTTGAGTTTGAGCGTGACCCGGAGACCCGCGAGGCCGCGCCGCTTCAGGCGCCGGGCCACGTCCTCGCACAGCGGCCACATCGCGTGGGCCAGCACCGCCGGGTCGCTGCTGTCCCGGGAAAACGTCGTCTCGCTCGAGACGCTCTTGGTCTGCTGCACGGGATCGACCCTGCGGTCGTCGCGCCCCAGGGCGAACCGGTGCAGGCGGCGTCCGATGGCGCCGTAGCGACGCACGAGGACGGCCTCGTCCACCCGCCGCACATCGCCGATCGTGGCGATGCCGTCGCGCCGCAGCTTCGCCTCAAGGGCGCGGCCGACACCGTAGATCAGGCCGACCGGCCGCGGCGCAAGGAAATCCTGCGCCTCGGACCGCCCGATCGCAGCGAATCCGCGCGGCTTGTCGAGGTCGGAGGCGATCTTCGCCAGGAACTTGTTGTAGCTCAGCCCGATGCTGGCGCCGATGCCGATGGTCCGCTCGATGTCGCGCGCCAGCCGGGCCAGCGTGCGGGCCGGGCTGCCGTGGTGGAGCTTTTCGGTGCCACCGAGGTCGAGAAACGCCTCGTCGATCGACAGCGGCTCGACCAGCGGCGTGACGGCACGCATCAGTTCCCGCACCTGCCGTCCCACCGCCGCGTATTTCGCCATGTCGGGCTTGATCACGACGGCGTCGGGGCAGGCCTCCAGCGCCTTGAACATGGGCATGGCCGAGCGCACGCCGTAGACCCGCGCGACGTAGCAGGCGGCCGCGGCGACCCCGCGCCGGCCGCCGCCGACGATGACCGGCCGGTTCATGAGTTCGGGGCGGTCGCGCTTTTCCACCGAGGCGTAGAAGGCATCGCAGTCGAGATGCGCAATCACGAGGTCGTTCAGTTCCGGATGGCTGACCATGCGCGGGGACCCGCATTCGGGGCAGCGTCGCCCCGCCAATGCCGCCGGCTGCGCAAGGCAGTCCCGGCACAGATGGGCGGGCAGGTCGGTCATGTCCCCGCATCCTCCGGCCACAGCCACGCCGCGCCGCGCACGCCGCTCGAATCGCCGTGCTTGGGCGGCACAAGACGGGTGTCCACCCGGTCCGAGAAGATCCACCTGTCCCAGATCGCAGGCACGGTCCGGTACAGGCGGTCGACGTTCGACATGCCGCCGCCGAGCACCACGACTTCGGGGTCGACGATGTTGATCATGTGCGCCAGGGCCCGGGCGAGCCGTTCCTCGTAGCGCTCCAGGCTGGCGTTGCAGTCGCTGTCGGCGTCCGCCCGCGCGACGAGCGTTTCCGGCTCGAACCGGCGACCGGTCCGGGCCTCGTGGTCCCGCGCCAGTCCCGGCCCGGACAGGAAGGTCTCGATGCATCCCTGCCGGCCGCACCAGCACCGCGGACCCGGCCATTCGTCCGATTGCGGCCACGGCACCGGGTTGTGCCCCCATTCGCCGGCGATGGCATTGGCGCCGACGTGGACGCGGCGGTCGATCACGAGGCCGCCGCCGACACCCGTCCCGAGGATGACGCCGAACACCGATCCGGCACCGGCACCGGCACCATCCAGCGCTTCGGATAGGGCGAAGCAGTTGGCATCATTTGCGATCCGGACCTCCTGGCCGAGCAGGTCCGACAGGTCCTTCGCCAGAAGCCTGCCGTTCAGCCACGTGGAATTCGCATTCTTCACCAGCCCCGTCGCAGGAGATATCGTGCCCGGGATACCGAGTCCGACGGTGCAGGATTCGCCCGCTTCGTCGACCGCGCGGGACACCAGCGGCGGCAGCGCGTCAAGAACGTCCCGATAGCTGCGCGGGGTGGCGATGCGGTGCCGGAACGTGATGGCGCCGTCGGGCGACAACACGGCCACCTCTATCTTGCTGCCACCAAGATCGACGCCGATTCGCATTTGCACCACCTCGCCGGATCGCCGCTCCGGGTCCGTCGGCCGCGTCCCGTTGCCTCGCTAATCCGATTGCTTATCCAACGAATTATGATAGGAATCAAAACAATCCGATCGGAATTAACCATCTATGCACCAAAAGATGAGACGATCTTACTTCGGGCAAGCCAGATTGCCGTCCGCGCCGGGGCACGGGGGAGACGCATGCCGAAGACGATCCTGATCGTCGAAGACAACGAGCTGAACATGAAGCTCTTCCGCGATCTGCTGGAAGCCCAGGGATACGGGATTTTGCAGACACGCGACGGCATGCAGGCGCTGGAACTGGCCCGCAAGGAACGGCCGGATCTCATCGTCATGGATATCCAGTTGCCGCAGGTCTCCGGTCTGGAAGTCACCAAGTGGATCAAGGCGGACGACAATCTCAAGCATATCCCGGTGGTTGCCGTGACGGCCTTCGCCATGAAGGGCGACGAGGAAAAGATTCGCGAGGGCGGCTGCGAGGCCTACGTTGCCAAGCCCATATCTGTGAAGGACTTCCTGTCGACGATCGAACGTTTCCTCGGCTGAACCATCGACCATCCTCTCGTCGTTAGCACTTTCACGGCAAAGCTTAAACGAAGCTGACATCTCCGCTCAGCGAAGCTTCAGGCATCGCGCGCTATCCTTGCCGGATAAGTCTGCCACCTCGAACAATACGTACGGAGAATTTCCGCATGAAGGATACCAGGATTTCCAAAGACACCGGCGCTTCGACCGGGAATACGGTCGACCCGGTTGACGCGGGCCGACGCCGGGCCCTCGCCCGACTCGGCCTGACCGCCGCCGTCGCCTATGCGGCGCCAGCCCTGATTCCGCTGACCCCTGCCGCAGCGGACGGGAGTTCGGGCCGCGGCGGCGGCAACGACGGCTCCGGGGGCTCGCGTGGCCGGGGCGGCGCGTCCCACGGTACAGACGCGTCCCACGGTACAGACGCGTCCCACGGCACAGATGCATCCGACGGCACCGACGCATCGGAGGCGTCCGACCACCATGACGGTCCGGATGACGGCACCGATCCGACCCAACCGACGGAGGCGACCAGCCCGTCCCATTCGGTTGACTAGACTCGACATCTTCCTGAAGACTCGGGGACGGCATCCGGTGCCGTCCCCGTTTCCCTTTCGGGCCGGCAACGGGCTGCCCGCAAGTCATCGCATCACGGCCGCGACGAGGCGCATGAGACTCAAGTTCGACAGCATATCCTGCCCGATACAGATCGATGACGGCGCCCACCTGCTGGACACTTTCCGCAGCGTGTTTCGGT
>JBFIFO010000146.1:0-9370 GCA_041602815.1 Alphaproteobacteria bacterium | reverse complement strand
GCAGCGCCTCCAGCGTCGGGCGCTGGAACTCGGGCAATTCGTCCAGAAACAGCACGCCATTATGTGCCAGACTTACTTCTCCAGGCCTTGCGCGCATTCCGCCGCCCACCATCGCCGCCAGCGAGGCGGAGTGATGCGGGTCGCGGAACGGCCGCTGGCGCGACAGCCGCCCGCCCTCCAGCAGCCCCGCGACCGAGTGGATCATGCTGACCTCGAGCGCCTCGCGCGCGTCGAGGGCGGGGAGGATCCCGGGCAGGCGCTGCGCCAGCATCGACTTGCCGGCCCCGGGCGGGCCGATCATCAGCAGGTTGTGGGCCCCGGCGGCGCAGATCTCAAGCGCCCGTTTCGCCGTCTCCTGCCCCTTGATGTCGGACAGGTCTGGCGCCATGGCGCCAGCATCGGCGAGCAGCGGCTCCGGCGGGGTGAGCACCTGAGAGCCCTTGAAATGGTTGATCAGCGACAGGAGCGTCGCCGGCGCCAGCACCTCGATGCCCTCGGCCCAGGCCGCCTCGCCGCCGGTCGCCGCCGGGCAGATGATGCCGCGCGCCTCGGACGCGGCGGCGATCGCCGCCGGCAGCACGCCGGCGACCGGGGCGATCGCGCCGTCCAGCGCCAGCTCCCCCAGGACCGTGTAGCGGGCGATCTCCTCCGCCGGCAGCACGCCCAGGACGACGAGCAGGCCGAGCGCGATCGGCAGGTCGAAATGGCTGCCCTCCTTCAGCACGTCGGCCGGCGACAGGTTGACGGTGATCCGCTTCGGCGGCAGCGCGAGGCCCATGGCGCCGAGCGCGGAACGCACCCGCTCCCGGCTCTCGGCCACCGCCTTGTCCGGCAGGCCGACCACGGTGAACCCCGGCAGCCCGCCGGACATCTGCACCTGGACATCGATACCCAGCGTCTCGATACCCTGGAACGCCACCGTGCCGACGCGTGCGACCATGGGGTTCGCCCCCTGCCCTGTTCCTGCGGTTGCACCACTGTAATAAGAACGAAAGCAGAACGCCAGCACGAATCCCCGCCCATGACTCTTTTTGCGTGTATCGGCGCGGGAAAATTCGAGTCCGTACGGGACTCGCTGAATCCCCTTTGACGGCCTGGCCGCACCCTTCGGGCTGCGATTCGCCACAGCGCATGAGCGGCCACCGGAGGCGATTTAACGCCATATGCGGTATTTGCCATCAAGTTATCCACAAGATGTGGGGCGATTTGGGCCGTCGCGCCGTCCCGATCGGCAGAACGGCCTTCCCACCCCCGCCCCGCCGCGCCATATATCCCGCCATGGCACGCAAGTTCACCGACGCGAAACTGGTCATCGCCAGCCACAACGCGGGCAAGGTGCGCGAGATCGCGGACCTTCTGGCGCCGTTCGGCGTCACCGTCGTTTCCGCGGCCGCGCTCGGCCTGCCGGAGCCGGAGGAGACCGGCGCCACCTTCGCCGAGAACGCCGGGCTGAAGGCGCGGGCGGCCGCGGAAGCCTCCGGCCTGCCGGCGCTGGCCGACGATTCCGGCCTTGCGGTGCATGCGCTGGGCGGCGAGCCCGGCATCCATTCGGCGCGCTGGGCCGAGACCGGGAACGGCCGCGATTTCGGCGTCGCCATGCAGAAGGTGGAGGCGGCGCTCTCGGGCAAGCCGGACCGCAGCGCGCATTTCGCCTGCGTCCTCGCCCTGGCCTGGCCGGACGGCCACCTCGAGAGCTTCGAAGGCCGGGTCGACGGCACGCTGGTGTGGCCGCCGCGCGGCGCCAAGGGCTTCGGTTACGACCCGGTGTTCCGGCCGGACGGGTACGACGTCACCTTCGGCGAGATGGAACCGGAGAAGAAGCACGCGATCAGCCACCGCGCCGATGCCTTCGCAAAGCTGGTCGCCGCCTGCTTTCGGGGCGCCGTGCCATGAGCGCCGCGCCGGCGCGCGGCTTCGCGCTCTACGTCCACTGGCCGTTCTGCCTCTCCAAATGCCCCTACTGCGATTTCAACAGCCATGTCCGGGAATCCGTCGACCAGGCACGCTGGCGGGCCGCTTTGCTGCGCGAGCTCGACCATGCCGCGGAGGCCGAGGCGCCCGGCTTCGGGCCGCTGACCAGCATCTTCTTCGGCGGCGGCACACCGTCGCTGATGGCGCCGGACACGGTTGCCGCCGTGATCGACCGCGCCGACGACCGCTGGGACCTGGCGCCGGATGTCGAGATCACGCTGGAGGCCAACCCGACCTCGGTCGAGGCGGGGCGCCTCGCGGCGTTCCGGCTCGCGGGGGTGAACCGGGTGTCGCTCGGCGTGCAGGCGCTGGACGATGCGTCGCTGAAGGCGCTCGGCCGGACCCATGGCGCCGCGGAAGCCGTCCAGGCCGTGCGTACCGCGGCGCGGCTGTTCGACCGCTATTCCTTCGATCTCATATACGCCCGCCCGGGCCAGACGGCGGCGGCCTGGCGCAAGGAGCTGCACCGGGCCCTGGGCGAGGCCGGCGACCACCTGTCGCTCTACCAGCTGACCATCGAGCCTGGCACGGCGTTCCATACGCTGCACGGTCGCGGTGAACTTCATGTTCCAAGCGAAGATTATTCGGCAAGGCTCTACGAAATAACGCAAAGTATTATGTATGAGGCAGGTCTTCCCGGATACGAGATCTCCAACCACGCCGTCCCCGGCGCCGAGTCGCGGCACAACCTCGTCTACTGGCGCGGCGGCGATTACGTCGGGGTCGGGCCCGGCGCCCACGGCCGCATCAGCCGCGACGCGAAGACCGTCGCCTATCGTCGCCACCGGGCACCGGAGCGATGGCTCGAGTGCGTCGAGGCCGGCGGTGCCGGCACGGTCGAGGCAGTGCCGCTCGACCGCGGGCAGCGGGTCGCGGAACTCCTGATGATGGGATTGCGCCTTGCCGAGGGCGTGGTGGAGACGCGGTTCCGGGCGCTGGCCGGCTGCGGCCTCGAAGATGCGCTCGACCTACGGCGCCTGGGCGACCTGATCGACGGTGGGCTGCTCGCGCGCGACGCAGACGGCCTGCGGGCGACAGCGAGCGGACGGCAGCGCCTGAATGCGCTGCTCGCCCACTTGCTCGCCTGATCAGTTGATCGGGGTCTGGAAGCTCTCCGCGGCCGGCTGGATCGTGCGGAACCCGTCGGGGGTCACTTCGTGGATCGCATAGGTGCGCTCGACCGTGCCGTCGGCGATTAGCCGGAAGATGCCGTCCACGCCCCTAAATCCGTTCGGATCGGTCAGCGCGCTGGCAGAGAAGTCGGTCGCCCGCGGCGACTGCGCCAGCAACGCGGCCAGTGCCGTCGCGTCGTAGGCCAGCGAAGCCAGGCGCGGCGGGTCGTAGCTGAACGCGGCCCGGAAACGGATCTCGAAGCGCTCGCGCTCCTCGACCGGCGGCGCCGCGAACCACGCGCCCTGCAGGGCGCGCTCGGCGACCACTTCGGGCGTGCCGTCCCAGGCGCGCAGGCCGAGGAACCGCACGGTCGGCTGCTCGACGTCGTAGAAGTTCATCAGCGCCGCCAGCGTGCGCAGGTTCTGCCCGGCGTCCGGCAGCAAAACGGCATCGAACGGCGGGTCGCCGATGGTGTCGAGCACCTCCAGCTTGGCCAGCGCCTGCCTCGAGACCTCGTCGGTCTTGCCCTCGAGGGCCGCCATCTGCTGCAGAAGCTCCTCACGCCGCAAATCGTAGTCGGTCAGCGCCCGGGCCGGTTCCGAGAAATCGGCGGCGGACGGGTCGTAATAGCCGGTCTTGGTGACCACGGCGCCGCGCCTTTCGGTCGAGTTGTACAACGCCTGGACGACGACCTCGCCGTAATCGTTGGACGGGGCCAGAACGCCATAGCTGGTGAAGCCCTGCGCCGCCGCGTAATCGACGATGGCGTCGACCTGCTGGTCCGGCGCGAAGCCGAGGATGTAGACGCCGTTCCCGGCAACCCGCTTGGAGTTTGAGAAGGCAACCACATTGACGTCCGAGATCCGGGTCTGCGCCGCGACGGCGGCCACCGAGTCGGCCAGCAGCGGCCCGAGCACGAGCTTGGCGCCCCGGCCCAGTGCCCGCGCGACCGCCTCTTCCGCGCCTTCCGGCGTGCCCTTCGTGTCATACGGCAGCAGCACGAAGTTCTGGCCGGCCACCTCGAAAACCGCCAGCTGTGCAGCGTCCAGCATCGCCTTGCCGAGCTCGGCGCGCGGGCCGCTGAGCGGCAGCAGGATGGCGACCGGGACGCCCACAGTCGCGGCCAGTTGCTCCGCCGGGAACTGCGCCACGCCGCGCGGCGTGATCTCGCGCTCGAGGTCCGCGAGCGGCGGCAGCGACGGCGCCGCCGGCCACTGGGGGCTGGTCTGGCGTGCGGCTGATACTTGCCTGAGGTCCCTCGGCGACCCTACAGTTCCTCCCGTCGGCGCGGCGCAGCCGGACGCTGCGAACGCAAGGCCGACGACGGCGATGAGAAACGAATGTGTCAAAGAAAAACGACGAAAACAGGACAGCATCTACTGACGGCTCCGGCCGATTAATTGCCAGTGATCGATCGCGGTGGCAGCCTATCTGTATGACTGACCAAAGTAAACTGCAGCCGGCGCTGTACCTGGTCGCCACACCGATCGGCAACATTCGCGACGTAACCCTGCGCGCCCTCGATGTCCTCGCATCCGCCGATGTTCTCGCCTGCGAAGACACTAGGGTTACCGCAAAGTTACTTCGCGCCTATGGCATTACTGGGGCACAAACCTTTCCATATCATGAACACAATGCGGAAAAGATGCGCCCGAAACTGCTGGCGCGCCTCCGCGCCGGCGATTCGGTCGCGCTCGTCAGCGATGCCGGCACGCCGCTGGTCTCGGATCCGGGTTACAAGCTGGTGCGCGAGGCGGTCTCCGAAGGCATCGCCGTGCATGCGATTCCCGGGCCGTCCGCGGGTGTTGCGGCGCTGGTCTCCGCCGGCCTGCCGACCGACCGGTTCCTCTTCGCCGGATTTCCGCCGCCGCGCCATGCGGCGCGCCTGACTGCGTTCAGGGAACTGCGGCACGTCCCCGCCAGCCTCGTGTTTTTCGAGTCGGCGCGCCGGCTCGCGGCGTCGCTGGCCGATATGGCCGAGGTATTCGGGCCGCGCGAGGCCGCCGTGGCCCGGGAACTCACGAAGCTGCACGAGGAGGTGCGCCGCGGCACGCTGGCATCGCTGGCGCAGCACTACGGCACGGCCGGTCCGCCCCGGGGCGAGGTGGTCCTCGTCGTCGCCCCGCCTCCCCCGGACGCCGCGCCCGGCGACATCGACTCGCTGTTGCGCGACACCCTTGCCCGCATGAGCCTGCGCGATGCCGCTGCCGTCGTCAGCGACGCCACCGGCGCCCCGCGCCGTGCGGTCTATGCCCGCGCCCTCGCGCTCGCCGGGGCCGGGGATGCGGCGGACGACCGGTGAGCCGCGCCGATCGCCACCGCGCCTACCGGCGCGGCCGCTGGGCCGAGGCGGCGTGCAGCGCCAGCCTCCTGCTGCGCGGCTACCGCATCCTCGAGCGCCGGCTGCGCAGCCCGGTCGGGGAGATCGACATCGTCGCGCGGCGCGGCCGCGTGCTGGCGATCATCGAAGTCAAGGCGCGGCCCGATACCGCCGCGGCGGCCGAGGCGGTGACGGCGCGGCAGCGCGAGCGTCTGGTCCGGGCGGCAGGCTGGGTGGTGGCGGGGCGGCCGGACCTCGCCGCGCTGCAGATCCGTTTCGACGTCATGCTGGTCACGCCGTGGCGCTGGCCGCGGCACATGGTTGACGCTTGGCGCGCGGACCCGCAATGGCTACATTCCTCACGTCAACACACGATCTGGTAGCCTAACGGACAGGTCATGAGATGCTGCTGATTGCTTTTCACCTTCACCCTCTTCGAACGGGGGTCCTCCTCCTGCTTGCGGCGCTGGCGCCGCTCGGCGGATGCGCCCCCATCGTGGTCGGAGGCGCCGCGGTCGGCGCGACGGTGGCGGCGCAGGACCGCCCGGTCAGGACGGCGATCGCCGACAGCGCGATCCAGGCCAGCATCAACCGGAAATTCATCGAGTTCGATGTCAAGGTGTTCCAGCGGGTCGACATCGAGGTGGTCGAAGGCAAGGTGCTGCTGACCGGAATCGTGCCGGACCCCCAGAACCGCATCGACGCGGCCCGGCTGGCGTGGCAGGCGAATGGCGTTGCCGAAGTGATCAACGAGATCGAGGTCAAGGATACCAGCACCCTGTCCGACGCCGCGCGCGATTCGTGGATCACCACCAAGCTGCGCAGCGCGATCCTGTTCGACAAGGAGATCAAGAGCATCAACTACACCATCGATACCGTGAACCGGACGGTGTACCTGATGGGCATCGCACAGAACCAGGGTGAGCTCGACCGGGTCGTCGCGCACGCCCGGCAGATTGACTACGTGCGCCGCGTCGTGCCCTATGTCCGGATCAATTCTCCTGGCACGGGAGGGTGACGGTTGGATCCGGGCGAGGAAGCCGAAGCCGTATTGCGCCGCGTCGGCGAAGAGCCGGGCGATGCCGTCGATATCGCCGGCGCCGCGCTGGCGCTCGCGGCGCTCGACCGCCCGGGCGTGTCTCTGGATCGCTACCGCGACCATCTCGGGTTGCTGGCCGCGGACCTGCGTAAGGCGGCCGGCGGCGCCGATTCGCTGGATGCGCGGATCCGGGCGCTTCGCGAAGTGATATTCGCCGCCTACGGCTACCAGGGCGACCGGCGCACCTATGACGACCTGCAGAACGCCAACCTGATACGCGTGATCGACCGGCGGCGCGGCCTGCCCGTCGCGCTCGGCATCCTGTGCATCCACGCCGGGCGCGCGCAGGGATGGGAGATCGCCGGCCTCAGCTTTCCGGGGCACTTCCTCCTGCGCATGGACCATCTCGGGCAGCGCGCAATCCTCGATCCCTTCGCCCGATGCGCGCCGCAGGCGGCCCAGGAGCTGCGCGCGCTGCTGAAGGCCCAGGGCGACGAAGCGGCCGAGCTGCGTCCGGAGCACCATGCCGCCGTACCCGACCGGGACATCCTGGTCCGGCTGCAGAACACCATCCGGCTGCGCCAATCGCGCAGCGGCAACCACCAGGCCGCGGCCGCCACACTGGAACGCATGCTGTGGATCGCGCCCGACGACAAGACGCTGTGGCGCGAAAAGGCGCTGCTCGACACGCGGCTCGGCCGCATCGACAATGCGGTCGCCGCGCTCGAGGAATACATCTTGCGCGAGACCCGGGACGGGCCGCGGCACGACGCCGCCCTCTTGCTGCAACGGCTGCGCGGACAGTCCGGCTGATCGTGCGGTCGCGCCGGACCTGCGTGAACCGACCCTGACGGAGATGCCGAAATGAGTCTGGCCGTCGCCATCCAGATGGATGCCATCGAGTCGATCGACATCGATGCCGACAGCACCTTCGCCCTTGCCCTCGAGGCGCAGCGGCGGGGCCACGCCGTCTTCTACTACCTGCCGCATGCGCTGACTTTCGAGGACGGACGGGTCTACGCCCATGCCAACGCGCTCACAGTGCGCCGCGAACGCGGCAATCATTTCGCGCTGGGCGCGCAGGAGCGGGTCGATCTGGCGACCATGGACGTCGTATTGATGCGCCAGGATCCGCCCTTCGACATGGCCTACATCACGGCGACCCACCTGCTCGAGCACGTCCACCCGGAAACGCTCGTGGTCAACGATCCCGTCTCGGTGCGCAACGCGCCCGAGAAGCTGTTCGTCACCCATTTCGGCGAGCTGATGCCGCCGACGCTGATCACCAGCAGCAAGGACGAGGTCCTTGCCTTCCGGCGCGAGCACAAGGACATCATCGTCAAGCCGCTGTTCGGCAATGGCGGCGCCGGGGTGTTCCACGTGCCGCCGGACGACGAGAACCTCAACGCGCTGCTCGAGCTGTTCACCCAGCTCTATCGCGAGCCGGCGATCGTGCAGCGTTACCTGCCGGAGGTGCGCAAGGGCGACAAGCGGATCATCCTGGTCGACGGCGTGCCGGCCGGCGCCATCAACCGCATCCCGGCCCCGGGCGAGGCGCGCTCCAACATGCACGCCGGCGGCAAGCCGGTCAGGGCCACGCTGACCAGCCGCGAGAAGGAGATCTGCGAGGCGATTGGCCCGACCCTGGTGGACAGGGGGCTGGTGTTCGTCGGCATCGACGTCATCGGCGACTGGCTGACAGAGATCAACGTGACCTCGCCGACCGGGATCCAGGAGATCGACCGTTTCGATAATGTTTCGGTCGCGGCGCTGATCTGGGATGCCATCGAGCGGCGCCGGTCGGACGGCGTCGCCCAACGCCTGCCGGCCTAGCCCTTTGGGGCGTCACAGGCCGAGCGCCTGCCGCTGCAGCGCCGTCAGCTCCGCGATCCCCTTGCGCGCCAGCTCGATCATCGCGTCCAGCTGCTCGCGCGAGAACGGGTCGGTCTCGGCGGTGCCCTGCACTTCGACGATGCCGCCGGCGCCGGTGAACACGAAGTTCGCGTCCGCCTCGGCCATCGAATCCTCGGCATAGTCGAGGTCGAGCACCGGCGTTCCCTGCCACAGGCCGCAGGACACCGCCGCCACCTGGTCGCCGAGCGGGAGCGCCGCGATAGCGCCGATCCGCTGCATGTGCGCGAAGGCCTGGTGCAGCGCGACCCAGGCGCCGGTGATCGCGGCCGTGCGGGTACCGCCATCGGCCTGGATGACGTCGCAGTCGACGGTGATCTGGCGCTCGCCGAACCCGTCGAGCCGGGTGACCGCGCGCAGGCTTCTCCCGATCAGGCGCTGGATCTCCTGCGTGCGTCCGCTTTGCTTGCCGCGCGCCGCCTCGCGGTCGGTGCGCGACCCGGTCGAGCGCGGCAGCATGCCGTATTCCGCCGTTACCCAGCCCTTGCCGGAATTGCGGAGGAACGGCGGCACGCGCTCGATCACGCTGGCCGTGCACAGCACGTGGGTGTCCCCGAACCGGGCAAGGCACGAGCCCTCGGCATGTTTCGAGAAGCCGGGCTCGAGGCTCACGGCACGCAGTTCGTCGGGCGCGCGGTTGGAGGGCCGCATCGGCTGTTCTCCCGGGGCTGCAAACTGGTCAACGGCGCGCGGACCCTAGCCGCTGCGGCGCGCCGCGTCCAGCCCCGCCATACATTGACGCTCCCCATGGCGCTCACTACATTCGCGGCACCATGATCACCGAACTCAATGAGCGCTCCCGCGAGATTCTACGGCACGTCGTCGAGGCCTATGTCGAGACCGGCGAGCCGGTCGGCTCGCGCACCCTGTCGCGCCGTCTCGGCATGGCACTGTCGCCGGCGACCATCCGCAACGTCATGGCGGACCTCGAGGAGTTCGGGCTGCTGTTCGCGCCGCACACCTCGGCCGGCCGCCTGCCGACCGAGCAGGGGCTGCGGCTGTTCGTCGACGGCATC
>JBFIFO010000145.1:0-9406 GCA_041602815.1 Alphaproteobacteria bacterium | reverse complement strand
GGTGGCGATGTCGCGGACCGGCATGTCGTGGGAGATCGTGCAGCTCCCTCTCGGCCGGGTTCGGTCGTGGCGGTCTACCAGCCCCGCCGCATAGCGCTGCCCCGGTGCCAGGTGCAGCGCGATATCGCCGCCATTGTTGACATAGGCGCGGCTCAGCCGGCGCCCCGCGCACATCGCCGCCAGGATCTCGTCGGCCACGGCACCGGCGACCGCCGCCATCGGCGTGATGAAGTTGGCGCGATGGGGGCGTACTGCCCGCGCCATGCGGCGCGCCGTCGGTCCGTGGAAATCCGCCTCCGATATGTCCGGGCCGGCCGGCCGGCGCAAGCGCGGCAGCTCGCCGACGAGCTCGTCGAGAATGGTCCGGAAGCGCGCGTCGGCCTGGCGGTAGGCGACCGCCAGCTCGTCCTGCGGCCCGCATCCCTCGATGACGAGGTCGATGGGACCGTGCTGCAGATGCAACCGGCGCCCGTCGGGCAGCAGCGCTGCGACCGGGCCTGGCATCGCCTCAGCCGTCCCTGCGGCGCCTCGTCAGCCGCGTGTCGGCGGCCCGCGTGGCGTCATCGAAATCGCGGATGCTGTTCATGTGGCCGCCGAGCGCCCGGTAGTCCTCGCGGCGCATGGTGAACTCGATCGGCCCGACCAGGGCCGGCGTCGGCACCGAGCCGAACGCGTTGTCCGGCATGCGCGCGACGTCGACCATCACGGTGATGCCGCCGCCGGGCCATACGTACACGGGTACGCCACCGCAGGTGACGCGCGTCAGCGCGTCCTTGACCGAGCGCGTCAGGCCGACCGGGTTCTCGGTCACCCCGGCGCGCAGGCTGCCGCCGGCGCCGGCCACGAACAGCACCGAGGTCAGTGCCGGCTCGCAGTTCTCGCCGATCCGCTCCACCACCCGGGAGATCTCCTCCGGCATGGCCGCCGGCACCGGCACAAGCGCATCGTCGAGGACGTAATAGCCGGCGTCCTGCCCGGTGGTGCTGACCATCAGCAGGCGCAGGCCGGGCCGGGCGACCGCCGGGTCGACCGAGTCGATGATGGTCAGCGGGTCGGTCACGTCGGTGCCGCCCCAGCCGGTGCCCGGCTCCGCCACCTTGAAATAGCGGCCCGGCGTCGACCGCCGCCCCCGTACGCGTATGCCCGTCGGCGGCATGCCGAGGAAGCGGCCCGCCTGGTGCTCCGACAGCACGCCGGTAATGTGATCGTCGACGACGATCACCTCGTCGACGCGGCCGTACCACTGCTGCGCGAACATGCCGATGGCGGCGGAGCCGCAGCCGACCCGCATGCGCTCCTCGCTTATGCCGTTGACCACCGGCGGGCGGTCCGCCTGCAGCACCAGCTCGGCACCGCCGTCGACGGAGAGCTCGACCGCCCGCTTGTTGCACAGCGACAGCATCATCCGGCACGTCGCCGCGCCCTCCGCCTTGCTGCCGCCGGTGAAGTGCCGCACGCCGCCGAGGGCCAGCATCTGCGAGCCGTACTCGGCGGTGGTGACATGGCCGACCGGCTCGCCTTCGCAGCGGACCGTGGCCTGTTCGGGGCCGATGAACCGGTCGGTGTCGATCTTCACCTTGGCGCCGCAATAGCTGAAGATGCCCTCGGTGACGACGGTCACCATGTCGACCCCGTCATGGACACTGGAGACGATGAACGGCGCCGGCTTGTAGTCCGGGTAGGTGGTCCCGGCGCCGATCCCGGTCAGCGTGGTTTCGCGCGGCATGATGTCGCCGTCCCACTCGTCGACGCTGCTCAGGAACGGCGTCAGCCGGCCCTCCGACTCGGCCATGCTCTGCACGATCACCACCGGGTCGACCCGCATCAGGCGGCCGTCCCGGTTGGCATAGCGGTCGCAGGCGCCGGCCCGACCCTCGCGGATCCGGCACAGCACCGGGCAGGCGTCACAGGTCACGATGCCCGCGTCCTTGTCGCGTTTGCGCTGCCGCTCAGACATGGCCGTTCGCCCGCAGCGCCGCGCGGACGCGGGCCGGCGTCGCCGGCACCTCGGCGAGTCGGACGCCGGTGGCGTGCGCGATCCCGCCGAGGATCGCCGGCGCCGTCGGAATCAGCGAGTGCTCGCCGATGCCCTTGGCGCCGTACGGTCCGGTCGGTTCGGGTTCCTCGATCAGCATCACCTCGATCGGCGGCAGGTCGCCGACGGTGGGGATCAGGTAATCGTGCAGGTTTTCCGTACGTCCGGGCACGTACTCCTCCATCAGCGCATAACCCAGCCCCTGGGCGATCCCGCCGTGGATCTGGCCTTCCAGCTGGGCCGGGTTGATCGCCCGGCCGACATCATGCGCCGCCGCCATGCCGAGGACCGCGACCCGGCCGAGCGCCAGATCCACCTCGACGAGGGCGATCTGCGCGCCGAACCCGAAGGTGCCATATGGCTTGCCCTGCGCGTTCCCGTCAAGCGGGGTGGTCGGCGGATCGAACGTGCCCGCGCCGCTCAGCACGTCGCCGCGCCGGTCCCGGGGCATGTCGCGCAGGTCGATGCGATGGACGGCGTCGCCGTCGCGCACGATGACCCGCCCGGCCGCCAGCTCGACCGCGGCCTGCGCGCCGGCATTGGTCAGGCGCAGCAGCTGGGCCCGCAGGTCCTCGCCCGCGCGCTGCGCCGCCCGGCCGGAGATATAGGTCTGGCGGGATCCCGAGGTCTTGCCGGCATCGGCGGTCCGGTCGGTGTCGCCCATCACGTAACGCAGCGCCGCGGCGGACACGCCGAGCGCGTCGGCGGCGATCTGGACAAGCACCGTGTTGGCGCCCTCGCCGATGTCGACCGCGCCGCTGTACAGCGTCACCGTGCCGTCGGGGCCCAGGCCCAGATGCATGGTCGACGGGTTGGACATCGCGGTGTTGCCGCAGCCGTACCAGACGCTGCCGATGCCGACGCCGCGGCGCACCGACCCGCCGTCGCGATTGAAGACGTCCGCGGCGGCGCGCCACTCGTTCCAGCGCGGGCGCAGCGCCTCCAGGCACGGCACCTGTCCGGCGCTGGCGTCGAGCACATGGCCGGTCGAGATCGCGTCGCCCGGCCGGAGCGCGTTGATCAAACGGAACTGCAGCGGATCGATCGCGCATTTCGCGGCCAGCGCATCCATCAGCGCCTCGTGCACCAGCGCGCATTGCGGCACCCCGAAGCCGCGGAACGCGCCCGACGGCACCATGTTGGTCAGGACCGCCCGCGTCACCGCCCGTACGTTGGGGACGCGATAGGGGCCGCTGGCATGGATCGGCACGCGGTCGGCGACGGTCGGCCCCCACGAGGCGTACGCCCCGGTATCGAAATCGCCGCTGAAGTCGTACGCGGTCAGATTCCCCTCGGCGTCGCAGCCGGCCCGGGCCGTCATCCGGGACGGGTGCCGCTTGGTGGTCGACATCATCGACTCCGGGCGGGTGTAGACGCAGCGCACCGGCCGGTCGAGCAGCCAGGCGGCAACGGCCAGCAGCGGCTGCACCGACAGGTCGAGCTTGCCGCCGAACCCGCCGCCGCAGGCCGACGGGATGATCCGTACGCGTTCGGGTTCGATGCCGAGGACCGCAGCGGTCTCGTCGCGGTCCATATAGGGCGACTGAGTGGTCACGAACAGCTCCAGGCGGTCGCCGGCCCGGCGCGCCCAGCCGGCCTCCGGCTCGATATAGGCGTGCTCGACGGCGCGGGTCCGCACGTGCGCCTCGGCAACGTGCGCGGCCGCCGCCAGCGCGCCGTCCGGGTCCCCCCTTTGCAGGCGGCCCCGGGACAGGATGTTGCCGGGCCGGTCGTCCTGCACCAGCGGGGCCGCGGCCGCCAGCCCGCCGTCGATGCCGGCGACCGGGTCGAGCGGCTCCCACGCGACCGGCACGTCGCAGTCGCGCACGGCCCGGATCGTCGCCGCATCGCCGACCAGCGCCGCGACCGGCTCGCCGCGATGGCGCACCACGCCCGCCGCCAGGACCGGCTGGTCCTTGATGTGCGGGTAGATGCCGAAGCCGTTGCGCCCCGGGACATCGCCCGCGGTCAGTACCCGGACGAGTCCGGGGAAGCGGGCATGCAGCGCGTCCAGCGCCCCGATCGTGAACCGCGCCCGCGCATGCGGCGACCGTACGGCCCGCAGCCACAATGCGCCCTCCGGCGCCGCGTCGGCGGCATAGATCTCGGTCCCCGCCACCTTGGCCATGCCGTCGACCTTCGGCATCGCCGCGCCGACCGCCCGGCCCGCAGCCGGCGCGACGGGCTGCGTCGCACTGCCGGCATCGAGGACCGCGCGGACGATCGCCCAGTAGCCGGTGCAGCGGCACAGCACGCCGGCCAGCGCGTCCTTGACCTGTCGCTCGTCGGGGTGCGGCTGCCGGCGCAGCAGGTCGGCCGCGGCCATCAGCATGCCGGGCGTGCACATCCCGCACTGCGCGGCATTGTGGCGATGGAACGACTCCTGCAGCCGCCGTGCCGCCGGATCCCCGGCCAACCCCTCGACGGTCTGCACGGAGCGCCCGGCGACCTGGGCGACGGGCATCAGGCAGGCGCACACCTGCGCGCCGTCGAGCAGCACGGTGCAGGCGCCGCAGTCGCCGGCCTCGCAGCCGACCTTGGTGCCGGTCAGCGCCAGTTCCTCGCGCAGAACGTCGCTGAGCCGCGTCGCCGGCCCGGCGGTCACGGTCACGGGGTGTCCGTTGACGGCGAATGCGATCGGCTGGCGCCCGCTCATGGCACGCCCTCGCCCAGCGCGGCCAAGGCCCGGCGGATCAGGATCAGCGCCGCCTCGCCGCGATATTCGGCGGAGCCGCGCACGTCGTCGATGGGTGTCAGCGGCGCGAGGTGACGGGGCTGCGCGATGGCGGCGAGTTCGGGGCCGATGCGGGCGCCGCCGAGCGCCGCTTCCAGCGCAGCCAGGCGCTGCGCGACGGCGGAGCAGGCGCCGACCGCGATCCGCGCCGCGGCAACCGTGCCATCGCGTCCCGGCGCGATCAGCGCCGCCACCATGGCGATCGAGATGACGAGGTAGGTCCGCGCGCCGAGCTTCTCGAACCTGCTGCGGGCCCCCTCGGGCGGGGCGGGGACGATGAGCGCGGTCGCCAGCTCGTCCGGTCGCCGCGCCGTGGTCCGGTTGCCGGTGACGAACGTGCCGACCGGCACGGTGCGCGTGCCGGCCGCCGACGTGAGCTCCACCGACGCCTCCAGCACGAGCAGGTTCGGGATCCCGTCCGCGGCCGGCGAGGCGTTGCAGACATTGCCGCAGACGGTGCCGGCGTTCTGCACCTGGCGGCCGCCGATCTGCCCCGCGGCATGGCGCAGGCCGTCGAAGGCGGGCGGCAGCGCCGCGCCGGCAAGCTCGCTCCAGCGCACCAGGGCACCGATCCGCACGCCGCCGTCGGCCGCCGCAATCCCGCGCAGCGCGTCGACCGCCGTGATGTCGAGGATATCGCCGTCGAGCGGCAGGCCGACCAGCGCCGGGTAATAATCGGTCCCGCCCGCCAGCACCGTCCGCGGCCCGGCCGCGAGCGCGGCCAGCGCCTCCGCCAAAGATTCCGGGCGCAGATAGCTGCCCATCGCCGGCCCTCCGCCCGGGTCGCCGCGGCTATCACCCGACGCCGCGACGCGCTCCGGAGTTCATGTGCATGCGAACATAGTAGCGATCCGTGCCGCCGTCCTGTCAAGCGCGCCGCCCACGGCCCGGTCCGCCGTCAGGTCAGTTTCTTCAGCAGTTTCAGGAACGCCGCCTGCTCGTCCTGCGACAGCGGCTCGAGTATCTCCGCCGTGATCTTGCGTCCCGACGGGATCAGCGCTTCGGCCAGCTCCGCACCCTCGGGGGTCAGGCTCAGCAGGCTGCGGCGCCGGTCCTTCGGGTCGTCGGCGCGCTGGATCAGGCGCTTGGCGATCAGGCGCTGCACGACACCCTGGCTGGTTGCAGGGTCCATGGCCACGGCGCGACCCAGCCGATTCTGCGACACCGAACCGAAATCGCGGATCTTGATCAGCGCCGCGTATTGCTGGGGGGTCAGGTCCTCGGCCATATGCTCCTGGAAGATCGCGGACGCACGCTGATGCGCGCGGCGCAGCAGGTGGCCGACCTGGTCCTCGAGAATATAGGTCCCGGTATCGCCCGGTCCCTTCGCGGTCTTGACCGCCATCCCGCCCCGTCCCGTTGTGTTGATTGTTACCCGTCTAAATACGCCGCTTTGGTACGAACGGCAAGCGGCGCGCGGCGAGGGCTGCCGCGCGGGACCATTGGCGCTATGATGGTCGCCGGGAGGAACCCGCCTGTGACCCAGATCATCTTCACCAACGCCCTGGTGCTCGACGCGGACAAGGGCGCCTTGAGCGGCGAGTGCAACGTGCTCGTCGAGGACGGGCGGATCGCGGCCGTCTCCGCCACGCCGCTTCGCGCCAAGGGCGCGCAGGTCTTCGACCTGAAGGGCCGGATCCTGATGCCCGGGCTGTGCGACGCCCACGTCCACGTGACCGCGGTGACGCCCGACTTCGCGGCCCTGCGGCACTGGTCGCCGTCCTACGTGACGGCGCGCGCGGCGGAGGTCCTCGAGGGCATGCTGATGCGCGGCTTCACCACGGTGCGCGATGCCGGCGGCGCCGATTTCGGCCTCGCCAAGGCGGTCGACGAAGGCTACCTCGCCGGCCCGCGCATCCTGTTCTGCGGCAAGGCGCTGTCGCAGACCGGCGGCCACGGCGACATGCGGCGGCCGGGCGAGCACGGCCTCGGCGAGTGCTTCTGCTGCGCCGGGCTGGGCCATGTCTGCGACGGCATAACGGAGGTGCGCCGGGCCGCGCGCGACGAGATCCGCAAGGGCGCCAACCAGATCAAGATCATGGCCTCCGGCGGCGTCTCCTCGCCGACCGACCGCATCTCCAACCTGCAGTTCTCGATCGAGGAGATCTCGGCGATCGTCGCCGAGGCGGAGGCGGCGGGGCTTTACGTGATGGCGCATGCCTATACGGCCGACGCGGTCAACCGGGCGCTCGAATGCGGCGTGCGCTCGATCGAGCACGGCAATCTCATCGATACTGACTCGATCGGCCTGTTCAAGAAGACCGGCGCGTATCTGGTGCCGACGCTGTCGACCTACCACGCACTGTGGGAGGAAGGCATCGAGGCGGGCCTGCCGGCCGACATGCACGGCAAGATCGCCGAGGTCATGGATGCCGGCATGTCGGCGCTGGAGCTGGCCGACCGCAGCGGCGTGAAGATCGCCTACGGCACCGACCTCCTGGGCTCGATGCACCGCCACCAGTCGAACGAGTTCAGCCTGCGCGCCCAGGTGCAGACGGCCGATGCCATCATCCGCGCAGCCACCACCACGGCGGCCGAGCTGTTCGGCCTTGCCGGCGAGATCGGCGTCGTTGCGGAAGGCGCCCGCGCCGACCTGCTGGTGGTCGACGGCAACCCGCTCGACGACCTCACCCTGCTGCAGGATCAGGGCCGGCACATGAAGGCGATCATGAAGGCCGGCGTGTTCTGCAAGAACGAGCTGGGCTGAGCCCGGCGCCGGTTACCCCACAGGCCGGCTGAACAGGGCGTCGGGCAGCCACAGGGCGATCTGCGGGAACAGCGTGACGATGGCGACGCCGATGCACATCAGCACGAAGAACGGCAGCGCGGCCAGCGCGATGCGGCCGATCGAATGGCCGGTCAGGCCCTGCAGGACGAACAGGTTGAAGCCGATCGGCGGCGTCACCTGGCCGAGCTCCACCATGATCACGAGGTAGACGCCGAACCAGACCGGGTCGAACCCGGCCTGGATGACCAGCGGCAGCGCGATCGGCAGACTCATCACGGTGATCGAGATGCCGTCCAGGAACAGCCCCAGCAGGATGTAGAACAGCGACAGGATGATGATCAGCCCGTACGGCGACAGGCCGAGCCGGCCGATCGCCTCGGCGAGGTCCATCGGCACGTGCAGATAGCCCATCGCGGTCGACAGGAACGCGGCCGAGACCAGGATGATGCAGACCATGCAGGAGGTTCGCACCGCGCCCATGATCGAGGTCCTGAACACCTCCCAGGTCAGCTGCCGCATCACCAGCGCCAGCAGCAACGCCGCCGTCGCCCCGACGGCCGCCGCCTCCGACGGCGTCGCGAGGCCGGAATAGATCGAGCCGAGGACGATCACCATCAGGATGATCACCGGCACCAGGTTGCCGACCGCACGCACGCGGTCCATCCAGCTGTAGTCGTCGGCCGCGGCCGGCGACAGCGACGGCCGGATGGCGCAGCGCACCAGGATGTAGCCGGAATACAGCGCCGCGATCAGCAGCCCGGGGAACACGCCGGCGGCGAACAGCCGCGATACCGAGACCTCGGCCAGCAGCCCGTAGATGATCATCACGATCGACGGCGGGATCAAGAGGCCGAGGCTGCCGGCCCCGGCGAGCGAGCCGATCGCAAGGTCGGTATCGTACTCGCGCCGGGCCAGCTCCGTCGTCGTGATCTTGCCGACGGTGGCGGTGGTCGCGGCGCTGGAGCCGCTGACCGCGGCGAACAGGGTGCAGCCGGCGATGTTGGTGTGCAGCAGGCGGCCGGGGATCCGGTCGACCAGCGGCGCCAGCCCCTTGAACAGGCGCTCCGAGATGTCGGTGCGGAAGATGATCTCGCCCATCCAGATGAACATCGGGATCGCCGCCAGCTCCCAGGTGCTGGCGTAGCGGTACATGATCTTGGTGATGACGACGCCGACGCGGTGCGCCGAGAAGCTGTCCGGCAGCAGGATCAGCAGGCCGCTGGTGCTGACCAGCAGCAGCCCCGCGAACACCCAGGTTCCGGCGCCGAGGAACAGGAACACCAGGACCAGGATGACGAGTCCCGCGATCAGCGCTTCCATGCGGTCCTCACTCGGCCTGCTCCCGCTCGGCGGCGTCCTCGCCGACGATGCGGCGGTCGCCGGCGACCAGGCGCACGAGGTAGGCCGCCAGCTGGATCGCGAACAGGACGACGCCGGCCAGCACCAGCCCCTCGGGGATCCACAGCGGGAATTCGGCGATGCTCTCGCTGACCGCGCCGCGCGTCCAGTTGCGGGCGACGCTGCGCCAGAAATAGACCGCGATGAACACGGTCATCGCCAGGGTGGTGGAGACGCAGAAGATCTCGAGCGCGATGCGCGGCCGGCCGGCGGTGCGCGCCAGGAGGATGTTCACGCGGATCAGCGCGCCCTCGTTCAGCGCGTAGCCGAGCGACAGGAACGTCATCGCCGCGACGCCGTAGCCGACGAACTCGTCGAGCACGAAGGTCGAGCTCGAGAAGAAGGCCCGGAGCACGATCTCGAGCAGGATGTGGAGCACCATGCCGATCAGCAGCGCGGCCGACACCACGCCGGCCGCGTGCGACAGGCGCTCCACGGCCCGGATCAGGAGGTTCATCGGCGCTTCCCGCTGATAGCCCGCCCCCCTGGTGGGGGAGGGTTCGGTGGGGGG
>JBFIFO010000144.1:0-9757 GCA_041602815.1 Alphaproteobacteria bacterium | reverse complement strand
GTGGCCCGTGATTTGGATGATCGAGCAGTGGTACAATCTCGGCGCGCCGGCGGTCGGCGGCTATCTGACCGTGACCGCGATCCTGTTCACCTACCTGCCGGCCGGCCTTGCCCGGCACAACACGGCGGTGGCCTGGCCGAAGTTCCTGTGGGCGCTGCCGCGCCCGGCGCTGCTCGCCTGGTCGGCCAGCGGCGCCATGCTGGTGCTGGCGCTGCTGCTGGTGTGGGCCGACGATTTCGGCACCGGATCGGTGTTCTGGGCCGGCCTTCTCGGTGCGTTCCTGTTGATCGCCGGGCGGCGCGATGTCACCTTCGATGCGCTGGCGATCGGGGCGGCCGCACTTGTCGCGATCATTCTGGCCAGCTGGGACCTGCCCTACTGGCCGGGTGAGGTCGATATCCTCGAGACCCTGCCGCCGGGGCTGCAGCCCTTCGCCGCCGCCGCGCTCGGCTATGCCGCCCTGTTCGGTATCGGCGGTCTCCTGCTGTTGCGGGGCGCCGCGCGGCCCGGACTGTGGGCCAGCGTGTCGGCGGGCGTTCCCGTCGCCGCGCTGGCGATCGCCTTCTGGCGAATCCGCGACTTCGAGGTTGCCCTCGAATGGGCCGCGATGGGGCTGATCCTCGCTGCCGCCAATCTGGTGGCGGCGACCTGGGTTGCCCGGAAGCGCGACAAGGCGGGGATGGATGGCGCGCTAGCCGCCTATGCGGTCGGTGTCGTCGCTGCGGTCTCGCTGGCCCTCGCCATGGCACTGGAGAACGCTTGGCTGACCGTCGCGCTGTCGCTGCAACTGCCCGCAATGGCCTGGATCCACGGGCATACCAAGGTGCGGGCGCTGCGCCACGTTGCGCTCGTGGTCGCGGGTAGCGTACTGATCCGCCTCGTGTTCAATTACGAGCTGTTCGACTACCGGCTGGGCGCAACGCCGGGGCTCAACTGGATGCTTTATGGATACGGCTTGCCGACGCTCGCCTTTTACGTTGCGGCCCGACTGTTCCGGCGCACCGGGGACGACCGCCTGGTGCTAGCGTTGGAGGCCGGGGCGCTGGCGTTCCTGACGCTGTTCTGGACCATGGAGATCGCCGACATCGTCAATCGCGGGCAGTTCCTGCCCGGCGACAACCTGCTGGAGACGAGTCTGCGGACGATCGCCTGGGCCGCCATCGCCTTCGCGCTGCTGTGGCAGTGCCGCGCCGAGACACCGCGCATCGTCGCGGTATGGGGTTGGCGCATCCTCGGCGGACTGGCGGCCGTGCAGGTTGTGTTGCTGCATTTGCTGGGGCTGAACCCGTTGCTGACCGGTGATCCCGTCGGTGCCTGGCCAGTCGCGAACTTGCTGCTCCTGGCCTATGCGATTCCGGCCGGATTCAGCTTAGCGTTTCGCTTCGAAACCAAGCGGCAAGACCTTAAGCCCGTTGCGGATGGCGCAGGGATTGCCGGCCTTGTTCTGGTCTTCGTCTGGTTGTCGCTGGAACTGCGCCACGCTTTCCATGGCACCTACCTGAACCCGCATGCCACCTCCGACGGTGAATGGTACGCCTATTCCGGCCTGTGGCTGGTCTATTCCCTGGCGCTGCTGGCGGTCGGGATATGGCGCAGCAACAAGCCGCTGCGCCATGCCGCGATGGCGGTGCTGATGCTGACCGTGTGCAAGGTCTTCCTGTTCGACATGGCGGAGATCGGTGGCTTGTTCCGCGTCGCCTCGTTCCTTGGGCTCGGTCTCAGCCTGATCGCCATTGGCTGGGTCTACTGGCGCTTTATTTCACCGCCGTCTGAGCCGGAGAGTGTCGTTCCCGCCTGAATTCCGCGAACCGGTCAAGAATGGATCGGTCGCCAATCGGTGGTTTGCGACCAATTATAACATCTAATTAAATGTAATAAAAAATATTTTACATGACTCAGTGACGCATCATCTGTTATACGATCGAAAGCCGTAAATTTACGCGCCAGAATGGCCTGGGAGAGGGATCCACCTTGTCGCACCGCGTCATCACCGCCAGCAGGCTGACCGACGGCGCCGTCGTGTGGCGCGACGCGGCCGGCGCCTGGCGCGAGGATATCGACCGGGCGGCGGCGCGCGACGACGACGATGCGGTTGCGGCGATGCTGGCCGACGCGCATGCCGACGAAGCGGCAGGTCGCGTTATCGCGCCCTACGAGGTCGAGGTCGACATTATGCGTACCGCCAACGCATCGATGCTCGTCCCGGTCCGGTTGCGTGAGCGGATCCGTGCCGGCGGGCCGACGGTCGGGCAGAACTGACGGAGACGCCCCATGTATGCCTATGACAGCCTCGACCAGACCTTCGTCGACGAGCGTTCCGCCCAGTTTCGCGACCAGGTGAGGCGACGGCTCGCCAACGAGCTGTCCGAGGACGAGTTCAAGCCGCTGCGCCTGCGCAACGGGCTGTATCTTCAGCTGCACGCCTACATGCTGCGCGTCGCCATACCCTATGGCGTGCTCGCCGCAGACCAGCTGCGCGCCCTGGCCCGCGTCGCGCGACACTTTGATCGCGGCTACGGCCACTTCACGACCCGGCAGAACGTCCAGTTCAACTGGATCCGGCTGGCGGACGCGCCGGATATAATCGACGAGCTGGCCGCGGTCGAGATGCATGCGGTGCAGACCAGCGGCAACTGCATCCGCAACATCACCACCGACCAGTTCGCCGGCGTTGCGGCCGACGAGATCGAGGATCCGCGGCCATGGGCGGAGATCATCCGCCAGTGGTCGACCAACCATCCCGAGTTCTCGTTCCTGCCGCGCAAGTTCAAGGTCGCGGTCACGGGGTCGGCCAGCGACCGCTCGGCGATGCGCGTGCACGACATCGGGGTGCGGCTCGTGCGCGGGCTCGACGACGAGGTCGGCTTCGAGATCTGGGTCGGCGGCGGGCTCGGCCGAACACCGATGATCGCGCAGCTGCTGCGCGGGTTCCTGCCGAAGGAGCACCTGCTGAGCTACCTCGAGGCGATCCTGCGCGTCTACAATGTCGAGGGCCGGCGCGACAATCTCTTCAAGGCGCGCATCAAGATCCTCGTCTCGACGCTCGGCATCGAGCGCTTCCGCGAGCTCGTGGAGGCGGAGTGGTCGCATATCAAGGACTCGGGACTGCAACTGGCTGCGGCGACGATCGCGCGCATGCAGGCCCACTTTCGCGCTCCTGCCTATGCCGATCTGCCGGGTCGCAGCCAAGAGTTCGAGGCGCGCCGGTTCGAGGACAGCGCCTTTGCGCGCTGGGCGAAGGCCAACCTGTTCCCGCACAAGCGGCCGGGCTACGCCGCCGTGACGATATCGCTGAAGCCGATCGGCGGCATCCCCGGCGATCTGACGGCGGCACAAATGGACGCAGTGGCCGACCTTGCCGACGCATACAGTTTCGGCGAGATTCGCGTCACCCACCGGCAGAACCTGGTGCTCGCCCACGTGCCGCAGACGCGGCTGTTCGATCTGTGGCGGGCCCTCGACGGGCTCGACCTTGCGACGCCGAACCTGTCGCGCGTCACCGACATCATCGCCTGCCCCGGCCTCGACTACTGCGGGCTTGCCACCGCGCGGTCCATCCCGATTGCGCAGCGCCTCAGCGAGCGGCTGGCGGCATTGGATGAGCAGTACGATCTCGATCAGCTGTCGATCAACATCTCCGGCTGCATCAACTCGTGCAGCCATCACCATGTCGGCCATATCGGGATTCTTGGCCTGGAGAAGTCGGGCGCCGAGTCCTATCAGGTCACGCTGGGCGGCTCCTCCGCGGAGGACGCTGCGGTCGGCCGCATCGTGGGGCCCGGCTTCGGCGCCGACGACGTCATCGACGCCATCGAGACGATCATCCTGACCTATGTCAATCAGCGCGGGGACGGCGAGCGCTTCCTCGACACCGTGCGCCGGGTCGGCCAGGAGCCGTTCCGGGCGGCACTCTACAACCCGTCGTAAACGCAAGCGAACAGGGAGATCCCGCCATGCGACTCATTCGGCTCATCGAGGGACGTCCGGTCACCGAAACCGACATGTGGACCCGCGTTGCGGACGATGCCCCGCTGCCCGACGGGGCGCCCGTCATCGTGTCGCTGCCGCGCTGGCAGGCTGAGCGCGAGACGCTGGCTCGGCGCAACGCGGCAGTCGGCATTTGGCTTGCCAGCGACGAGAAGCTGCACGCCCTGATCAACGATCTCGACCGGCTCGATCTGGTCGCCCTCGACTTCCCGTTGCTCACCGACGGGCGGCACTTCACCACGGCGCGGCTGCTGCGCGAGCGGTACGGCTTCGACGGTGAGATCCGCGCCACCGGCCAGGTGCTGCGCGACCAGCTGTTCGCCATGGCCCGCTGCGGCTTCGATTCCTTCGAGCTCGCGGCGCATCAGGACGCCGATGGCGCGCACCGCGCATTCCGCGAAATCTCGGTGGTCTTTCAGCCCGCCGCCGACGCACGGGTACCGGCCGCCGCGCTGCGCGTGCAACGGCACGCCGCCCTTGCCGCCGCCGAATAGTCGCGCGGAAATCCGGGCGGTCTACGCCGCGTCCCCGTAAAACCGGTCGATCAGCTCGCAGGCGGCTTCGGCGCTTTCGACGAAGTCGAAAATCTCCAGGTCCTCCGGCGCGATCATGCCGGCCTCGGCAATCGCCTCGAAATTGACGATGCGCCGCCACCACGCCTCGCGGAACAGGAGGACCGGGATCGGCTCTATTTTCTTGGTCTGGATCAGCGTCAGGGTCTCGAACAGCTCGTCCAGCGTCCCGAAGCCGCCGGGAAAGCAGACCAGCGCCCGCGCCCGCATCAGGAAGTGCATCTTGCGGATCGCGAAGTAGTGGAACTGGAAGCTGAGCTCCGGGGTGATATAGGGGTTCGGCGCCTGCTCGTGCGGCAGAACGATGTTGAGGCCGATGGTGCGGGCGCCAGCCTCGCGGGCGCCGCGGTTGGCGGCCTCCATGATTCCCGGCCCGCCCCCGGTGACGATGACGCTGCGCAGGCCGTTGGCTGGCTCCCGCTCCGCCATCATCCGCGCGAAGCGCCGCGCCTCCTCGTAGTCGCGCATGCGCTCGTCGGCGTTTGGGTGCTCGCGCGGCGGCGTGCGGGCGCTGCCGAAAACGACGATGGTCGAGACGATATCCGCTTCCTGCAGCGCCAATTCGGGTTTGAGGAGCTCGAGTTGCAGGCGCACCGGGCGCAAATCCTCGCGCAGCAGGAAATCCGGGTCGGCGAACGCAAGCCGGTAGCTCGGCGACCGCGTCTGCGGCGTGTCCCGGAAGTGCCGGGCAGCCTCCTCGTCCTGCCGGGCCGAAGGAAAAGCGCCGGGGCGCTCGCGCTTCTTCATTCCGTGTTCTCCACCTTCAAAATCCCGCGGCACCGGCCGGTCCGCGCGACGCCATCGCGCAGCGTGCCGGCTGCGTCTTCGGGAGGCCAGGCCCCCGCCGGGGCCCCGCCATCGCCACCGCGGTCGCCTCTGCCGCGATCACGGGACAAACACTCTTTGTACCATGCAAAGGTGAAAGGAGTCCTAGCACGCTCGTCGATAAGGTGCAGGCCCGCACCGGGCGGTCGAATGGTCGGTCCGCGCCGGGGTGACGCAGCCGCTGATTCATGCCATGGTGCGACGGTTTCGACCGCGAGGCCACGATGTCGTTTCGACTGCTTCCTCTTCTGTGCGTTTTCGCCCTGGCTGCCGCCGGTTGCGGCGCGTCAGACGACTATGTCGATGCGCCGGTCGGCCTCGATGAGTGGATCGGCGCATCGGAGCGGGAGCTTGTCCTGAAATTGGGAGCGCCGGACGCGGTGTACGAGATGAAGGGCGGCGGCCGGATCTTGACCTGGCGCCGCAGCGACACCGAACGTCAGGGTGGTGATGTCTATACGGTCACCGAGACGCATACGGTCGACGGGCAGAAGGTGATGGTACCGGTAACGCGGCAGACGCCGGTGATTACCTGGAAGGCCAATTGCGTCGCCAGCTTCGAGGTCGACGCGGAGGGCTACGTTGTCGGCCACACGGCCCAGGGCAACGACTGCGGCGCGCTGCCGCAGCCGGACATGTAGGGCGATTGCCTGGCGGCGCGCGCGACCGTTTACATACGGGCAACGGTTTCCCGCTATCATCCCGCGAAATGCGGAACAGGAGCCAAGCGATGATTTGCCGACGGGACATCTTGCTGATGCTGTCCGGCGGCGCTCTGGCCGGGTGCCAGACGACGCTCGGCGGCGGCCTCGACCTGCAATCGGCCCTGAACAGCGCAGGGCTGGCCGCGCCTTTGACGGACGGCGAGATTGGCGCTGGCCTTAGAGAGGCGCTAAAGGTCGGTACCGGCCGCGTCGTGAACCAGGTGGGGACGCTCGACGGCTATTATGCTGATCCGGCGATCCGCATCCCGCTGCCCGGCGAGCTCGATACGGTGCACGATGTCCTGACCCGGATCGGTTTCAACAGTCTGACCGCCGATCTCGAGCTGAAGCTGAACCGCGCCGCCGAGCGCGCCGCCCCGGAAGCGCGGGACGTGTTCTGGCAGGCGATCACCGAGATGACGCTGTCCGACGTACGCACCATTTGGAAGGGCCCCGACGATGCCGCGACGCGATATTTCCGGGGGAAGATGACGGGGCCGCTGACCGAGCGGTTCACGCCGATTGTCCTCGACTCGATGGGCGATGTCGGTGCGATCCGGGCCTTCGACCGCATGATGGCGCGGTACGAGGCCGTCCCGTTCGTGCCCGACATCAAGGCTGACCTGACCCGCTACACCGTCGAGAAGAGCCTCGACGGTCTGTTCCATTACGTCGCCAGAGAGGAGGCAGCGATCCGCCGTGACCCGGCCAAGCGCACGACGCAGCTGCTGCAGCGGGTGTTCGGGGACCTCTCCGCGTAGCTACCGGCGCGACGGCCCGAATACCGGGCAACCCTAGCCAGGCGTGCATTTGCCGCCCGCGAATGGTATGCAAGGCGGCAACGGAAGAGGGGCGGTTATGAGGGAACCGATCGAAGCACAGGCGCGGCAGACCGCGAACGAGGTGATCGATGTTTTCGTCGATGATCGTATGCGCGCGATTCCGGCGTCCGACGGGTTCTGGGAGGATGCCTACGTTCTCGGATTCCTGCTCTGCGCGGCGCTGCAGCTGACCCAGGGGCGGCACGGCGACGATCTCGAACCGATCGCAGCGGCCGACGCCGTACTGCATGCGCTGGGCGACGCGTCGGGCGCGGGGGTCGACCGGATGAAGGACCGGGTCGGGGTGCTGCAGAATGAGGGCGACCGTGACTATCTGAACGCCATGACGGCTGCCGACAAGCTGGTCCGTTTCATCGCGGGGTCGACCGCAAGCCGCCTGGACCCGGTGGTCGTGAAGGCACGCGAGACGGCGGTGCGGATGCGCGAGGACGGTTCGCTCGACCCGGACAAGGTGTCTGAGGAGGCGGCGCTGCGCGGCGTGCTGGTCGACACCCTTTTCACGCGCGTGGTGCGCGAGCGCTTCGCCGCCGCCGGGGTGTGACCGACGGCCGGCGATGGTTGTGCGGCGTACGCTCTGCCCCAGCTGCGGGCGCGGCTTTAACTGCGACGGCTCCGCCGATTGCTGGTGCCTGAAGGTCGAGTGCCTGTTCGATTACGAGGCAATGATCGTCGGTACCGGCGCGATGGGCTGCGTGTGCCCGGTCTGCCTGACCGGCGGGCCTGGTACCCCCGATACGGCGACAGCCGGAACGTAGCCGCTCTTGATAGTTGTCAATGTTGGACAGCCGCTGCCGCGGCAGTCTTACGGAGCCGGCGACGACGATCGACCGGCCGCGGTCATCTTCAGCAACACTGGTGGCTCTCCTCCGCCATTGCCCTCGGGACCGCACGTCGTGACGGTACCATAGAACTCCAGCCGCCACGGCGTGCGCCCGGCCCCGGGGCGGCGGCTCGGTTTCGTCCGGGCCATTTCGGGCGCCGCCCGTTTGCGGCCATCGCGGCCTCTGCTATCCTGCGCGAACAAACGGGAAGAAGGAAATGTAGGGAGGGCGTCCGATGACCGGCACGTGGCGGGGGATTCTCCTGTTGGCGGCAGCTGCGGCGGTGACGCCGGTTCTGGCCGAAACACACTATCGCGACAACACACCGGATTCGGCGCGCGGCGTTCCGGTCAACCACATGACGCTGAACCTGGCGCTGATCCAGGCGGCGGAGAAGGGCTGGGACGAGGACGTAGCGCGCTATCTCGAGCAGGGTGCCAATGTCGTGGCCCGCAACCGCTTCGGCAACACGCCGCTGCTTCTGGCCGCGGGCAACGGCCACCGCAATGCGGTCCGGATCCTGCTCGACGCGGGTTCCGACATAAACCACCGCAACCTTGCCGGCAGCACGCCACTGATCCGCGCCGCCGAGGGCGGGCACCGGCGGGTCGCCATGATGCTGGTCGAGGCCGGGGCGGCGGTGGATGCGGTCAACAACAAGGGCGTCACCGCGCTGACGGCGGCGGCATTCAACGGCGACGACGACGTTGTCGAGGCGCTGCTGGCGCACGGCGCCAACGCCAGCTTCGTCGATCGCACCGGCAAGTCGGCGATGGTTTACGCCGCTGCCAAAGGGTTCAGCGACTCCGTGGCGCTTTTGCTGGACGCCGGGATTGCGCCGGATGAGCGATACGGGAACAACCTGACGGCTCTGATGTGGGCCGCCGGCCATGCGAACGACGTGCCCGTCGGCGACGGTGTGGCGACGGTCAGTGCGCTGATCGAGCGCGGCGCCACGGTCGACCTGCAGGACAATCGCGGCCGGACCGCCCTGATGATCGCGGCCGAAATGGGTCATGCGGAAGTGGTGGAGCGCCTCATCGCGGCCGGCGCACGCACCGGTCTGACGGACAGGGATGGCAAGACCGCCGCTGACCTCGCCGCCGGTGCGGCGCGCGACGACATAACCACCCTGCTCGCAGCGGGGCCGCGGCAGTAGGCTGTGTTCGCGGTCAGCCGTCGGCCGGCTCGAGGCGCAGGATCCGGCCGTCGCCTTCGTCGGTCAAAAGATAGATGTAGCCGTCGGGTCCCTGGCGGACGTCGCGGATGCGCTCCCCCAGATCGGTGAGGACGCGCTCCTCTTCCACTACCTGTTCGCCGTCGAGGACGAGTCGCACGAGAAGCTGGTATTTGAGCGCCCCGACCAGCAGATTGCCGCGCCACGCCGGAAACCTGTCGCCGGTGTAGAACGCCATACCGGACGGGGCGATCGACGGATCCCAGTAGTGGATCGGCTGCTCCATTCCCGCCTTGTGCGTGCCTTCGCCGATCTTGCCGCCCCAGTAATGGCGGCCATAGGCGATGACCGGCCAGCCATAGTTGCGGCCGGCCCGCGCGATGTTGACCTCGTCACCCCCCGCGGCGCCGTGCTCGTGGAGCCACAGTTCCGCGGTCTCCGGATGAAGGGCCGCGCCCTGCGGGTTGCGGTGGCCGTACGACCAGATCTCCGGTCGGTGACCCTCTCGACCCACGAACGGGTTGTCCGCGGGGATGCTGCCGTCCCGCCTTATGCGCACGACCTGGCCGCGGTTGACGGTCGTATCCTGCGCACGCTCGCTCTCACCGCGCTCGCCGACGGTCACGAACAGAGTGCCGTCACGGGCCAGAACGAGTCGCGACCCGAAATGTCGGCCGCCGCTGGATTTCGGTGTCTGGCGGAACAGAATCGTAAGGTCGTCCAGCCGGTTGCCGTTGAGGACCGCACGCGCGACCGCCGTGCCGGCTCCCCCCGCGCCTGGTTCCGAGAACGAGACGTAGATCGTGCGGCTGGTCGCGAAGTCGGGGTC
>JBFIFO010000143.1:0-9839 GCA_041602815.1 Alphaproteobacteria bacterium | reverse complement strand
TCCGGCCAGCGCGGCGGGTTGTTCGGCACGCCGGCCGCGACCAGCTTGTGGAAGGTCGGCTTGGAGCGGGCGTTGGAATGCTTGCCGCCCACCCAGATCGCCAGCTTGGTTGATTCCTCGCTGTTGATCTGCATCGGCGGGCAGGGCGGATAGCAGGCGCCGCAGCAGATGCACTTCTTCTCGTCCACCTCCAGCGACGGCTTGCCGTCGACCATGGCCGGCCGGATCGCCGCCACCGGGCAGCGCGCCACCACGGCCGGCCGCTCGCAGACATTGGCCACCAGGTCATGATTGATCTTCGGCGGCTTGGTGTACTGCACGTTGATGGCGATATCGCCCTGGCCGCCGCAGTTGATCTGGCAGCAGGAGGTCGTGATCTGCACCCGGTTGGGCATCTCCTCCTTCTTGAACTCGTCGTAGAGATCGTCCATCAGCGACTTGACCACGCCCGAGGCATCGGTGCCCGGGATGTCGCAGTGCAGCCAGCCCTGGGTATGCGAGATGAACTTGACCGAATTGCCGGTACCGCCCACCGGGAAGCCCTCGGCCTCGAGTTTCTCGATCAGCGGTGCCACCTTGCCCTCCTCGCTGACCATGAACTCGCAGGCGGAGCGCACGGTGAACCGGACGTGACCTTCCGCGAATTCGTCGGCGATGTCGCACAGCTTGCGGATGGTGAAGACATCCATCTGGCGCTGGGTGCCGGCCTTGACCGTCCACACCATGTCGCCGCTATGCGAGACGTGGCGCAGGACGCCCGGGCGCGGCCGGTCGTGCCATTTCCAGTTGCCGTAGTTCTTCTTCAGCAACGGATGCATGTGGGGGAAAGGATCCGGCACGCCACTTTCGACGGGGCGGCGCGGTTGTGCTGCTTGGCTCATAGTCCCAGTTCCCGTTCTGTTGTTCGAAGCGCCCCGGCGCGGCCTACTCGGCCGCCTCCGCCGAGCCCTTCTTCTCCGCCTTCTTGCGGTACCACTTGTCCGCCTCCTCGTCCCAGTCGTCGGTGCGGACATAGGACGACGTGCGGGGATGGCTGATCATGTTCGGGTCGACCTCGATGCCGATCGCCTCGAGGAAGTTGGCCAGCCCGATGCGGTCGATGGTCTCGCCGATGCGCTCGTGCTCCAGCGCGTTCTCGGCGAAGAAGTCGATGACCGTCTCGCCGAGCTCGGTCAGCGCCTCGTAGTCCTCGTCCGTCTCCAGCTTGAAGAAGGGGACGACCACGGTGCCCATCAGGTCGCCGATCTTCAGCGAGCGCTTGCCGCCGATCAGGATCGTCGCGCCGCGCTCGTCGCCGGGCGAGAGCGCCTTGGTCATCACGTTGAGGCAATGCATGCAGCGCACGCAGCTCTTGTTGTCGACGTCGAGCGTGTCGTCGTCGTTCAGGCTCAGCGCCCGGGTCGGGCACATGGCGATGACCTGGTCGATCACCTGCTTGCGGCCGTTGCGCTTGACGTAGGCCTTGACCTCCTCCTGGTCGACCTTCATGTCGTCCTTCCAGGTGCCGATGACCGCGAAGTCCGACCGGTGGATCGCGTTCGAGCAGTCGTTCGGGCAGCCCGAGAACTTGAATTTGAACTTGTAGGGCAGGGCCGGGCGGTGCATCTCGTCGAGGAACTGGTTGATGATGTTCCGATGGGCCTTGACCTCGTCATAGCAGGACTGCTCGCAGCGGGCGTGGCCGACGCAGGCGACCGAGGTCCTGAGCGCCGGGCCGGCGCCGCCGAGGTCAAGGCCGACGTCCTCGCTGTTGAGCGCATCGAACGCCTTCTGCACGTTTTCGGTGGTGGCGCCCTGGAACATGATGTCGCCGCTCTGCCCGTGCAGGGCGATCAGGCCGGAGCCATACTTCTCCCACACGTCGCACATCTTGCGCAGCAGGTCGGTCGAGTAATGCATGCCCGACGGCGGCTGGACGCGCAGCGTGTGGAACTCCTTCGACTCGGGATACTCCTCCGCGACTTCCGAGAAGCGAGGGATGATGCCGCCGCCGTATCCGAAGACGCTGACAGTGCCGCCCTTCCAGTAGCCCAGCTTGGTCTTGTAGGAGTGCTCGAGCTGACCGAGAAGATCCTTCATCATGTTGGCGTACGGTTTGCCTTCGTCCTTGGCCAGCCGTTTCAGGCCGGTCACGAAGCTCGGCCACGGTCCGGACTCAAGCTCGTCCAGCAATGGCGTCTCATGCATTTTCTTGGTCATCGCCTTTCCTCCAGAGTTCCCTCTACACTCACCCGGCTCCATTGCGGGTACGAACCTCTTTGTTTTCGGACCGGGACATCCTTGCCTCGGAATGACCGATCTGGCATTCCCTATACCTTATATGCGAAACTTATCATATTCTAATAAGCGTACCTGAATCCAGCAGAATTGTTGCCTGGGTGTCAAGATTACGCAATTTTGTCATTCGTTCGGGTTAACCGGCGTCCGCGACGATGCAGATTCCGGCCCGTCGGCGCCGCGGAACGGAACCCGGGGAGATCAAAGGGAACATGGCCAAAGCCGCAGAAAACTTCACGACTCAGAATCCGCTTCCGGTGCCGCAGGGCGGCCCGTTCGACCTTGCGGATGCGGATGCTTACCGGCGCTGGCGGGACTGGAAACTGGCCGCGCGAATCGCCGCAGCCGGGGATCTGGTGGTTGAGATTTCCTCGACGGGGACACCTGCGGTTGCCGAGCTCGAGGCGATCCGCGATCGCTGCCGGCGGTCCAACATGGCAATCTATGCCGGACCGGCGCTGTCGCCGGCAGCGGCGCGCGCGGCGGTCGCGGAGCTCGGCGCCGCCTGCGGGCTGCGCCGCCTCGACCGCAACCTGTGCGCCGAGGAGGACGGCATCTCGGCGGTCGAAGTGCGCGCGGGCACCGGCGCGGGCGAGTACATCCCCTATACCGACCGGCCGCTCAGCTGGCACACGGACGGCTACTACAACAGCGCCGACGAGCAGGTGCGCGGCGTCATCCTGCACTGCGTGCGGGCGGCGGCCGACGGCGGCGGCAACGCGCTGATGGACCCGGACCTCGCCTATATTCGGCTGCGCGACGAGAATCCGGCCCTCATCGCCGCGCTGATGCACCCGCAGGCGATGACGATCCCGGCCAACACGATGGGGGGCACGGAGATCCGGCCGGCGCGTGTCGGCCCGGTGTTCTCCGTTGACGCGCGCGGCGGCGTCCTCCATATGCGCTATTCGGCGCGCAAGGTGAACGTTTTGTGGCGGGACGACGAGACGACGCGGGCGGCGGTGGACGCGCTCAACGCGCTGCTCGCCGGGGACGGCGAGGATATCCTGCACTGGCGCCTGCAGGTGGGCCAAGGCTACATCTCGAACAACGTGCTGCACAACCGCGCCGCATTCGGCGACGCGCCGGCGCCGGAGACCGGCCGGCTGGTCTACCGGGCGCGCTATTTCGACAGGATCGAGGGAACGGAACCGCGTTATGATTAACATCAGCCAGATCATCATCGAGAACCCGCAGGTCAACTCGTTCAAGCAGCTGCTGGAGGTCGTCGAGCAGGAGGCGAAGCACGGCACCCTGCACCTGCAGTTCGACGTCAAGCCCGACTACCGGGATACGCCGCGCAACTGGGAGTTTCTGCTGGAAGCGGCCTTCTACCGGGGGCGGCCGTGAGCGCGGAGACGGTCACGCCGCTCGACAGCTTCCCGACGCCCTGGAACAAGGAGGTGGTGCTCCAGGCGGTGCTGCACGACAGCGGACTGCGCATGCTGCGCATCCGCATCAAGGAGGGCAAGCGCTTTACCGTGATGGACGTCGATGAAGAGACGGCCGCGCGCTGGGGCAGGGCGATGACCGACTGGGCGCGCAGCGGCGCCGGGGTCTGAGCGGCAGGGGGCGGCGATGGATCTGCTTCCGGTATTCCAGGACGTCAAAGGCCGGTCCGTGCTCGTGGTCGGCGGCGGCACGGCGGCCGCCCGCAAGGCGGAGCTGGTGTCGCGCGCCGGCGCCTCGGTCACCGTCATTGCGCCCGAGCTGGGCGACGACATGGCCCGGCTGGCAGCCGAGCGCGGCCTTGCCCATCGCAGCGGCGAGGTATCGGCCGCGGACCTCGAGGGTTGCGCGCTCGCCTTCGCGGCATCGGAGGACAAGGCGCTGAACGAGCGAGTGCATGCGCTGGCGGTGGCGGCCGGCGTTCCGATCAACGTGGTGGACCGGCCGGAGCTGTGCCAGTTCATCATGCCGGCGATCCTCGACCGCGACGGCGTCGTGGTCGCGGTCTCCTCGGGCGGCGACGCGCCGTTGCTGACCCGCATGATGAAGGCGCGATTCGAGACCCTGGTGCCGGCCGCCTACGGGCGCCTCGCGCGGTTCGGCGGTGCCTGGCGCGACCGCGTCAAGGCGGCGATCGCGGACGGCGACCTGCGGCGCCGCTTCTGGGAGAAGGTGTTCGAGGGGCCGGTCGCCGAGCTGGTCTTCTCGGGCCGCGAGTCGGAGGCCGCCCACGCCATGGAGGCGCAGCTCGAGGACGCCGGGCGGGCCGCTTCGCGCGGCGCCGTCGGCGAGGTCTGGCTGGTCGGCGCCGGGCCGGGCGATCCCGACCTCCTGACCTTCCGTGCGCTGCGCCTGATGCAGCAGGCGGAGGTCGTGCTGTACGACCGGTTGATCGGCGACGGCATCCTCAACCTGGTGCGCCGCGACGCCGAGCGCATCTACGTCGGCAAGGCGGCGAAGAACCATACGGTCTCGCAGGACGAGATCGGCCGCATGCTGGTGCGGCTCGCCAAAGAGGGCAAGCGGGTGCTCCGGCTCAAGGGCGGCGATCCGTTCATCTTCGGGCGCGGCGGCGAGGAGATCGAGCGGCTGGCCGCCGAGGGCATCCCGTTCCAGGTCGTGCCCGGGATCACCGCGGCCAGCGGCTGCGCCTCCTATGCCGGCATCCCACTGACCCATCGCGACCATGCCCAGGCCTGCGTGTTCGTGACCGGCCACGGCAAGGACGAGAAGCTCGGCATCGACTGGGAGGCGCTGATCCGCCCCAACCAGACCATCGTCATCTATATGGGCCTGACCATGCTGCCGCGTCTGGTCAAGGAGTACTGCGACCATGGCGGCAGGCCGGACATGCCGGCGGCGATCGTCGAAAAGGGCACGCGGCCGGAGCAGCGCGTCGTCACCGGCCGGATCGACGAGCTCCCGGCGCTGGCCGAGACAACCAGGCTCGGCCCGCCGTCGCTGATCATCATCGGCAGCGTCGTCACCCTGCGCCGCGACCTCGCCTGGTACGAAACCGAGGACGGAGCGGAGGCCGGCTGACGGGCGCGCCCGACACGCACCGGTATCACGCCGCGGGCCGCGGATCCGCTGCGACTCGCCTTTAACGGGCGTCTGACCTATTATCAGTCCAAGGGGCTCGTTCGTCAGCGGGTGGCGAACGACGGGCGCACGGGTTAGGCACATATGCCAGTGACCTATGATATGACGCTTGTGGCGCTGTCGGTGGTGATCGCCGGTTGCGCCGCTTACACCTGCTTTCATCTCGCAAGCCGCATGGATGCCGCGCGCGGCGCCGCGCGCAAGGGGCTGCTGGCCGGCGCCGCGGTGACGATGGGCGGCGGCATCTGGTCGATGCACTTCATCGCCATGCTGGCGTTCCGCCTGCCGGTCGCGGTCGGTTACGATTTGCTGCTGACCCTTATTTCGGCGCTGATCGCGATCCTCGTGACCGGCGCGGCATTGCTCGCCGTCACCAGCTTCGGCCCGCTGACCCGTCCGCGCCTCACCGCGGGCGGCCTGCTGATGGGGCTCGGCATCGCGGCGATGCATTATACCGGCATGGCGGCGATGCGGGCCGATGCGGCGATGTCCTACGATCCGCTGATCGTCGCGGCCTCGATCGCGATCGCGATCGCGGCGTCCACGGTGGCCCTGTGGCTCGCTGTCAACCTGCCCGGCTTCCGGCTGCGCGCTGCGGCAGCGGCGGTGATGGGGTTCGCGATCTCCGGCATGCATTATACCGGCATGGCGGCGGTCACCTTCGAGGCGTCGCCTCATGCCGTCGCACCCGTCGCCGCGCCGATGCTCAGCCAGCCGCTGCTGGCCAGTATCATTGCGGTGACGACCTTCCTGATCTTCGGCCTCGCGCTTCTGACCGCGGTGCCGGAACGCCGGACGACGGAGGACACTGCGCCGGCCGTAGATGCAGATACGAACGCGCGTCTCGTCAAGTTGCCGGTGCAGAAGAACAAGACGACCCTGTTCGTCGATCTCGACGAGGTTGTTTCGATCCAGGCGGATGCCCATTATTCCCGCGTGTTCACGCGCACCGAACGCTATTTCTGCCCGATGTCGCTGACCGCCGTGGAGGCGCGGCTGGACCCGTCGCGCTTCCTGCGCGTACATCGCAGCCACATCGTCAACATCCGCCACGCCAAGGCGTTCGAGCGCCAGAACGAGCAGGCGGTGATCCTGCTCGACGGGCTCGACGGCCAGCCGGTCCCGGTCAGCCGCGGTCGCGTCGCGCAGCTCAAGACGGCGCTCGGGTTCTGAGCGGGCGCGCGAGAGACTCCGAGGTTGCCGCGGCGCAAAACGCGCCGATCCCCTATCTGCAGCGCATCCGCGACTACTACCGGGCATTGGGCTACGGCGCGCCGTATGTCTGGGCGCACTATGCTGAGGTGCCGTTCACGACGCTGAAGAAGCCACTGGCCGAATGCCGGGTCGCCATCGTCACGACGGCGGCGCCGTATCGGCCGGAGGCGGGCGAACAGGGGCCTGATGCGCCCTACAACGCCGCCGCAAAATTCTACCGCGTCTATTCCGGCGATACCGCGCGCGACCACGATTTGCGCATCTCGCATGTGGGCATCGACCGCGACCACACGACGGGCGAGGATCCGGGCACCTACTTCCCGCTGCCGGCGCTGCGCCGCGCCGCCGACGCCGGCCGCATCGGCGAAGTCGCACCGCGATTCTTCGGCGCGCCGACCAACCGCAGCCAGCGCGCGACGCTGGAAACAGACGTGCCCGAAATCGTCGCTTTCTGCCGCGCGGACGGCGTCGACGCCGCGCTTCTGGTGCCCAACTGCCCGGTCTGCCACCAGACCGCGAGCCTTGCCGCGCGGGCGCTGGAAGAGGCGGGGATCGCCACCGTCGTCATGGGCTGCGCGAGGGACATCGTCGAGCATATCGGCGTGCCGCGCCTCCTGTTCTCCGACTTTCCGCTCGGCAATGCCGCCGGGAAGCCGCATGATGCGGCATCGCAGGCGCAAACGCTGGACCTCGCCCTCGATCTGCTTGAACGCGCGACGGACCCGCGCACCACCGTGCAGTCGCCGCTGAAATGGCGCGACGATCCGAGCTGGAAGCGCGACTTCTGCAACATCGAACGCCTGACGCCGGACGAAATCACTCGCCGCCGCGCCGAATTCGACAAGGCCAAGACAACGGCGAGGGTCCTGCGCGAGGCGGCAGCTCGGCGATCGGATCTGAGGGCGAAGTAAGCTCGTTTACGGTTTTCGGACGAACGGTCTGTGGGTTGACCGCCGCTGTATATTTCGGCGGAGGGAGCGACGAGGGGGCGCCAATCTACTGCGACGGTCCGTCCGGCAATCCAGCTTCGCGCAAATCGTCAAGCCATCCCTGCTTGAGGGATCCGATCAAAGGCCTGCGCATTTCGTCCGCGAGCGTATACCCGGGGCGGCTCTCCAAGAACGCCGCCACGGTAGCGCGGGCATCCTCATATTTGCCGAGTTTGATGTGGACAGCGGCCAACAAAAGGTGTCGTGGCTTTTTCAGCTTCCGAAGTTCAGACTCGGCGTCCTCATATCGAGCATCCAGGTAGTAAGCCCAGGCCAAATTGGCGCTGTACCATTCGGGACCCGTTGGATCGCGGCGCATCGCCTCGTGCAGCCACGCTATCGCGTCGCCGGTTCTGCCGGCATTGGCCATGAGTTCTGCGAGATCCGCCCGCGAGGTCGCGTCGTAAGGAACCAATTCGACGGCGGCCAAGGCCTCTGTAACGGAAAGCTCGAAATCCTCCTTATACCACTGAGCCAACTTGGCCATGAGCCAGTGGCTGTGCCATTCATCGTATCGCGACTTATGTGGACCGCGCGTGGCCTGACGACCCAGTTGCCAGGCTCGGGCAAGATCCTGCCCGGGGTTCTTGCTCCAACCGGCTTCGACAGCGTGTCGATAACTTGCAGCTAGATGACTGCGAAGCCTGTTGGAATTCGGGAATTTGGTCAGGCCCTCCTGCCAGATCTCTCGCGCCCGTGCGTGCGCCTGTTCAGTGAACTGGAAGTAGAAATGCGCGCCGCGCAGCACATAATGTTGCTCCTGCAGGTTTCTCGTCGACCTCCCCCAGGCCTGCCATTGTTCATGCCTCTCGATCGCGCCCGTAAAACCCACAAGCGACTCATAGATATTGCTCGCAATCTGTTGCTGCATTGCCGTCAGGTCAGGGCCCTGCTCTTCAAACCGTCGGGCCCAGACATGGTGACCGGTCGCCGTTTCGGTCAATTGCGCCGTTAAGTGGATCTTGTCGGCCGACGTCAGGACGCTGCCTTCTAGAAGATATTGCGCACCCAGTTCCTGTCCCAGCTGCCGCACATCCATTGTCCTGTCATATGCAAGGCTTCTTGTGCGCGACACAACGCGGACGCCCGGATATGTCGACAACATGGCAGTTATCTCTTCGACGACGCCGCGCTCCAGATAATCCTGCGCAGGATCGCCGCTTACGTTGGCAAAGGGCAGTATGGCAATCGACGGCAGGCTGCTTGCCGGTTGTTGTCGCGGTTCAAGAAGCCAAAGGGCCACCCCGCCCGAAACGATTAGACAGGCCGCCAATAAGATAGCGATCCCCAGCCACTGTTCGTGCAGCCGGGCCCAGAACGGACGACCGCCCGTGCGTCCCGATGCCATCGGACCGGCCATGCGGTGAGCTGCAATCGTCCCGTCGGGGTTCGCTTGCCGGTCTTCACCGTGCGCAATAGTCGCGCGCAACGCATCGGTCTCGGCCTCCGGCGCGACACCGAGTTCCTCGGCAAGTACCGTCCGCACGGTCTCATATTGGCGCAGCGCGTCAGATCGCTGGTTCATCGCCGCAAGGCACCGCATTACCTGGCGGTGCGCATCTTCGCGCAAGGGATCAAGCGTCAGCGCGTGACGCGCGTGGGCGACGGCATTGCCGTGCTGCCCGGCTGTTTCCTCCGAGGCGGCGAGTTTGAGCAGCGCGTTCAATGCCTGTTCGAGAAACTCGGCGCGGCGCGCCCCGAGCCACTCTTCAAATGCGTGCGACGGCGGCCGTTGCCCCTCGAGGAACGGTCCGCGATACAGCTCCACGGCCTCGTTCAGTGACTCGTCGCTATCGCGCGCGACCGCACTCCGGAAGCGATGCACATCGCACTGCATCAGGGCGTCGTTCAAGGCTAGTCCGAGTTCTTGCGCGCAGATCGCCTCGCTGTCAGCCAGTGCCCTGCGGGCGAGATAGACCGCCTGGCGAAGAGTCGTGCGCGCCTCCTGCTCGTCCGCTTCTGTGCTCAGCAAATCGGCAAGGATCCGTCTGGGAACCGGGCACGAAGCGACGGCGAGGTAGGCGAGCAGCGCCTGTGCGCGCTCCGGTAAAGCGATAGCCTCGCCGTTCTCATTCCTCAGTCGGAATCCGCCGAAAAGCTGCAGAACGTAGGGCATGTGTGGCTCCTGACGAACATGCAAGCGTAATGAGTATAGTCCGTAAACTGCATCCGGAAAATGTCGCCGACGACACGTTAACGACGCCGTTGCGACGCATGCCCGACGCAGGCCGCGACGCGGCCGGCATATCCTCTCCCGCAACACCTCGTGGTTGCCCAATAGGCGACCTGTCGTAAAAGCCATGGGGG
>JBFIFO010000142.1:0-10047 GCA_041602815.1 Alphaproteobacteria bacterium | reverse complement strand
GTGCGATGCACGACGGCGCACCGGATAGCGGGGGTTGGCGCGCGCCGCCAGTGCCTTCGCCGTCCCGCGGCACCGGCGCGAGGCGGAGGAACGAGCCCATGCGTTAGGGTTTTCCGCGGGTTTCGGCGGGATGTTATGGAAAACGGGATCGTCTCACGTCTCGTCCTACGTCCGCACCGCCGCAAAGAATGTGAACTGGCCGACGTCCAAACGGCGCGCATCGCGCTCCCGGAACCAGGCGTCCAGCGTGCCAGCTGACTGCATCTCGCGCACTTGCGCTTCCGCCCGCGCCGTCTGCTCGGGCGTCGCCAGGGCCCAGATCGAATCGCCCTTGCGCCAGGCCTCGCGCATCGGGCCCGTCACGTCGAAATAGGCGACTCCCTGCATGACCTCATCGACCGGGACTTTGCTGCCGCGGGACTGGAACCCGGCACCCGCGAGCAGCCCTGCCAGATATTCGGCCGGGATGTGGCGGCGGAGGCAGGCGTCGCGTGCCTCCGGGATCAGGTCGTAGTACCAGAACCCGTCACGCAGCTGCCGGTGGGTGCACACGTTGACGACCAGCACACCGCCGGGCCGCAGCACCCGGTGCATCTCGGCGATCGCGGCGACATGCACGGGCCAGGCCCCGTCCTCGCCGTCCTCCAGGTGGTGCAGCACCTGGTTGATCATGGCGCCATCCATGCTCGCGTCGGCGAATGGCAGCGCCTCGATGCCGGCGCGGTGGAACGCGATGCGACCCTGGGCCTCCGCATCTGCCAGCTTGACCCGCGCCACCGCCAGCATACCCGGGTTGAGGTCGACGGCCTCGATACGCCCGACGTGGGGCAGCAGCGCCGCGGCGTAGGCGCCGGAGCCGCAGCCCGCATCGAGCAGGCGCATATCCCCCAGCGATGTTTGCGCCAGGGCCAGGCAGTCGCGCAGGATTTCGACCCCGATCGCGACGCGCGTTTCGTCATAGGCCGGCGCGACCGCGCCGTAGTCCTCGTACCGGCTCATCCACGCTCCTCCGAACGCTGCTGCGCCAGCGAATCCCTGGCGCGAAATCCGTTGAGTTGCGCTCGGCTATATCGGCGCGACCAGCATACCGGATAACACTCTAGCGGAATTGACCCGGATCATTGTCCCGTCCACCGCCTTCTCTCTATGCTTTCGACCGCGGTTTGGCAATCGAAGGGCCGGCCATGACCACCGTTATCGAAGAGAAACGGACGGGTCGGACGGCCGTTGCGCCGCCGACGCGCGCTTCGTTGCCCATCGTACCGCAGGCCGGGCCGGCCGTCCCTGCCCGCGAGCGGGCACGCCTGGACGAGTTGGCGGCACGGCTGCTGGCGGACGAGCCGGCACTCGGCGGCGTCGATTTCGGCTCGCTCGTGCGCCCCGGCATGACGCCGGACCGGCCGGCCCTGATCCTCGAGGATCACCACGGGCTGGCACTCTATACCGCGCTGCGCGACCCGCGAACCGAATACCGGGCGCTGCTGCTCGCCGGGGACGGCGATCTTGTGACCATTACAGGGCGCCGTATCGAGACCTTCGAGGCCTATTGCCGCGACATTCTGGGCCTCGGCCATGCCGAGATCGTTGAACCGCCGCCGCACAGCGCCGTCGAGCGCGTGACCGCCCTGGTGCTGCGCGACGCCGACTCCATGAACCGGATCGCCGACTGCGCGTGCCGGCGTGGCGGCCTTACGGTGATCCCCTATCTCGGCACGGCCGATGTGTGGCTGCTGGCGCGCGAGATCGCCGCCCGGTCCGGCCAGCCCGTGCATGTCGCCGCGCCGCCGCCGCGGCTGACCGGACGCGCGAACGACAAGCTGTGGTTTGCCGACCGGGTGACCGAGGTGCTCGACCGACGCGCCCTGCCGCCGACCTGGTATGCGTACGGGCCGGCGGCGCTGGCCCGCGAGATGGCGGTACTCGCAGGGCGCCACGACCGGCTCGTGGTCAAGGTGCCCGACAGCGCCGGCTCGCTGGGCAACATCGTCCTGTCGTCGGAGGACGTGCTGGCGCGCGCACCCGAGCAGCTGCGCGACTGGCTCATCCGGATCCTCGGCAGCCTGTCGTGGGACGGCGAGTTCCCGTTGCTTGTCGGCGTGTGGGACAGCCCGACCCTGGCCTCGCCCTCTGTGCAGATCTGGATTCCGGCGCGGACCGAAGGCCCTCCGGTCATCGAAGGCGTGTTCCAGCAGACCGTCGAGGGCCGGCAGGGCATGTTCATCGGCGCCGCGCCAGCCGAGCTGCCGCAGCGCTGGATGGCGCGGCTTTCCAACGAGGCGATGCGCATCGCCCTGCTGCTGCAGGCCGTCGGCTACTACGGCAGGTGCAGCTTCGATGCCGTGCTGGTCGGCCGCACGCTGGAGGCCGCCGAACTGCACTGGATCGAATGCAACGGGCGATGGGGTGGCGTCTCGATGCCGATGACGCTGGCCAACCGGCTCGTCGGCGACTGGCGCAGGCGGCCTTTTCACATCGTGCAGCTCCGTGGCGTCGCCATGGCTCCGTTGCCTGTCGCAGAAGCGATCGACCGGCTGGGCGGTCTGCTCTTCCGGCCCGGCGAGAACGAGGAGGGACTCATCCTCCTGACGCCGCAGCGGATGGTGGAGGGCTCCGGTGTCGATTTCATGGCATTGGCCCGCTCGACGGCGCGCGCCCGCACTCTGGTGCGTGACGGGCTGACGATCCTGTGCGGCGACGGGTGACGGCCGGCAAGCGGGTTGTCCTAGAGCGCTATCCGTTGAGTTGCGCCCAGCTATATCGGCGCGACCTCATACTTTGAGACGGACCCCATTCTCGCGGCTCGCGCAAGCCGCCTTGCGGCGGCTGCTCGGCGCGGCGGCTCTCCCCAGAATGAGGCTCCAGCGTCCGTGCTTTCATGCTGAGGCGGCTGCGTCCTTCGACAAGCTCAGGATGAGGGCAGCCGTCTCGAAGCATGAGGTCGCGCTGCCGTCTGGAACCGATTCCACCTTGGCGAATTATGCTGCAGCTCGGCGGGCCCCGGCTCATTTGTCCTGTCACCGCTTTGCAGTCCATGCATAATCCCCCTGCACTGTCCCGTGCCGGAGAGGCGCCATGGATTTCATCTTCATGCTGACGCGCGATGACGAGACCGTCGCCGACGGGCTGGCGCTTTTGGAGGCGCTCGAGGGGCTGGAGCTCCGCCATGTCGGCTTCAAGGATATCGGCGTCGACCGCGCCATGCTGCGGGAGCTGAGCAACCGGATCAGGGCTATGGAAGCCGCCAGCTATCTCGAGGTCGTAAGCCCATCTGCGGAGGATTGCGTCGCCGCCGCGCGCCTCGCAGTGGAGATCGGCGTCGATCACCTGCTGGGCGGCACGGCAGTGGACGAAGTCCTGCGGGTCCTGGACGGCACCGGGATCGGATACTACCCCTTTCCCGGGTACCCCGCCGGGCATCCGACCAGCCTTGGCGGGTCGGCCGCCGACATCGCCAGCCATTGCGCCGACTTCATCGCCAGGGGCTGTGCCGGCGCCGACCTCCTGGCCTACCGCGCCACCGAGGCCGAGCCGCTGGATCTCGTCCGCGCCGCCCGGACGGCGCTGGGGCGCGGCCGCCTCATCATTGCGGGCAGCGTCTGCAATCCGGCGCAGCTCGCCGATCTGGCGCGGGCCGGGGCCGATGCCTTCACGATCGGGACCGCCGTCTTCGACAATGCCTTCGCCGGCGGGGAGTCGGGCATCGCCAACCAGATCCGCGCCATCCAGCGCTGCCTTGCGGGCGATGCCGAGGCGGTTCCCGGCGCGCCATGAGCGCGATGCGCCCCCTGTCCGAGTTCCCGATGGCGGCGCGGCGCGCAGTGCGATTCGTGCTGTGCGACATCGACGATACGATTACCGATAATGGGCGCCTGCCGGCAGCGAGCCTGGGCGCGATGGAGCGCCTCGGGGCCGCGGGAGTTGCGGTGCTGCCGATCACCGGCCGGCCGGCCGGCTGGTGCGACCACATCGCCCGCATGTGGCCGGTCGACGGGGTGGTCGGAGAGAACGGCGCGCTGTTCTTCCGTTACGACCACGCGAAGCGCCGCATGCACCGGGTCTACTGGAAGACCGCGGCGCAACGGGCCGCCGACCGCGAAAGACTGGCGGTCGTGGCGCGCGAGATCGTCGCGGCGGTGCCCGGCAGCGCCGTCGCCGCGGACCAGCCCTATCGCGAGACCGACCTCGCCATCGATTATGCCGAGGATGTGGACCGTCTGCCGGACGACGCGGTCGCACGCATCGTCGCAATGTTCGAGGCGGCGGGGGCGGTGGCCAAGGTCAGCTCGATCCACGTCAACGGCTGGTTCGGCGATTTCGACAAGCTGTCGATGACGCGGCGGGTCTTCGCCGACATCTTCGACCGCGACATCGACGGCCCGCGCGACGACATCGTGTTCATCGGCGATTCGCCGAACGACGCCCCGATGTTCGCCTTCTTCCCCAATGCCGTGGGCGTCGCCAATGTCCGGGACTTCGCCAGAAAGCTGGCGGCGGAGCCGGCCTGGGTCACCGGGGCGCGCGGCGCCACCGGCTTCGCGGAGCTGGCGGACGCGATCCTCGCGGCATGCTGAGATAATCCCCGCCCTGCGTTGCGACCGTCACGCCGTCTCGCCGCCGTCGATCGGGATCACCTGTCCGGAGATGTGCCGCGCGCCTTCGGCGGCGAGAAACAGGATCGCCGCGGCCACATCCTCCGGGGTGGCGATGCGGCCGGACGGCGACTCGGAAGCCGCCTCGTCGCGGCCGATGCCGAGCTGCCGGAACCGCTCTTCCGCCATATCGGTATCGACCCAGCTCGGGCAGACCGCATTGACGGTAATCCCGCGCGGCGCGAGATGCAGCGCCAGCGCCCGTGTGAAGCCGACGACGCCGTGCTTGGCCGCGCAATAGGCCGTCTGGTCCGCCGACCCGCGCAGGCCGAGGAAGGACGAGACGTTGACGATCCGCCCGCTGCCGTCCGGAAGCAGCTTTAGCGCCGCCTTGCTGCACAGATAGGTGCCGGTCAGGTTGACCCGCAGGATGTCGTCCCACCGCGCATCGTCCGCGTCCGCATCCATCGGGTTCGCGCCGGCGATGCCGGCATTGTTGACCAGCACGTCGAGCCGGCCCGCGTCCGCACCGATCGCACCGAAGAGGGCGCGCACCGACGCGGCGTCACCGACGTCGCATTCGTGGAAGCGAATACCGTCCGGCAGGGCGCCGCCGCGCCTGCGGGCACAGACATGGACGCGGTACCCGGCCTCGCGGAAGGCGGCCGCGGTGGCGAGGCCGATGCCGCGCGTGCCGCCGGTGACGAGGGCGACCGGGCCGCTCATTGCGCCGTCTCCCCGCCATCCACCGGCACGATCGTCCCGGTGATGAAGGACGAGGCATCGGAGGCAAGGAAGGCGACGATGCCCGCGATCTCGGTCGGGTCGGCGATGCGCCCGAGCGGGACGGCGTTGCGGTACGCCGTATCGGCGCCCACAGGAAATCGCTGCGGCCAGCGCCGCTGCAGCGTGTCCGTCACGTCATGCAGCATCGCCGTATCGACGCTTCCCGGGGCGACGCAGTTGAAACGTATACCCTTGTCGGCCCAGTCCAGCGCCGCGCTCCGCGTCAGCTGCGCCAGCGCCGCCTTGCTGGCCCCGTAGGCGGCGCTGTAGCGCTTGGCGATCAATGCCTGGTCGCTGGCAATATTGACCACCGCGCCGCCTCCGCGTGCGACCATCGACGGCAGGACCGCCTGGATCAGCGCGAACGGCGCCCGGAAATTGACGTTCATGACCTCATCCAGCTCCTCGAGCGATGAATCCAGCAGCGTGCCCAGCACGGTCACGCCGGCATTGTTCACAAGGATATCGATGCCGCCATGGCGGCCCATCACGGCCGCGACGGCGCGGTTAACGCAGCCGAGGTCGCGCAAATCCACATCCGGCAGGTCGAAACCCTCGACGGTGACGCCATCGCCCGACAAGCGCTCGACGATCGCCGCGCCGATGCCGCCGCGGTGTCCCGTGACCACCGCCACCTTGCCCGCGAGATCGGCGTATCCGGCCACGTGCTATGCCGCCCGGGCGTCGGCCCGGCGGTCCTCGCGAATCATGTCGGAGGCCTTCTCGGCGATCATGATGGTCGGCGAATTGGTGTTGCCGGAGGTGATGGTCGGCATGATCGAGGCGTCGACCACGCGCAGGCCCTGCAGCCCGCGGACGCGCAGCCGTTCGTCGACCACCGCCATGTCGTCCTGGCCCATCCGGCAGGTGCTGACGGGATGGAAGATCGTCGTTCCGATGTCGCCGGCGGCTTTCGCCAGCTCATCGTCGCTCGCAAGATGCGCGCCGGGTTTCAGCTCTTCGGGCTCGAAGCGCGCCAGCGCCGGCGCCTGCGCGATACGCCGCGCCAGACGCAACGCGTCCGCCGCCACCTTGCGGTCGCCTGGCGTCGACAGGTAGTTCGGCTTGATGACCGGCTTGCTGCGCGGGTCGGCGTCGCGCAGCCGGACGTGCCCGCGGCTTTCCGGGCGCAGGTTGCAGACCGAGGCGGTGAAGCCGGGGAACGGGTGCAGCGCCGCGCCGAGCTTCTCGGTCGACAGCGGCTGCACGTGGAACTCGAGATTCGGCGTCTCCTGCGACGGATCGCTCTTCGCGAAGCAGCCGAGCTGGCTCGGCGCCATCGACAGCGGGCCGGAGCGGAAGAGCGCGTATTCGACACCCATGCCGATCCGGCCGATGAGGCTGTTGGCGCGCTCGTTCAGGGTCACCGTATTCTTCACCTTGAACACCGGGCGGATCTGCAGATGGTCCTGCAGGTTCTCCCCGACCCCCTTCAGCTCGTGGCGCACCGGGATGCCGTGCTGCTGCAGCAGCGCGCCCGGCCCGATGCCGGACTGCTGGAGGATCACCGGCGAGGCGACCGCGCCGGCCGACAGGATCAGCTCGCCGGCTGCCTCCGCATAGGTCTCGGCGTCGTTATGCCAGAATTCGATGCCGCGGACGCGGTGGCCGTCGAGGCGCAGCGTCCGGGCATGCGCCCCGGTGAGCACGGTCAGGTTCGGACGCCTCATGGCCGGGCGCAGGAACGCCTTGGCCGTCGTCCAGCGCAGGCCGCCCTTCTGGTTGACCTGGAAGTAGCCGACGCCTTCGTTGTCGCCGCGATTGAAATCGTCGGTCCGCGGAATGCCGCAATCCACCGCGGCCTCGATCCAGGCGTCGAGGATCTCCCATGACAGGCGCGGCTTGTCGACGCGCCATTCGCCGCCGACGCCGTGATACTCGTCGGCCCCCAGGTAGTGATCCTCCGAACGGGTGAAATAGGGCAGCACGTCGTCCCAGCTCCAGCCGGTGTTGCCCATCTGGCGCCACTGGTCGTAGTCGCGCGCCTGGCCGCGCATGTAGATCATGCCGTTGATCGACGAGCAGCCGCCCAGCACCTTGCCGCGCGGATAGTCGAGCGCCCGGCCGTTCAGGCCGGCGTCCGGCTCGGTCTTCAGGCACCAGTCGGTGCGGGGATTGTTCATGGTGTAGAGATAGCCGACCGGGATGTGGATCCAGTGGTAGTTGTCCCGGCCGCCGGCCTCCAGCAGCAGTACGCTCACGTCGGGATCCGCCGACAGCCGGTTGGCCAGCACGCAGCCGGCCGAACCCGCGCCGACGATGACATAGTCGAAGGTCCCGATCTTCCGTGCTGTCTGGGCCATGCCGACCCCCTTCCGCCGCCGGCGCGTCGCCGAAGATTATGGCGCGGGAGCCGGCCCCGCAAGCCCGTGCGGCAGGATGCCGGGTTCCGGTTCTACTGATCCGCGCTCTCCATGACCTTTTCACCACGGGCCTTGCGGGCAGCTCGCTCGGCAAGAAGATTGCCCAGCCAATCCGGGTCCATCTCGGGCACCGATGACAGCAGCAGGTCGGTGTACGGATCGTGCGGCGGGTTCAGGACATCATGCTTCGGTCCCTGGTCGACGACTCGGCCCTGCAGCATGACCACGATCTCGTCCGAGATCGCCTTCACCGTGGCAAGGTCATGGGTGATGAAGAGATACGTCACGCCGAGCTCGTCCTGCAGCCGCTGCAGCAGCTTGAGGATCTCCTCGGCGACCAGCTGGTCGAGCGCCGAGGTCACCTCGTCGCAGATGATGAGCTCCGGCTCCGCCGCCAGCGCCCGGGCGATGCAGATGCGCTGCTTCTGGCCGCCGGACAGCTCGCCCGGCAGGCGATCGATGAACTCGTCCGGGTCCATCTCGATCATCGTCAGCAGCTCGCGGATGCGCTTTTCGCGCGCCGCGCCCTTCAGCCCGAGATAGAACGACACCGGCCGGCCGATGATGTCCCGGATCCGCTGCCGCGGATTGAGCGCCGTATCGGGCATCTGGTAGATCATCTGGGCATGGCGGAGTTGGTCGCGCGAGCGCTTCTTGTACGAGGCCGGCAGCTCCTCGCCGTCGAAGAGGACGGTACCCTCGCTCGGCGGCAACAGCCCGGTGATGACGCGGGCGAGCGTGCTCTTGCCGCTGCCGGATTCGCCGACGACGGCCACGGTCCGTCCGCGACCGACCTTCACGCTGACGTCTTCGAGGACCGTAACCCGGCCGCCATAGCTCGCGGTCACGTTGCGCACCTCGAGCAGCGGCACCGGGGACTTATCCGGCGGCGCCTCCTCCTTCCGGTAGGTGCGCACCGCCAGCAGTCGGCGGGTGTATTCCTCCTTGGGATTGGCGAGCATCTCGCGCGCGTCGCCCTCCTCGACGAGGTCGCCGTAGCGCAGCACCATGATGCGGTCGGCCATCTGGGCCACGACGGCCAGATCATGCGTGATATAGATCGCCGCCGTATTAAACTCTTCGACGACATCTTTGATCGCCGCCAGCACCTCGATCTGCGTCGTCACGTCGAGCGCCGTGGTCGGCTCGTCGAAGATGATCAGGTCCGGCCGGCAGGCCATGGCCATGGCGGTCATCGCCCGCTGCAGCTGGCCGCCGGACACCTGGTGCGGATAGCGGAAGCCGATGCTTTCGGGATCCGGGAGGCGCAGGCGGCGGTACAGCTCCATCGCCTCCTTCTCCGCCTCGGTTCGGGACTTCACACGGTGCTGCACCGGAGTCTCGGTATACTGGTCGATCAGCTTGTGCGCCGGGTTGAAGGCGGCGGCGGCGCTCTGCGCGACATAGGCGATGCGCGAGCCCCGCAGCCTGCGCAACTGCTTGTCCGAGGCCGCGCGCAGGTCCATCCCGTCGAACACGATCGTGCCGCCGGTGATCCGGCAGCCCGGCCGCGCGAACCCCATGCTGGCGATGCCGATGGTCGACTTGCCGGCCCCGGACTCCCCGATCAGGCCAAGAACCTCGCCGCGCCGCAAGGTCAGGTCGATGCCGTGGACGATCTCGTTCCAATGGTCCTCCGACTGTCCCTCGATACGCAGACCGCGCATCTCCAGCAAGACGTCTCCCTTGCTTCCGCCTTCATTTCTCATCGCGAATACCACTCGTCTTGTGGAGGAACCAGTCGACGACGAAGTTCACGCCGACGGTCAGCAGCGCGATCGCGGCCGCAGGCAGCAGCGGCGTGATGCCGAGGATGATGTCGTCCCGTGCGAAATTGATCAGCGTGCTGAAGTCGCGCACCATGCTGCCCCAGTCGGCAGTGGGCGGCTGGATACCGAGGCCGAGGAAGCTGAGCGCGCTGATGAACAGGAACACGAAACAGAAGCGCAGCCCAAATTCGGCGACCAGCGGCGGCAACGCGTTGGGCAGGATTTCCCGGCTGATGATCCACCACGTCCCCTCGCCGCGCAGCCGCGCCGCCTCGACGAAATCCAGCACGACGATGTTCATCGACACCGCTCGGGCGAGTCGGAACACGCGCGTCGAATCCAGCACCGCGATCACCAGAATCAGCACGGGAATCGAAGTCCCGGTGATGGTGAGGATCAGGAGCGCAAAGATCAGGATCGGGATCGCCATCAGCACGTCGACCAGTCGGCCGAGGAACTGGTCGATCCATCCGCCGAGCGTCGTCGCCAAAAGGCCCATCACCCCACCGATCACGAAGGCGAGGCAGGTGGTCACGAAGG
>JBFIFO010000141.1:0-10293 GCA_041602815.1 Alphaproteobacteria bacterium | reverse complement strand
GCCGCCTTTCGACGCGCAGTAGGCCACGCTGCGTTTCCCGCCGACCAGCGCCCAGTCCGATGCGATGTTGACGATGACGCCGCCGCCCTGCCGGCGCATGGCCGGGACGGCCGCGCGGCTGACCGAGAACGCGGCATCGAGATTCACCGAAAATGTCTGCCGCCACTGCGCATCGGTGGTTTCCTCGGCGGTGCCGCGGTGGATGACGCCGGCGTTGTTGACCAGCACGTCGAGCCGGCCGAAGCGGTCCAGAACCGCCTTGACGAGGCGGCCACCGGCGCCGTCGGCGGCGATGTCGGCGGCCTGGAAGACGGCGGTTCCGCCGGCCGCGGCGATTGCTGCGGCCACAGCGTCGCCGCGTGCCGGGTCGCGGCCCGTCAGGAACACGGATGCCCCGGCCGCGCCGAACGTCTCGGCGATTGCCGCGCCGATGCCGGACGTGCCGCCCGTGACCAGCACCGCCTTGCCCGTGAAATTCATCGCCTCGCCTTCCATTCAAGCTTGCCCCACGCCATCCTGACAAGTTCAGCCGGTCAGGGGAAGTCCGCGTCTGGCCAAGCCGTTCTGCCGCTGCTGGCCCTATCCGCAATCACCGCGCCAATGCTAGAGTCGCGCAGGTTTCCATCCGCCGGACGCTAGGCCGCTGGCACGCCACGCGCCTGGCGCGGCCGCGCCGCCGCGCGCGTATTCGGAGTGACTGCAATGCGCTATCCGACCAACGACCTCGAGCATTTCTTCATGCCCTTTACCGCCAACAGGGCATTCAAGGCAAAGCCCCGCCTGATGGTCAGCAGCAGGGGCGTCGAATGTGAGAGCCACGACGGGCGCACCCTGATTGACATGTCTTCGGGCCTGTTCTGCGTGCCGGCGGGGCACAGCCGCCCGGAAATCGCCGACGCCGTTTCGGAGATGCTGCGCGACTGCGCCTACGTCCAGCCGTTCCAGCACGGCCAGCCGGCCGCGTTCGAGCTGGCGCGACGCTTGAAGGCGCTGTACCCCGGGGACCTGGCCTATACCTTCTTCACCAATTCGGGGTCCGAATCGGTCGACACCGCGCTCAAGATCGCGCTTGCCTACCAGCGGGCGAAGGGCCAGGGCCAGCGCATCCGCCTCGTCGGGCGGGAACGCGCCTATCACGGCGTCAATTTCGGCGGCATGTCGGTGCAGGGCATGGTCAAGAACAAGGAGCAGTTCGGCCCCGGCCTCGTGGGCGTGCTGCACATGCGCCATACCTGGAGCAGGGACGAGCTCTATGTCCGCGGCCAGCCGGAGAAGAACGGCGTCGAGCTGGCCAACGATCTGCAGCGTTTCTGCGACCTGCACGGGGTGGACACCATCGCCGCCTGCATCGTCGAGCCGGTCGCCGGTTCGACCGGGATCCTGGCCCCGCCGAAGGGTTATCTGGAGCGTCTGCGCGAGATCTGCGATGCCAACGGCATCCTCTTGATCTTTGATGAGGTGATCACCGGTTTCGGCCGCATCGGCGGCAACTTCGCGGGGCAGGTCTTCGGCGTGAAGGCCGATATCATGACCATGGCCAAGGCGCTGACCAACGCCGCGATCCCGATGGGCGCCGTGGCGGTCAGCGACGAGGTCTACGACACCATCATGGATGCCGGCGCCGGCGGCGTCGAGCTGTTCCACGGCTACACCTACTCGGCGCACCCGGCGGCCTGCGCAGCCGCGCTCGCGACGCTCGACATCTACGAGAAGGAGGGCCTGTTCGAGCGGGCGCGCGAGATGTCGGGCTACTTCCTCGACGCGGTGTTCTCGCTCAAGGATCTGCCGGCGGTCACCGACGTCCGCGGCATCGGCATGCTGGCCGGCGTCGACCTCGCGCCGAAGGACGGCAAGCCGGGGGCGCGCGGCGGTCAGGCGGTCCAGGATCTGTGGGACGAAGGCGTGCTGGTCAAGATGACCGGCGATACCGCTTGCATCGCGCCGCCGTTCATCGCGGAGAAGAGCCATATCGACCGGCTGGCGGAAGGCCTGCGCAAGGTGTTCGGGAAGTATTGAAGACTGAAGGCTGTCGATTTTTGTGGTGTCATTGCGAGGCGCGTAGCTCCGCGGCAATCCAGGAGGCGCAGTCAAAGCTGGATCGCGTCGCTTCGCTCGCGATAACGATGAAATTGGATTAAGAGGTATGGCCAACAGTTGAAGGCCGACGGCTCAAATTGCGCTGACGGCCTCGGCCGGACGTCGTAATATGGCGCGAACTTACCAGATTTCGGGGGCACGCGAATGACCGAGACTCTCTATCACTTCATCGGCGGCGCGCGGGTCGAGGGAACCAGCGGCCGCTTCGGCGACATCCTCAATCCGGCGACCGGCGAGGTGCAGGCGCGCGCGCCCTATGCCAACGCGGACGAGGTCGATCGCGCCGTTCAGGCGGCGCTGAAGGCGTTCCCCGACTGGTCGGCGGCCTCGGCCTCGCGGCGCAGCCAGGTGCTGTTCAGGTTCCGCGACCTCCTGGTGCGCAACATGGACACGCTGGCCGAGATCGTCGGCAAGGAGCACGGCAAGACGATCGTCGACGCCAAGGGCTCGATCCAGCGCGGCGTCGACGTCACCGAGTTCGCCTGCGGCATCCCGCACCTGATCAAGGGCGAGTTCTCGTCCAATGTCGGCGGCGGTATCGACACCTTCTCGCAGCGCGAGGCGATCGGCGTGGTCGGCGGCATCACGCCGTTCAATTTCCCGGTCATGATCCCCTTGTGGATGGGCGTGATGGCGGTCGCCTGCGGCAACTGCTACATCAACAAGCCGTCGGAGCGCGACCCCTCGGCGCCGCTGTTCCTCGCCGAGCTGTGGAAGGAGGCCGGGCTGCCGGACGGCGTGTGGAACGTCGTCAACGGCGACAAGGAGGCGGTCGACGCGCTGCTGCATCACCCTGATGTGCCGGCGATCAGCTTCGTCGGCTCGACCGCAGTCGGCGAGTACATCTATCACGAGGGCACCGCCCACAACAAAAGGGTCCAAGTGTTCGGCGGCGCCAAGAACCACATGGTGATCATGCCCGACGCCGATCTCGACCAGGCGGCCGACGCGCTGATCGGCTCCGGCTACGGCTCGACAGGCCAGCGCTGCATGGCGATCTCGGTCGCCGTGCCGGTCGGCGAGGGCACCGCGGACGCGATCATCGAGCGCCTGAAGCCGCGCGTCCAGGAGCTGCGCTACGGGCCGTGGAACGACGACAAGGCGGACATGGGCCCGGTGGTCACGCAGCAGGCCAAGGACCGTATCGAGAACTATATCCAGCAGGGCGTGGACGCCGGCGCGGAGCTGGTCGTCGACGGCCGCGGCGCCAGCCTGCAGGGCTACGAGGGCGGCTTCTTCTGCGGCGGCTCGCTGTTCGACCACGCGAAGCCCGACATGTCGATCTACCGGGACGAGATCTTCGGCCCGGTGCTCACGCAGGTGCGCGCCGGCAGCTTCGACGAGGCCGTCAGGCTGGTCAACGAGCACGAGTTCGGCAACGGCGTTGCCGTGTTCACCCGCGACGGCGATGCGGCGCGCGAGTTCGCCAACCGGGTCGACATCGGCATGGTCGGCATCAACGTGCCGATCCCGGTGCCGCTGGCGTTCCACAATTTCGGCGGCTCCAAGCGCTCGAAATTCGGCGACACGCAGATGCACGGGCCGGAATCGGTGCGCTTCTTCACCAAGGTGAAGACGATCTCGGCGCGCTGGCCCAGCGGCATCCGCGAGGGTGCCGTGTTCGCCATGCCGACCGCGGGCCACTGAGCGGTGCCGGGACGCGGCGATTGCGCAGGCGGGCGTTCCTCCGGGAACGCCCGTTTTTCGTTCGAAACGCAAGCGAAAGCCGCGACCGGGAATCGCCGCGTCGCAGGGATGTAGGGTCTTGCACCGCCGTCGCACGGTGTTAGGCTGTCTGGCGAATTCATCAATCAAGAACGCGACTCAGGGAGAATCGACATGATCAACAATGCATTCCGTCGCGGCCTCTGCGCCCTGCCGGCGCTGTTCGCCCTCGTTCTTCTTGCCGGACCGGCCGCTGCGGCCCAGGATTGCCCGCGCGGCGACCTCGACGTGCGGTTCTGCGACCGCGACGGCAACCTCACGGCCGATCCGCCGGCCGATCCGAAGGACTGGGTCGATCCCGACACGCTGATCTTCGCCTACACGCCGGTCGAGGATCCGGCGGTCTACAAGACGGCGTGGTCCGATTTCCTCACCCATCTCGAGAAGCAGACCGGCAAGAAGGTCGTCTTCTTCCCGGTGCAGTCGAACGCGGCGCAGATCGAGGCGATGCGCTCCGGCCGCCTGCACATCGCCGGCTTCAACACCGGCTCCAACCCGCTGGCCGTGAACTGCGCCGGCTTCGTGTCGTTCACCATCATGTCGGGACCGGAAGGCTTCGGATACGAGATGGAGATCCTGACCTATCCGGGCAGCGGCATCGACAAGGTCGAGGACATCAAGGGCAAGACCCTGGCCTTCACCTCGCCGACCTCGAATTCCGGTTTCAAGGCGCCGTCGGCGATCCTCAAGGCGGAATTCGGCATGGAAGCCGAAAAGGATTTCACGCCGGTGTTCTCGGGCAAGCACGACAACTCGATTCTGGGCGTCGCCAACAAGGACTACCCGGCGGCGTCGATCGCCAATTCGGTCAAGCAGCGCATGATCAAGCGCGGCGTCGTCAGCGAGGATCAGCTCAAGGTGCTCTACAAGTCGCAGACCTTCCCGACCACTGGCTACGGCTATGTCTACAACCTGAAGCCGGAGCTCGCGCAGAAGATCAAGGACGCGTTCTTCAACTTCGAGTGGGAGGGCTCTTCGCTCAAGGAGGAGTTCGAGAAGAACGGGGAAGACCGGTTCATCCCGATCACCTACAAGGAGCACTGGGCCGTCATCCGCACCATCGACAAGGCCAACAACGTCTCCTATGCGTGCAAGTGACGCGCGATGGCCGACGATGCGTGTGATGCGGGGCGCTAGCGGATGCTGCGTCTCGAAGGGCTGAGCAAGCGGTACAGGACCGGCGAGGCGGCGCTCAAGGGTGTCGATCTGGAGGTGCCGAAGGGCCAGGTGATGGCCCTCATCGGCCCCTCCGGCGCCGGCAAGAGCACGCTGATCCGCTGCATCAACCGGCTGGTCGAGCCGACCGGCGGCCGCGCCGTGCTCGACGGTGTCGACATCACCGCGCTGGGCGCGGCGCGCCTGCGCCAGGCCCGCCGGCGGATGGGAATGATCTTCCAGGAATACGCCCTGGTCGAGCGGCTTACCGTCATGGAGAACGTGCTGTCCGGCCGGCTCGGTTATGTCGGCTTCTGGCGCAGCTGGTTCCGCCAGTACCCGCAGTCCGACATCGACGAGGCGTTCCGCCTGCTCGACCGGGTCGGGCTCGAGGACTATTGCGACAACCGGGCGGACGAGCTGTCCGGCGGACAGCGCCAGCGCGTCGGCATCGCCCGGGCGCTGATCCAGAACCCGGCGCTTCTGCTGGTCGACGAGCCGACGGCGAGTCTCGATCCCAAGACGTCGCGCCAGATCATGCGGCTGATCTGCGAGCTGTGCGAGGAACGGGAGCTGGCGGCGATCATCAACATCCACGACGTCATGCTGGCGCAGATGTTCGTGCCGCGCATCGTCGGCCTGCGCGTCGGCGAGGTGGTCTACGACGGCCCCGCCGACGGGCTGACGCCGGAGGTGCTGACCGAGATCTACGGCGAGGAGGACTGGACCGCCACGATCAAGAAGGACCGGGGCGAGAAGACGGGCGGCGACGCCGTCGACGTGGACGAGGAGCGTCTGGAGGGGTTGACCTAGGGCCATGGCCGACGCCGCGATCCCCATCACCGGCCGGCGCTGGCGCAAGCCGCCGTTGATCAAGAGCCGGGCCCTGCGTTGGGGCCTGTTCCTCGGCGCCGGCATCTATCTTGTGCTGGCCTGGTACTCGATCCTGGGCGACGTCAACTGGTTGCGCGTCTATGAGGGACTCGAGAGGGGCGGCAAATTCGTCGCCGGTTTCTTCCCGCCGTTCCCGTTCTCGCGGATGATCGAGGTCGGCGGGTTCGACAGCCTCGCCGGGCAGCGGATCATCGATATCAGCGACGGCCTGATCGAAAGCCTGACCATGACGGTGACCTCCACGGTCATCGGCATCCTCATCTCGGTGCCGATCGGGCTCGGCGCCGCGCGCAACATCGCGCCGCTGCCCGTCTACCTGCTGTGCCGCGGCATCATCGCCGTCTCGCGCAGCTTCCAGGAAGTGATCATCGCGATCTTCTTCGTCGCCATGTTCGGGTTCGGGCCGTTCGCCGGCATGCTGACGCTCTCCTTCGCCACCATCGGCTTCCTTTCCAAGCTGCTGGCAGAGGACATCGAGTCGATGGACCCCGGCCAGGCCGAGGCGGTCCGGGCCACCGGCTCGCGCTGGCTGCAATGGATCAATTACGGCGTGCAGCCGCAGGTCATGCCGCGGCTGATCGGCCTGTCGCTCTACCGGCTCGACATCAACTTTCGCGAATCCTCGGTGGTCGGCATCGTCGGCGCCGGCGGCATCGGCGCGACCCTCAACACCGCCTTCGACCGCTATGAGTACGACACCGCGGCGGCGATCATCCTGATCATCATCGGCATCGTGTTCTTCGCCGAATACACCTCCAGCAAGATCCGCGCGCGGGTGCAGTGATGCCGGTGCGCACGCAAGCGGAGGTCAAGGTCTGGCAACGGCGCGAGCGCGGCAAGCAGCTGGCGATCTGGGGCGGCTGGCTGGTCGGCACCGCGCTATTCGTCTACTGCTGGCAGATCATCTCCGGCAGCACGATGTGGTTCTTCGTCTGGGACTCGCCGCGCATCGCCGAGGACATCGCTAGCCGCATGGTGCCGCCGCGCTGGGAATATCTCTGGGAGATCTGGGAGCCGTTGTGGGACACCATCAACATCGCCACGCTGGGCACGCTGCTGGCGCTCTGCATGGCGGTCCCGGTGGCCTTCCTCGCCGCCCGCAACACGACGCCCAACGCCTACATCGTCCGCCCCGTCGCGCTGTTCATCATCGTCTCCTCGCGCTCGATCAATTCGCTGATCTGGGCGCTGCTTCTGGTTTCGATCATCGGCCCCGGCGTGTTCGCCGGCACCATCGCCATCGCCCTGCGCTCGATCGGTTTCTGCGCCAAGCTGCTGTACGAGGCGATCGAGGAGATCGACCACACCCAGGTCGAGGCGATCGAGGCGACCGGGGCCTCGCGCTTGCAGGTCATGGCCTACGGGATCGTGCCGCAGATCATGCCGGCCTTCGCCGGAATCTCGGTGTTCCGCTGGGACATCAACATCCGCGAGTCGACGGTGCTTGGCCTCGTCGGGGCCGGCGGCATCGGCCTGCAGCTCAGCGCCTCGCTGAACATCCTCGCCTGGCCGCAGGTCACCGTGATCCTGATCGCGATCCTCGCCACCGTGCTGCTCAGCGAGTGGGTCTCCGCCAAGGTCCGCCACGCGATCATCTAGACGGTTCGCATGCGTCCTGTTCGCGAACTTGCAGCGGCGGGTTCACGCTTCAGGCATGCGGTCGGGGTAGCTCGTGATGACCGACTCGAGCCCCCAGGAGAGGAGTTGATGCGCGCGCGCGCCGTCGTCCACCGTGAAGGCCAGCGCCCGGTAGCCCGCCTCGCGGATCTCGCGCGCCCGCTTCTCGGTGATCAGCCGGTCGAGCACGTGGTAGCAGGCGCACCCAAGCTGCTGCATCTTCGCCGACCAGCCGGGCAGGTAGACCAGGGTGAGCAGCGCCCGCGGCACCTCGGGCGCCGCGTCCCGCGCGGCGGCCAGCGCCGCCGTCGAGAAGCTCGACACGAAGGGGGGCTGCGGGCCGCTCATCCAGCGTTGCGCCAGCGCGGCGGCGACGGCGGCTCCGGTCTCCACCTCGCGGCCCCTGCACGGCTTGATCTCCACGTTTGCCCCCATGCCGTGCCGGGCGAGCACCGTCATCGCCTCGTCCAGCGTCGGCACCGTCTCTCCCGTGTAATCGGGCGAGAACCATCGTCCGGCGTCCAGCTTGCGGATTTCCTCCAGCGTCGCCGCCGCGACCGGGCCCTTGCCGTTCGTCGTCCGGTCGAGATCGTCGTCGTGCATCAGGATGATGTGGCTGTCGGCGGTCAGCTTGACGTCGAACTCGACCCAGCGCACGCCCATCGCGGCCGCCTTCTCGAACCCGGCGATCGTGTTCTCCGGCGCGTGGCCCATGGCGCCGCGGTGGCCGATGATGCGGGGCAGGGCGGGGGGCTGGGGGATGGTCACGGTATGCCTGCCGCTGGTCGTTCAGGAGTCGGACTGCAGAGCCGCCGCATCGGCAGCCTGCGCGACGAGTTCCGCCGATATGACCATATCCATCGGGATCCCATTGCCCGTCACGGCGGCGGCATTGGCATTCTGGCTGGCAAACCAGGACGCCATGCCGGCGGGTACTTCTTCGGGATAGTCGAAAAGCCAATATTCGGGTTCGTTGGCCCTATGCACAAAATTGGCAAGCGGCTCACCGGCTTCGTCCCACGGAATCGGACACACATCGGTGCGGCGGAGGAAAAAGAACCGCTTGGGGGCGAGTGCAAATCGCACGAGGCTAATCACATCGACCCGGGGCAGGGCGATCGGAATGGCATCCGTCCACGCGCAAATGGACTTAACAGCGTCATTTTGGACGCACAACATGATCTTTGGGACAAAGACCTGCAACCGCTCTTCCAGCGCCTTCCTGCCCAAGTTCCAGCGCCAGATTCGGGCGATTTCCGCCTCCGGCAAGGTAAACGGCGTGTCGGCAACCGGTTGCCCGGTCATGGCCCTTACGGCAACCCTGTTGCCCTCGTTCCAGCCGCGCAGGAAACCTTCGCCCGAGTAGGGGCCGTCCCCCATGCCATGCGTTTGCGGATCGAATATCTCTGGATCGAATCGTTCGATGAAGGCTGTCACTTCGGGCTCGGCTTCCAGACCAAAGATTTGCGGGCGGTAGTAGTTGACATTGAAGCTCGCCGCGTAGGGATCTTCGGCTGCCGGGTCCCCGTCGCCTTGCCCGTCATCCTCGTTCCATTCGAACGCGAAATAGACGCCGGTATCCTCATTTTCATACCAGGCTTGATTTTTCTCCAACCTATAGCAGTTCCTGTTCGAAAAGTAGGATTCGAAGGCCTCTTTGGTAAGTCGCTCGTTGGGCTTGAAGAAAAGATCGTAGCTCATCAGTCGGTTACACTTCCGTTAACGTCACGCCGCTCATACCGGGCGGCGGGTGTTCGGCCGTTCGAAGACGCCCTTGCCGACGTGCAGGTGGGTCAGGATCCGCTCGTCGTTGGCCATGCGCCACGATAGCAGCTTCTGGGCGTAGCGCAGCACCAGCGGCGCATAGTCCGGGTCGCCGGCGCGGTCGACGAGTTGCTCCGGGTCGGCCGCGAGGTCGAAGAACAGCGGCGGCAAGGCGGCGAAATGGACATACTTGTACGCGCGGTCGCGGATCACGCTCAGCTGGCACTCGTCGCTGTGCAGGCCCAGCGCTGTCTCCGCCGCCTGGCCCACAAGATCGCGGAAATCGTATTCCCAGTGCGCCGCATCGCGCCAGCCGGCGGGGGTGTCGCCGACCAGCCACGGCATCAGCGAGTGGCCGTCGCACTGCCGCGAAACCGGAACGCCGATCCAGTCGAGGATCGTCGGCATCACGTCGACGCTCTCGGTGAAGGCCTCGACGCGGCGGCCCCTGGCAGCGGCGGGCCGCGGGTCGCGGACGATCAGCGGCACGTGGAAGGTCTCGTCGAAGTAGCTCTCCTTGCCCAGCATCCAGTGATCGCCGAGCTGCTCGCCGTGGTCGGACGTGATCACGATCAGCGTGTCGTCGTACTGTCCGTTCGCCTGCAGCCGGTCGATCAGCCGCGCGATGTTGTCCTCGACCTCGTTGATCATGCCGTAATAGGTGGCGCGCAGCTGGGCGAGGTCGCGATCGCTCATCTCCGTCGGGCAGGTCTCGGCGGCCAGCGTCCAGGTGCGGTTGCGCAGGCGTTCCATGCGCCAGGCGACGAACGGGTGTTGCGCGCATTCCGCCGCCAGCGAGGCGGCTCGCCGCGGCGCCGGCATGTCCCCCGGATCGTAGCGCGCATTGTACGGCTCGGGCGCGATGAACGGCGGGTGGGGGTGCCAGTAGGAGGCGTGGACGAACCACGGCCGGCCGTCCTGCGCCTCGAGATGATCCAGGATCGCGTCGGTCATGAACGATGCGAGGCTGTCCGCGGCCGCATAGCCGGGCGGCGCGAAGCTCGGGCCGCGGCCCTCGGCGCCGGGATAGAGGTCGACCGG
>JBFIFO010000140.1:0-10780 GCA_041602815.1 Alphaproteobacteria bacterium | reverse complement strand
GCCGGCAGCTCCCTGAAATTTTGCCTCGTCGCGGCAGGCGAGGCCGACATCTATCCCCGTTTCGGGCGGACCATGGAGTGGGACACCGCCGCCGGTCACGCCGTCCTGGCCGGCTCCGGCGGCAAGGTCACTGACGCGCACGGCGCCCCTCTGACCTACGGCAAGCCGGAATACGAAAATCCGCCTTTCATCGCCTGGGGTGGCCTCGAACCCTGGGGTCAGGACGACTGAGCCAGAACGTCCGCACGCGCCGCCTCCCAGCCGATCATCGCCATCTTGCGGCCCAAACCCCAGCCGTAGCCGCCAAGCTCACCCGATTTCCGGATGACCCGATGGCAGGGAATCAGCCACGAGATCGGATTTGCGCCATTTGCATTGCCGACAGCGCGCGATGCCTCGGGCAGACCGATACGGCGGGCGATATCCTGATAGGTCGTCAGCCCGCCCTGCGGAACTTCCAGCAACGCCTGCCAGACCTTGAGCTGGAACCGACTGCCCCGCAGCAACAGTCGAATCGGCGGTGCATCGCGAGGTGCCGGTTGCAGCGGATCCGCGAAAATCCGCGGAATGTAGTCCGCGGTGGCATCATCGTCACGGACCAGTCCGGCCCGCTCCCAGCCCCGGGACAACCTGGCGAGTGCCGCGTCCCGTTCCTCCTGCGTCGTGAAACCGAGCCCGCATATGCCGCGCTCCGTGGCCATCAACAAGCATTCGCCGAAGGGCGTATCGTGATAGCCGTAGCGGATCGTCAGTCCGTCGCCCCGCGCCTTGTACTCACCCGGCGTCATCGCCTCGAACGTCACGAAGAGGTCGTGCAGCCGTCCGGGCCCGGACAGGCCCACATCGTACGCAGCGTCCAGAACGCTTGCGGATTCGCGAAGCCGCCGCTTGGCCTCCGTCAGGGTCAAATGCTGAAGGAATTTTTTCGGACTGACACCGACCCAGCGAATGAACATGCGCTGGAAATAATGCTCGCTGAGGCCGACATGTGCGGACAGCTCCGCCAGCGACGGTTGGTTCGGGAACGCCGCCGCCAGCACGTCGAGCGCCTGCCCCATGCGGGCATAATCGGATCGGCCGGCCGGTCGTGCCGGGCCGGCACCCGTTTCGCTATCGGGCAGTGCCCGCATATCAGTCATCTGTACGATCGCCATGATGTCCTCCAGGCCACCAATACTGGCGGGTTTCGCGATGAAGATCGGATCGCCGCAGGCCGATGTCGCGGAGCAGGTGATCATTCATAGCCAAATCCACACCACGTTGCTTTCTCTTTCGTTGCCGTCGCCGCGGCCGCAACCTCGCGACCTGCGACAACATACGCCCGAACAGCCGCCGCAGTCGTTTGGCGGCGTTGTCAGCACCGATTGCCACTGCCGCCCCGGCCTCTGTCGTCGCGCTGCTCATGCGATCAGTATCGGCAACGGCGCAGCGCCGACCCACCCGGTTCTTGCGGTGATTTGGCCGGCCGGCAGCTAGACGATGTCTGTCAACGTACGGGTGTAGCAAACGATGCGGGCATCGGTTCCTTCAGGACAGGGCGACCGCTCGAAGCCCAGTTTCTCGTACATCCCGACCGCCGTGGGCATGAGGTCGGGCACCGTTTCCAGCCGCATCGAGGCATAGCCCGCCTCGTGCGCCATCCCCATGGCGAGCCAGGCCAGGTTGCGTCCGATCTTCAACTCGCGGAACTCAGGCCGGACGTAGAGCCGCTTCATCTCCGCCACGCCCGGCAGCCAGCGGCACGTTGCCACGCATCCCGCCGGCGCGCCGCCGACCCGGCACAGCAGCAGCTCACCGGAGGGCGGCGCGTACGCGCCGGGCAGACTTTCCAGCTCCACTTCGAAGGCCTGAAAACACAGCTGGAATTTCATCGACTCGGCGTATTCGCGAAACAACTCCCGAACCGCTGCAATGTCGTCCGGCCGGATCGCAGGTTCCACGCTGATCTCCAGTGCCCTTGCCATCTGCCTCGCTTTCACCGCTTGCGCCGAATGCCGTAGCACGTCTCGAATTTCTCGAACCCCGACCTCAGGTAATAGGTCTCGACGCCCGGCGCCGAGAGCAGCAGGAACGTCGCACCTTCGCCGGCCGCCTCGCGGCTGCGCCGGATGAGCTCGCGGCCGACGCCCTGGCCCTGCCATTTGCGGTCCACCGCAAGGTCGGAGCAGTAGCAGACATAGGCAAAGTCGGTCAGGCACCGCGATACGCCGATGAGGAGCCCGCCGGCATCGCGTGCGGCGACCACGAGATTGGCATTCCGCAGCATCGTGGCGATCCGCTCGGGCTGATCGACGGGCCGCCGCTGCGCCAGGCCCGACCGCATCAGGACGTCGAGAAACTCCGCCGACGGTAGTTCGTCTTCAATGGCATAGCGCACCGTCATCGGCTCAGCCGCCCTGCGCTGCCGCGTCTTCGAGCGCGAACATCGGGGGGCCGGCAAGGGCCCGCGTCAGAACGTCGTGCGGGACGTTGGCGCCGCTCAAGATCAACACGACCGTACGGCCCCGGATGTCCGCACGCCGCGCCCATGCCCCGGCCAGCGCCGCTGCGCCTGCCGGCTCGACCAGCACATGGCCGCACTCGGCAATGCTGCGCACGGCCATCAGCATCTCCTCGTCGGATACGGTCATCGCATCGTCGGCCAGCGCGATCAGCCCGGCCAGGGCGCGGCTTGCCGGAACCCGGCAGGCCAGCCCATCCGCCACAGTCTCGATCGGCCGCTCCACCGCCCTGCGGGCATGGAAGCTCTCTACCATAGCGGGCGCCCCTTTGGCCTGCACCGCAACGGCGCGGCAGCCCGCATGGCGGTCCTTCACCGCGGTCGCCACGCCGGTGAACAGGGTTGCGGCCCCCATTGGCACGAATATCCAGTCGATCGCGTCGAGCCGTTCCGCACATTCCAGCCCGACCGTCCCCGCCCCCTCCATCATGTCCAGGCTTTCGCCGTCATCGACGAACTCGAGGTCTCGTTCGGCGGCAAACGTGCGGGCGGCGGCCTTGGCGGCGTCGATATCGTCTCCCACTTCGTGCAGCGTGGCTCCGAAGGCCTGAATCATCGCCCGTTTGACCGGATTGTTCTTCGCCGGCAGGAAGATGTGGGCTGGCACGTTCAGGAGCCGCGCACCGTAGGCGACTCCCTGGCCGTGATTGCCGGTCGACGAGGTGACCGCCCCCTTCAAATCAGCGGCGCGCAGCAGATGGGTCAGGGCGCCACGCAGCTTGAAGCTGGCAATCGGCCCGACGGTCTCGTTCTTGACCCAGACCTCGGCCGCCAGCGCACGCGACAGCAGCTCCGAGCGGATCAGCGGCGACTCGTCGATCCACGGGCCGATTTCCCGCCGCGCCTGTTCGATGCCGGCAATCGTCGGCAACGCGATGTTGTCGGCCAGTGTTCGCTCCATCCGTGCTGCTCCACAGTCCAGCCGGAAGTCTAGTACATCATCCACCTGCGTGGAATCGGTACCGGCCCGCTGTGATCACGCTGGAGCCAGTTCCGGCTCCGGCGACACGGAGTCGAGATGGACATGCCCGCGCTGGCGGATCGTGGCGCGGCCGGCGATGCCGACCCGCGCGCCGTCCGCATTTGCCTGTGCGCCGAGGCGAGCGGCGAAAAGGTCGCGGATGGCTTGGCGGTGGTGGCCCGGCTTATCGCCTCGCACCCGACGGCTTCGACACCAATCGTCTAGGACTCGCTCTCCGGGTGGAACGGTGTCACGGTGTGCGCGTGGTTCAACGGACCGTGCCCCTTGCCGTAGCCGGGCGCCAGCAGAATCGCCTGCCGGACGTAGGCCCGCGCACGGATAATCGAATCCCGCAGCGTCATGCCCTGCGCCATCGACACGGCGATCGCCGAGGCGAGTGTGCAGCCCGTGCCGTGGGTATGCGGCGTGTCGATGCGCGTATCCTCGAACACCTCGACACCGTTCTCGTCGAACAGCACGTCGTAGACCATCTCGCTGTCGCCGTCCCGGAAGTGCCCGCCCTTGATCAGCGTTCTCTGGCAGCCCAGCGTGATCATGACCTCGGCGGCATGTTTCATGTCGTCGAGACTGCGGATCTCCATGCCGGTCAGGACCTGGGCTTCCGGGATATTCGGCGTCGCTATGTGGCACTGCAGCAGGAAGTGCTGGCGTACCATGTGGATGGCCTCGCGGTCGATCAGCGGGTGTCCGCCCTTCGCCATCATGACCGGATCGAGGACGATCGGCACGTCAGGCGCGAATTCCATGTACGTGTAATGGACGGCCTCGATCGCCTCTTCGTTGGGCACCATGCCGATCTTGATCACGTCGGCACCGATGTCCTTCAGCACCAGCCGCATCTGCTTGCCGATGAATCCGGCAGGTGTCTCGACGATACCGCTCACACCCTCGGTGTTCTGCGCAGTCAGGGCGGTTACCGCCGTCATCGCGTAGCCGCCCAGCGCCGTGACGGTCTTGATATCCGCCTGGATTCCGGCGCCGCCTCCGGAATCGGAGCCGGCGACGACCATGACCCGCCCCTGAATCCGCGTCCCGGTCCCCTCCGGCCGGACCGCCCCCGCGGCTGCCTGATGCTGCGCCTGATGTTCCGTCATGCCCCGGACGCCTGTTCGATCGCGCCGACGATGTCGCGGACGACGTTGCCGATCAGCGCTTCATCGTCACCCTGGGCCATGACCCGGATCACCGGTTCCGTCCCGGATTTCCGTATTACGAGCCGTCCGTCGGCGCCCAGCATCGACTCGCCATCGGCGATCGCTGCGCGGACAAGCCGGTCCTCGAGCGGCGCGCCCCCCGAAAATCGCACATTTTCCTGGATCTGCGGCAGCGAGTCGAACACGCTCAGAACCTCGCTTGCCGGTCGATCGCGCAGGACGACGGCGGCCAGGGACTGCAGCGCGGCGATGAGGCCGTCGCCCGTTGTCCCGTAATCGGACAGGATGATGTGTCCCGACTGTTCGCCACCAATATTGTACGATCCGGAGCGCATCTCCTCGACGACGTAACGATCGCCGACGGCGGCCCGCACGAGACCCAAGCCCATGCGCCCGAGATACCGCTCGAACCCGAGGTTGGACATGACCGTGGCGACGACGCCACCGCCCTGCAGGCGCCCTGCGGCCTGCCAGTCCGTGGCAATCAGGGCCATGAGCTGGTCGCCGTCTATGATCCGGCCGTTCTCGTCGGCGATGATGACTCGATCCGCATCGCCATCGAAGGCGATACCTAGGTCCGCGCCGGAGGCGACAACACGCTCCGAGATGGTATCCGGCATGGTGGCGCCGCAGTTGCGGTTGATGTTGGTACCATCCGGCGACACGCCGACGGGCAGAACATCGGCGCCCAGCTCCCACAGCACCGTCGGCGCGACCTTGTAGGCCGCACCGTTCGCGCAGTCGACGACGATCCGCAGCCCATCGAGCCGCAGGCCGCGCGGGAAGGTCTGCTTGACGTATTCGATATAGCGCCCCTGCGCATCGTCGAGCCGGCGGGCACGTCCGAGATCGGCTGGCTCTGCCGGTGCCAGCGACTCATCGTCCATCAGCCGCTCGATTTCCAGTTCCTCGTCGTCCGAAAGCTTGTAACCGTCCGGGCCGAACAGCTTGATCCCATTATCAAAATAGGGATTGTGGGAGGCCGAGATGACAACACCGAGATCGGCGCGCAGCGATCGCGTCAGAACGGCGAGCGCCGGCGTCGGCAACGGGCCGACCAGGACCACGTCCATGCCCATCGACACGAACCCGGCCGTCAACGCGGGTTCCAGCATATAGCCGGACAACCGGGTATCCTTGCCGATGACGACGAGGTGACGATGATCGCCACGCCGGAATCGATGGCCGACGGCAACCGCCAGCCGCAGTACGGTCTGCGGCGTGATCGGCTCCGCATTGGCGAGACCCCGCACGCCGTCGGTCCCGAACAGCTTTCGCGCCATATGTACCCCGTATCCCGTCCGCGTTCCGGTTTGCACCCGCTGCAGCCGGTCCTTCGGATAGGTTATTTAAGGCAATCCTCGTGAACAGACAATTAATACCAAAGAAAAACCTGTCGAGCAGCGTCGGCCGGCGAAAGTCGCCGCTAAACGTTTCCGACGGGCGACTTTACGTATTCCTGCGGCTGCATGTGCAGGCGGTTCCGCCGCGTTACCGGGCCGGCACAGGCCAAGGGCCGCCGCGACAATCGCGTGGCGGCCCGGCATAGCCTGCACTGGACGGGACGTTCAGCTCTCCGGCTGCGGCTTCGGATTGGGTTCGATCCCGACCTTGCCGGCGCTAGGCACGGAAGACTTGGCGCCAGTTGGCGGCACGGTCTCGTCCTCGGGCCGCACAATCGACTCGCCCCGCGCGACCGCCTGGATCTCTTCGCCGGTCAGGGTCTCGTATTCCAGCAGCGCCTCGGCCACCGCCACCAGTTCCTTCTTGTTATCCTTGAGGATCTTCTCGCATGCCGTATACGCCTCATCGACGATCCGGCGCACCTCCTCGTCGATCAGCTTGGCGGTGGCGCTTGACACGTTCTTGGTCTGCGTCACCGAGTGGCCGAGGAAGATCTCTTCCTGATCCTCGTTGTAGCGCAGCGGGCCGAGCTTGTCGCTCATGCCCCAGACGGTAACCATGTTGCGCGCGGTGCGCGTCGCCTGCGCGATGTCACCCGAGGCGCCGGTCGTCACCTTGTCGTAACCGAAGATCATTTCCTCGGCGATCCGCCCCCCCATCGCAACGACGAGGTTGGCATGCAGCTTGTCCCGCGCCATCGAATACTCGTCCCGCTCCGGCAGCCGCATGACCATGCCGAGCGCCCGCCCTCTAGGGATGATGGTCGCCTTGTGAATCGGGTCCGATACCGGCGAATGCAGCGCCGCGACCGCGTGGCCGGCCTCGTGATACGCGGTGAGGCGCTTTTCCTCGTCGCTCATCACCATGGAGCGCCGCTCGGTGCCCATCATCACCTTGTCCTTGGCGTCCTCCAGGTCCTGCATGGTCACGACGCGGCGGTTCTTGCGCGCTGCCAGCAGGGCCGCCTCGTTCACGAGGTTGGCGAGGTCGGCGCCGGAGAAGCCGGGCGTGCCGCGGGCGATCGTTCGGGGATTGACATCCGGGGCCAGCGGCACCTTGCGAAGATGCACCTTCAGGATCTTCTCGCGCCCGAGGATATCGGGATTCGGCACCACCACCTGGCGGTCGAATCGTCCGGGTCGCAGCAGCGCCGGATCCAGAACGTCGGGCCGGTTGGTGGCCGCGATCAGGATCACGCCTTCATTGGCCTCGAACCCGTCCATCTCGACCAGAAGCTGGTTCAGCGTCTGCTCACGCTCGTCATTGCCGCCGCCGAGGCCCGCGCCGCGATGCCGGCCGACCGCGTCGATTTCATCGATAAAGATGATGCAGGGTGCGTTCTTCTTGCCCTGCTCGAACATGTCGCGCACCCGCGATGCACCGACGCCGACGAACATCTCGACGAAATCGGAGCCTGAAATCGTGAAGAACGGCACGTTGGCCTCGCCGGCGATTGCCCGCGCAAGAAGCGTCTTGCCGGTCCCCGGCGGTCCAACCAGCAGACAGCCCTTCGGGATTTTTCCGCCGAGCCGCTGAAACTTCTGCGGGTCGCGCAGGAAGTCAACGACCTCCTCCAGCTCGACTTTCGCCTCGTCGATGCCGGCGACGTCGTCGAAGGTCACCCGGCCGAATTTCTCCGTCAGCAGCTTGGCGCGCGATTTCCCGAAACCCATGGCCTTGCCGCCGCCGCCCTGCATCTGGCGCATGAAGAATATCCAGACGCCGATCAGCAACAGGAACGGGAACCACGACAACACAACATCGAAGAGCGAGCGTGATCCATCGTCGCTCTCCTCGACCTTGAAATGGACACCGCTTTCCCGCAGCAGCGGTATCAGCCCGGAATCGGCTTCCGGGGCCCTGGTGAAAAATTCCTGCTGACCGTTCTTGTAATGGCCGCTGATCCGGCTGCCCTCGATGACGACGTTATTGACGTTGCCGCCTTCAACTTCGGCAATGAAGTCGGAATAGGCGATTTCGCTCTCGGCCTTGTGCCCAGGGTTCTCGCCCAGCACGCTGTACAGCGCCACCAGAAGGACGATGATGATGACCCAGACTGCCAGATTTCGACTGAACAAGTTCAATTTGGAAATCCTTTTGTGTGCCGGTTCGTTTCCACCCTGCACCGCCCCGGCTTGGCAATGCTACGCATTGTAGAATAACGGAAATCGGCGGTCACGGAAACCCCGCCCGAGAATCGAATGCAGCCGCACTCAACGGCCGCGCCGGCAAAAAGGTGATTGCGCCAGCCGCCGCGGCCCCTGATTTGTCCCGTTCCCATCGGTAACTCAAGTGGGGTACTGCGATCACCTCGTCAAGGGCCCAGACCGCCGGCAACGACTGTCTTACATCCGCCGGCAGGCCAATCCTTTTCAACTCGGAGCGGGCATGCACGAGTTGGGCCCAGCCGGCCTTGCCAAGCCGGCCGACCCGGTATTCGCTGGGCAGCGGGTCGCCCAGCACAAGCCGGAAACGCCCGTCCCAGACAACGCCGTCCAGCGCTGCAACAGGATTCTGAACAGCCGCCGCCTCGCGGCAGATGACAATGCTGTCGCCGCGGCGGAGGATACGGCACCCCGCCAGGGTCCGGCCCGTCCCCGCAGACGGCTGGTCGACAAGCCACCGGTACAACCTCTCCAGGCGCTCGAGGCGGGGACCATACGTGCTGCCGCCGACACATGCCAGCAATCGGGACAGGGCGCGGAGCGCCACCTCCTCGGGCGCCGCGCACAGCTGCGCCGGCGCCATTGCCGCAAAGCCTTCCGGGTAGATCGTTGCGGCCCGCGCGAGCAGGGCCGTCGCCGCCGCTTCGAGCGTCGCGCGGGCGCGCGCCATACGGCGGGCAGTTGCCGCCAGGCGCGAGGGGGTTAGGCCCTCGGCTTCCAGAGCCGGCTGTAAGGCGCGCAAGCGCACGCGGGCAAACGCAGGATCTTCGTTGGACGGATCGGTGACATACGGTCGCCCGGCGTCTTGCAGAAACGCGCGCAACCGTGCCCTCGGAATATCGAGCAGGGGCCGCAACAGACGGACATCCTCGGTTTCATGCACGCGAGCCATTGCAGCCAACCCGTCGACACCGCTGCCACGTGCCAGGCGAAGCAAGAGCGTTTCTGCCTGATCCTCCCGGTGATGGCCCAGCAGCAGGTGCAGGATACCTGTTCGCCGACACCATTGTCGCATCAGCGCGTAGCGCGCGCGCCGTGCCGACGCCTGCCTGTCGACCGCCGGCGGCGGACCCGGACACGTCAGCACCACCGCCTCGATTCCGGCGGCCGCGAGCCATCCGCGGACGGTCTCGGCCACCTGCGCGGACCCGGTTCGCATGCCGTGATCGACCACCAGGGCCGTAGCCGTGCCACCGCGCGATTGCACCCAGCGCCGCCCGAGCAGCGCAAGGGTCATGCTGTCCGGGCCGCCGGAACAGGCGATTGCGATGTGCGGGGCCGCCTCGAACGGGCCAAGTGCGGCCATGCCCGCTGCGAATTCGGCGGGCGTTACAGCGTCATGCGCCGACATTGCCATGTCAGGTACAGTTGAGTTTCTTCTGCTCGGTCTTTGCCGCCTTGGTGATCCGCACCGGCGCCTTGGGGAAGGTCTCGAGCAGCTTCCTGAACGTCTTGCAGGCGTTGTCGGAATCGCCGTAGGCAGCCAGGGACATGCCGAGCTTCAAAAGGTTGTCCGGAGCCTTGGAGCCGGTCGGGTACTTCTGATACCCGTCCAGGAAGACCTTGGCGGCAGTCTTGTATTCCTTCTGCACATAGTGCGTCTCGCCCAGCCAATAAATGGCATTGCCGGCCAGCGGGTGGTCTGGGTTCTTGTCGAGGAACGACTCCAGCGCGATACCGGCGCCACCGTAATCACGCTTCTTCAGCAGGTCGAAGGCGAAATCGTACTGCTCGCGCGGCGAGGCATCCTGTGGAAACCCGATCGTCGGCGATGCCGCGGTCGGCGACGGGCCAGCGGCCGCGCCAACACCACCCAGGGCCGATACGTCGCGATCCCTGGGTGTAACCGCGGCCGGTCCACCCGCGACCGCGCTTTCGATCTGTTGCAGGCGGATCTCGAGATCATCGGCCATGCGGTCGAAACGTTGCTCCAGCACCGAAATCCGATGCTGGATCTCTTCGACCCGGCCGTTCATTGCCCGAAGCTGCTCCTGCATCCTGGTGATCTGCAGCTGCATCCTTGCCGCAACATCCGCGCCGACTGCATCGCCACCGCCCGATGACGTGCCGCCGGATGGCGCGCCACCGCGGTAAACGTAACTCTGCAGGTCATTCAGCTCTTTCTGCAGCCGTTCCACCTTGCGCAACAGGTTCGAATCCTGGGCCTGGGCGAGTGCCGCAACGGGAAGCGCGAGAATTCCGACATTCAGCACGGCGATGAGAATTGTCGCCAACCAACCGAAGCCGCCGGCGCGGAGCCCGTCCGGACGGTTCGCAGCGGTCGCGCCAGCGCGTACGCCGCGGGTATGAGTGTGCAGCATCATGTGCCAAACCTATGCATCATCTTCGGCAAGAATATGGCGCTGCCATGTCCCCGAAGCAACAAGCGGCCCCGGCCGGAAGCCGGAGCCGCTTGCGCAAAGATTTCGCTCAAATCAGGACAGGTCGCCTGACCTCACGACCATGACGGCGCGACGGTTCTGCGCCCAGGCCGCCTCGTTCGAGCCGAGCACCGCGGGACGCTCCTTGCCGTAGCTGACCGTCTCCATGCGGCCGCCGCGAACGCCCATGCTCT
>JBFIFO010000139.1:0-10796 GCA_041602815.1 Alphaproteobacteria bacterium | reverse complement strand
GTCGCCGCGGCGACGCGGCGCGGCCGGGAACTTGCGGGCTAGCCTTGTCCCGCCGATCGGCCGGCGTGACGCGCGTGCAAGCGGCCCTGGCGGCGCGCGGCGCCGTCGTCGAGATCCGCGAACTCGACCAAACGACCCGCACGGCGGCGGAGGCCGCGGCGGCGATTGGATGCGACGTTGCACAGATCGCGAAATCGATCGTGTTTCGGGGCGCCGGCAGCGGCCGCGCCGTGCTGGTCATCGCCAGCGGCGGCAACCGTGTCGACGAGAAGGCAGTGGCGGCGCTGCTCGGCGAGGCGCTGGGCAAGGCGGATGCCGATTTCGTGCGCCGTGAGACCGGTTTCGTCATCGGCGGCGTGCCGCCGATCGGTCATGACCGGCCCCTCGTCACATATATCGACGTCGACCTCCTGGCGTTCGAGGAGATATGGGCCGCGGCCGGCACCCCGTTCGCTGTGTGCCGGCTTGACCCCGCCGGCCTGGCGGACATGACCGGTGGCACCATCGCCGAGATTGCCTTGCGGCAGCGTTGAATCGTCCCATTTGTAAAGTAAGGGTATGATGCAGCGGATCATGCCGTCGCAATCAGGAATGGGAGTCGAAGCATGGCAAAGAAACCGTCGGCACCGAAACAGGGAACAGCCAAAGGCGGCGCGCGGGATATCGAGGGCAAACTGGTCGATGCTCTGCTGGCGCTCGTGGAATCGGAAGGCTGGCGCGGGCTCACCGTCGCCGCGATTGCCCGCAAGGCCGGCGTGCCGCTGGCCGATCTGCACCCGCGCTATGGGTCGCGGCTGTCGATCCTCGCCGCCTTCATGCGCCGCATCGATCGGGAGGTCGTGGCGTCGGACTTCGCCTTCGCCCCGGAAGACACGGCGCGCGACCGGTTGTTCGAGGTGATCATGCGCCGGTTCGATGCGCTGCGGCCGCACCGCGAGGCGCTCCGCCGGATCCGCGCCGGCCTGACGTTCGACCCGCTCGGAGCGGCTGCCACGCTGCCCGCCTTCGGATGCTCCTTGGCTTGGATGCTCGAGGCCGCCGAGATCCCGTCGGACGGCGTCGCGGGATGCCTGAAGATCACGGGCCTTGCGGGCGTCTGGGCCAAGACGTTTCGGGTCTGGCTCGACGACGATACCTCCGACATGGCGCGGACGATGGCGGCGCTCGATCGCAATCTGGGCCGTGCCGGCCGCTGCGCCGAAGTCTTGTTCGGCCGCCGCCAGCGCCCCGCCCCGACCGCCGCCGCCTGAGCCGAACGTGTGCAGCGCACAAAATTGTGCGCTGCAAAAAATTTTCTCTTGACCTCTTGTTTTCGGGCCGTATAATCCCGAATTGCTGCACTGCAACATAATACGTTGTGCGACGCAACCAGAATTTCAGGAGAGACAAGATGGCAAATGCCAATCCCTTCGGGACGTTTGATTTCACCAAGTTGATGGCCGACCTCAAGTTTCCGACCGTCGATGTCGAGAAGGTCGTTGCCGCCCACAAGAAGAACTTCGAGACCCTGACCTCGGCCAACAAGCTGGCCGCCGAGGCGGCGCAGGGCCTGTTCGAGCGCCAGACCGCGATCGTCCGTGAGAATATCGAGGAGCTGACGGCTGCAATGCAGGAGCTGATGGCCGCCGGCGAGCCGAAGGACAAGGTCGCCCGGCATGCCGAACTGACCCGCGAGGGCATCGAGCGGGCCATCGTGAACCTGAAGGAGCTCAACGAGTCGGTCGCCAAGACCAACGGCGCCGTGTTCGAGATCCTCAACAAGCGGTTCGTCGAGGGCCTCGACGAGGTCAAGGGCCTGGTCAAGAACGGCAAGAAGTAACTCACAACAAGACCCTCTTCGGGCGCTCTCCTCCCACGTCCGAAGGTTATGGCCGCTCCCGCCCGGCGGGAGCGGCCGGTTTCATCGTTACGACCGTTTCCTTCGGCGTTGCACGGTGCTAATCCGGTAGCGCACCGGCCGGAACCGGACCCTCGCAGCCAGGTGGCCGTCCGCAACAGCGTTACCGACCCGGGAGGAGACAGCGTGACCATTTCGTTCGACGATTTCCTGAAAGTTGACATTCGTGTCGGGACCATCGTCCGGGCCGAGACGTTTCCCGAGGCCCGCAAACCATCCTATCGGCTGTGGATCGATTTCGGTCCCGAGATCGGCGAGCGAAAGACATCGGCCCAGATTACCAGGCACTATGCGGTGGACGCGCTGCCCGGCCGCCAGGTGGTCGCCGTCGTGAATTTCCCGGCCAAGCAGATCGGCCCGTTCCGCTCCGAGGTGCTGGTTCTGGGCGTCCCCGACGCGGCGGGCGAGGTCGTGCTGCTCGGCCCGAGCCACGCGGTGCCCGACGGCGGCCGCATGTACTGATCACCGGACATGGATGGCGGCACGCCGACGTCTGCCGGCCCCGGCCCCGGGCAATTTCAGAGTGGCAGGCGGATGCGCGCCCGCAGACCGCCATGGGGCGAATCGTCAAGCGTGATTTCGCCGCCGTGGCTGCGGATCAGGTCCCGGGCGATGGCAAGGCCCAGGCCGGTGCCGCCGGTGTCCGGGTTGCGCGATTCGTCGAGCCTGTAGAACGGCCGGAACACGTCCTCCCGGTGCGCCTTCGGGATGCCCGGCCCGTCGTCGTCGACGATGATGTCGATGGCATCGCCGCGCCGTCCGGCCCGCACCCAGATGTTTTCGCCGTAGCGCCGGGCGTTGACCAGGAGATTGTCGACAGACCGCCGAATGGCGTCCGGCCGAATCCAGGCCTCGAGCGTTCCCTCGACGTGACAGTCTATCTTCACGCCGTTGCGGCGCCAGGCGGCCACGACGTCCTCGACGATCAGGCCCAGGTCGACGTGCTTGCCGGCCTCGTTGTCCTCGCCGCGGGCGAAGGTCAGATAGCCTTCGATCATCCGCTCCATCTCGGCGACGTCATCCTTGAGCTCCGCAACGGCTGCGCTGTCCGGCAGCATGGCGAGCTGAAGTTTCATGCGGGTGATCGGCGTGCGCAGATCGTGGCTGACTCCGGACAGCATGTCGGTACGCTGGCGTATCTGGCGGCGCAGCCGTTCGCGCATCACATTGAAGGCCGCGGCCGCCTGGCGCACCTCCTGTGCGCCCTCCGGCTTGAAACTCACATCCAGGTCACGGCCCTTGCCGAACTGGTCGGCGGCGTGCGCCAGCCGGGAAATCGGCCGCACCTGGTTGCGCATGAAGATCGAGGCCACCGCGAACAGCACCAGCGACGTCCCCACCATCCACATGATGAAGATGTAGGTCGTCGTGCTGAACAGGCGCTTGCCGGGGACGACGACGGTCATCACGGAATCCTGCAGCTGGATGTCGACCACGACGCGTTCCCTGTAGGATGAGGAATCGATCTGGTGCGGGCGCTGGATCCGCCCGGTCAGGGCCTGCGACAGAAAGAAGTCGATGCGCGCATTGTTGGCGCTGTTGTCGGCCGGCAGGATCGCGCCCTCCCGCAGCGAGATGCTGAGCCCGAAATTCCGCGCCGCCATGCCGAAGATCACGGTGCGCGACTCCTGGCTTGGACTCTGGCGCATCAGCTCGATAACCTGGGCGATGTCGCCGGCAATCGAGTTGGAGAGGCGGCGCGTGATCGTATCCCAGTGGCGATCGTAGAAGATCCAGGTGGACACCACCTGCAGCAGGATCAGGGGCATCACGATGATCAGCAGGGACCGCCCGAACAGGGACCGCGGTACGATGCTGTTCTTGATCAGATTCAGCAGCATCGCGGTGCGTCAGTCAGGGCGCAGGACGTATCCGCGGCCGCGCACGGTCTGCAGATAGCGCGGCGCCTTCGGGTCCGGCTCGATCTTGCGCCGCAGCCTTGCGACCTGCACGTCGACCGCGCGGTCGCCGCCGTCGATCGCGCAGCGCTGGCCGAGGTTCTCGCGGCTTTGCACCTCGCCCGGCGCCTCGGACAGAACGTTCAGCAGACTCGCCTCCGCCGTCGTCAGGCGCACGACGCCGCCACCCTGGTCGAGCAGGATCGCCCGTTCACGGTCGAAGCGCAGCGGCCCCAGGCCGATGTCCCGTGCCGGCTCTGGTTCCGGCGCACCCATCATCGCGCGTCTGAGTATGGTGCGGATGCGTAGCAGCAGTTCGCGCGGCTCGAACGGTTTGGGCAGGTAATCATCGGCGCCGGCCTCGAGACCGCCGATCCGGTCCGCTGGCTGGCCCATCGCGGTCAGCATCAGGATCGGCACGTGATTTTGCATCTCCCGCAACGCGCGCGCCAGTTCCAGCCCGCTCTCGCCCGGCATCATGACGTCGAGAACGATCAGGTCGAACGCCAGTCCCTGCTGCAGCCGTCGCGCCTCGGCCGCGTCGTGGGCCGAGGTTACCAGGAATCCGTTGTCGCTCAGATAGCGGTGCAGCAGCTCGCGCAGGCGCCGGTCGTCGTCGACCACCAGGATATGCCGGATGTCGTCCATCGCCGGGATTATATGGCCGGATGCCACCGACGCCTAGCGGCGCGGCGCGGCGGGCCGGTCAAAGCGTGTGCGGTCTTCGGACTCGGCAATGATGCCCAGCAGGACCTTGCGGAAGCCCTCGACGGCTTCCGCGCCCGCCTCGCGATAGGCCTTGGCGATGCGCGCCCGCTGATCGGCCGACACCTGTTCCTCGAGCCTGTGGCCGGCCTCGGTCAGCGTCAGCAGCCGCTGCCGCCGGTCGCGCGTGCCCGGACGCTGTTCGACATAGCCCTGGTCGATCAGCCGCCCCAGCACCCGGTTCAGGCTCTGCTTGGTGATCCGCAGAATGCCGAGCAGTTCGCTGACCGTGATGCCCGGATTGCGGCCGATGAAGTGGAGGGCCCGGTGGTGCGCGCGCCCGAAGTCGTACTGCGCCAGGATTGTGTCGGGCTCGGCGGTGAAGTCGCGATAGGCGAAGAACAGCAGCTCCATGGCCTGACGCAATTCCTCGTCGCGCAGGAACAGCGGGTTGATGCCATGTTTGGATGTGCCGTGCGGCGGCGATTTTACGTCAGTCATGTTGACTTATATGATACGAAATGGTATCTCGAAGCAAGGCCAAACGACATAAACGAACAAGAAAGACCGGAATTTCGACCGATCCGTTCGTTCCAGGCGTCGATCGAGGCCGCGTTTGACCAACAGAGATAAGAGCCGCAGGGGTGATTGCCATGTCCATGTTGCCGTTCGACGACCGCGCGGGCCATATCTGGTTCGATGGAGAGATGGTCCCGTGGAAGGACGCCAAGCTGCACGTCCTGAGCCACGCGCTGCATTACGCCTCTGCGGTCTTCGAGGGCGAGCGGGTGTACAAGGGCCGCATCTTCAAGCTGACCGAGCACACCGAACGTCTGCACGACTCGGCGCGCCAGCTCGACTTTGCGATTCCCTGGACCACGGAGCAGATCGACGAGGCCTGCCGCCAGCTCGTCGCCGCGCAGGGCATCTCCGACGGCTACGTGCGGCCGATCGCCTGGCGTGGCGCGGAGATGATGGGCGTCTCGGCGCAGAAGACGAAGATCCATCTGGCGATTGCGGCCTGGGAATGGCCGGCCTATTTCTCGCCGCAGGCGCGCATGGAGGGGATCCGCATGCAGATCTCCAACTGGCGCCGGCCCGATCCGCGGACGATCCCGGCGAAGTCGAAGGCGGCCGGACTGTACATGATCTGCACGCTGTCGAAACACGCGGCGGAAGGGGCTGGCTACAACGATGCGCTGATGCTCGACTGGCGCGGCCGGATCGCCGAGGCGACCGGCGCCAACATCTTCCTGAATATCGGCGGCACGCTGCACACGCCGAAACCGGACTGCTTCCTCGACGGCATCACCCGGCGCACGGTGATGGCGCTGGCGCGGGCCCGCCAGATCGAGATCGTCGAGCGGGCGATCATGCCCGAGGAACTGGCCGACGCGAGCGAGGTCTTCCTCACCGGCACCGCCGTCGAGGTGACGCCGGTCCGCGAGATCGGCGACTACCGCTTCACGCCGGGCGAGATGACCCGCGTCCTGATGGAGGATTACGACGCGGAGGTCCGTCGCGAGGTGCCGGTCACCCTCAGCGCCGCCTGAGCCGCCGCGGGCCTCCTGCGCTCGCCGGGCCCGCACCCACTGGCATCCGCTTTGCCCGTGCGCCGCGCCGGCGGCGACGCTCATTCCCCGGCCAGGGCGGCCAGCCAGGCGTCGACCTGGATCAGCCCGAAGAACACGAGCAGCGGTATCGGCAGCGAGGCGAGGGCGACGGTCAGAAGGTACCTCGGCCAGCGGTACAGGCGGGCGAAGCCGCTGACCAGCGCAATGCCGCCGCCGCCGCCGATCACCGAGTTTCCCGGCGTGTTGATCAGCACGGCGAACAGCAGATAGCGGTGGCGCAGCAGGAAGGCGGCGACGCGCCGGGCGCCGGTGTCGGCAAGGTTGGTGCGGCTGACGAAGCGCGCGAGGACCGATCGGCCGCGCTGCGAATCCGCGTTCAGAAGACCGTAGCGCTCCAGCCACTGCCGCACCCAGTCGACCGGCATGTAGCGGCCCGCCGCATAGGCCAGCGACAGCCCGACGATGGTAGCGAGCCACGCCGCGACCGCGCCGTCGCGGCCGAACACCGCCATCATCATCAACCCCATTTCGACGCTGGGCACGAAGGGCAGGCCAAGCAGAATCGCCAGCGCGACGGCGCCGGCGACCAGCGCCCCCATGCCCATCGCCTCGCGCAGGGCAGTCAGGGTCTGGCGGATGTCGACGGGCTCGAGATGGGACAGATAATGGCCGAATACGATGAGCACGACCCAGATTGCGGTGGCGATGACGGCGCGCAGGCTGAGGATGTTCGTGGGGCCCAGCACCGCAACCAGGATGAGCGTTGCGACGGCAACGGCGGCAGCCTGCGCGGCCAGGACCGGCAGGCCCGCGCCGAGGACCGGCCCGACATCGGCCAGGAAGCGATGCACCATCGTGTGCGCCGCGACCGCAAACATGAGCCACACCGCAAGCGTGAGCGCAAGCTGAACAAGCGCGGCTCGCCTGGGCACGCCGGATCTGTCTCGCATGGCCCCCCCGGGCAGGAACCGGCGACCCTTACTCTGCCGCCTTGGGTTTCGGGTCGGGTACTTCCTCCCAGCGCGCCGCGGCCGCATCATCGCTCTTTCGGGCGGACACCCACTGCGCCCCGGCGTCGGTTTCCTCCAGCTTCCAGAACGGCGCCCTGGTCTTCAGCCAGTCGATTAGGAATTCGCACGAGTCGAGCGCCGCCTTGCGGTGGGCGCTGGCGGTGACGACCAGCACGATGCGGTCGCCCGGCTCGAGGCGCCCGTAGCGGTGAATGATCAGCGACGCGTCGAGCGGCCAGCGTGAGTGGGCCTCGGCCTCGATCTCGCCCAGCATCTTCTCGGTCATGCCCGGATAATGCTCCAGCGTCATGGCCGCGATGCGCTCGCCGCCCGCCGTGTCGCGCACCAGCCCGAGGAAGGTGGCGATGCCGCCGATATCGGTGCGCCCGCCCGCCAGCGCGGCGATTTCCGCGCCGACGTCGAAATCCTCGCGCTGGACACGCACCGTCATGGCTCAGCCGCCCGTCATCGGCGGAAACAGGGCGACCTCGTCGCCGGCGGCGACGGCGGCATTCAGGCTCGCGAACTCCTGGTTGACCGCGACGCGGATCGCCGAGGTGTCGCGCAGCGCCTCCCGGTAGTTCGGCCCGCGGCTCTTCAGCCAATCGATCAGCCCCGCGACGTCGCGGACGTCGTCCGGCAAATCAACGGTTTCCTCGCCGGCGCCGACGCGCTGCCGCAGCCAGGCGAAATACAGAATCTTCATGCCAGAACCTCGCTGAAGGGCAGGAAATCAACCGTGCTCCCCGACTCCAGATAGGTCAAGTCCGCGGCCAAGTCCAGCAGCCCGTCGGCCGCCACCATCGAGGACAGGATGCCGGCGCCGCTCCGGCCGTGCTTGACCGCGACGGGCGCGCCGCCCGGGCCGGGCCGGAGGACGGCGCGCACGAATTCGCGGCGCCCCGCCTTTTTCTTGTAATCGAAGTCGAGTCGCACCGGGAAGCGTTGCGGCGCGATGTCCGCCGCCCCGGCCAGGCGCAGCAGGATCGGCCGCGCGACCAGCACGAAGGTGACCAGCACGGCGCCCGGATTGCCCGGCAGGCCGACGATCGGCGTCGCTCCGACCTGGCCCATCGCGACCGGCCGTCCCGGCTTTATGGCAAGACGCCAGAAATGCATGTGGCCGTTGGCCTCGACGGCGCCCTTGACGTGGTCCTCGTCGCCCACCGAAACGCCGCCGGACGTCAGGAGCAGGTCGTGCGCTGCCGCGGCGTCGGCGAGGGCGCGGCGAATGGCGTCCGCGTCGTCCGGCAGGATTCCGAGGTCGCCGACCGTGCAGCCGAGGCGCGATACGGCGGCCATCAGCGTGTACCGGTTGGCATCGTAAATGGCGCCGTCCGGCAGCGGCCGTCCCGGCTCGCGCACCTCGTCGCCGGTCGAGAACACCGCGACCCGCAAGGGCCGGTAGACCGCCAGCTCGGTCCGCCCGACCGCCGCCGCGAGGCCGAGGTCCTGCGGCCGCAGCCGCCTGCCGCGCCGCAGGATCGTGGTGCCGCGGGTGACGTCCTCGCCGCGGCTGCGCCGGTTGCCGCCGCGCTTGATGCCCGGGGCGAGCACGACATGGTCGCCGTCCTCGCGGCAGTCCTCCTGCATCATCACGGTATCCGGCCCCTCCGGCATCGGTGCGCCGGTGAAGATGCGGATCGCCTCGCCGCGGCGGGCGGCCCGGCCCAGCGGGTGGCCGGCGGCGGCCCGTCCGGTCACCGGAAGCCGCGTCTCGCCGTCCGGGTCGAGATCATCGAAAAACACGGCATAGCCGTCGACCGCCGAATTGTCGTGCGGCGGTACGTCGAGATCCGCCACCACGTCTGCGGCGAGCAACCGGCCGGCCGCCTGCGCGAGCGGCACGGTCTCCGGCCCGCACACCGGCTGCAGCCGCTCGTCGAGCAGAGCCAGTGCCTCGTCGAGCGGCATCAGCGCGCCGCCGTGGGCGAAGCAGTCGTCGCTAAGCTGCGCCATGTTTCGCCCGGGAGCCGAGCCCGGAATACTCGATAATGAAGTCGGCGATCGCCGGGATGTCGTCGAGGTGGAAGACCGGGATCGCAAGTCCGGGGACGGCCGCGTCGCTCGCCACCGCGACGATGCGGCTGTCCTCGCTGCAGATCAGCGGCTTGCCGGTGGCCGGCCGGTGCACCTCCAGCTTCGGGTGGTTGTAGCTCTTGAAGCCTTCCACCATGACCAGGTCGACCGGCGTCATGTGGCGCAGCAGGTCCTCGATGACGGGCTCTCCGGCATCGCGGTTCTCATGCATCAGCGCCCAACGCATGCCGCCACTGATCATCACCTCCGTGGCGCCGGCGCTGCGGTGCTCGAACGAGTCCTTGCCCGGCCTGTCGATCTCGAAGCTGTGATGCGCATGCTTGATCGTCGAGACCGTATGGCCCCGGCCGACAAGTTCCGGCAGCAGGCGTACCATGAGGGTCGTTTTGCCGCTGCCGCTCCAACCCGCAAGTCCAAATATCTTCATACCTCGTCCCGAACCCGCCGCGATCGGACCGTTCATTCGGCCTTGATCGCACTCTCTTTTTTCGTGCTTTTCGTGCCGGCCGGCCTGTGCTCAGCCATATGCTTCAGCCCGGATCGCATGTAGTCGTAGCCCGTCACGATGGTCAGCATGGCGGCGATCCATAGCAGGGCCTCCCCGATCGCTGCCGTCGTCAGCAGCGGGTGGAAAAACACCGGTCCGGCGTCGCCGAGGATCAGGAACCCCAGGGCGGTCATCTGGACGCCGGTCTTCCACTTTGCCAGCTTGCTGACCGGGACGCCGATCTTGATGCTGGCCAGGAACTCGCGCAGTCCGGACACCATGATCTCCCGGCACAGGATGACCAGCGCCGGCAGGATCAACAGCCCGCTTATGCTGCCGGACCAGACGAGCATCAGCAACAGCGACGCGACCAGCAGCTTGTCCGCCACAGGATCGAGGAACCGGCCGAGGCTGGAGATCTTCCCCATCGAGCGCGCCAGCAGGCCGTCGAAATAGTCGGTGACGCCGGCCATGATGAACAGGGCCAGCGTGATCCAGCGGCCGATGTCCCCGCCGATCCAGAACATGCCCACGATAAGGGGTATCGCGAGGATTCGCGAGACGGTCAACAGGTTCGGGAGGCTGTAAATCATCGGCTCTCCGGGACAGTTACCTTGTCTGGTCCGACGGGCGCGCGCGTGGCGGCATTCTAACGTTCGTCATGGAAATGGCCATAGATTTTGCGGGCCACCGTGCCGCTGATGCCGGCCACCGCCTCGAGATCGCTGAGACCGGCCTGGGCGACCGCCCTGGCCGATCCGAAATGCTGCAGCAACGCGCGCTTGCGGCGGGCGCCGACGCCCGGGATCTCGTCGAGCGGGGAGGCCGTGATCCCCTTGCCGCGGCGCGCGCGGTGCGTGCCGATGGCAAAGCGGTGGGCTTCGTCGCGCAGCCGCTGCAGGAAGTACAACACCGGATCTTTCGGCTCGAGAAGGAAGGGTGCGCGCCCCGGCCGATGCAGGCGCTCGCGTCCGGCGTTGCGGTCCGGTCCCTTGGCGATCGCCAGCAGCTCGACGTCGTCGATTCCGAGCTCCTGCAGACCGGCCTCGGCCGCGGACAGCTGGCCCGGCCCGCCGTCGATCACCACCAGGTCCGGCCAGCTGTCGTCCTCGCGATCCGGGTCCTCCTTGAGGGCGCGGCTGAAGCGCCGGCCGAGCACTTCGCGCATCATCGCGTAATCGTCGC
>JBFIFO010000138.1:0-10821 GCA_041602815.1 Alphaproteobacteria bacterium | reverse complement strand
GGGCTCGCGGGCGGGCGGCCCGGCGGCAGCGGGCGGTTCCTCCTCCAAGATGGCGCCATGGCGCCACGGCGCCTCGACGACAAGCCGTCCGGCGTGACGGTGACGCCGGAGCAGCGCATCGTCGTCGAGACCCCCGGCGCCGGCGGCTGGGGCGACCCGAGGGAGCGCGACCCAGAGGCGCTGGCCGAGGACCGGGTGAGCGGGAAGTTCACTCATGACTATCTGCAAGAGAACTACGGCGCCGAACCGATGGGAGATTTGTCCGATGACTGAGCGGCCGAGCGACCTCACACTTCGAGACGGGCCGTCGGCCCACCTCAGCATGAGGCTCCGCCGCTTGTGTCCGCGTGTCGAGGGGAGGCGGAGCGACCTCACACTTCGAGACGGGCCTGCGGCCCTCCTCAGCATGAGGCTCCAACACCTCGGTATTTCAATGCCTCATGCTGAGGAGGCGCGGAGCGCCGTCTCGAAGTATGAGGTCGCTCGGTGCCGGGTCCCACACCGATGAACGCCTTCGTCTACATCCTGCGCTGCGCGGATGGCAGCTATTATGTCGGTAGCATCCGTACGTCGCTCGAAGTGCGCGTGGCCGAGCACAACAGCGGCGTCTACGGTGGCTATACCGTGGCCCGGCGGCCGGTGGAACTGGTCTGGTCCCAGGACTTCGACCGCATCACCGACGCCATCGCCGCCGAGCGGCAGCTGAAGGGCTGGAGCCGGGCGAAGAAGGAAGCGCTGATCGCGGGGGATCTGGAGTTGGTGCAGGAGCTGTCGAAGCGGGGGGCGAAACAAAAGTTGATCGGGGAAGGTCAACCATGACCACACCCAGCAACCTCATACTTCGAGACGCGGCTCCGCCGCTCCTCAGCATGAGGGCACAAATGCTGGAGCCTCATGCTGAGGAGGCGCGGAGCGCCGTCTCGAAGCATGAGGTCGCTCGGTGCTCGTGCCGGGTGACGGGACATTTCTTCAGCGCAGGGAAACAGCGATGAACACGCCCGCAGACACGCGTGAGACCCGGCGCCGCGGGCGGGCGGCGCGACGCAAGGAGCGGCTGGCAACGCCGGTCGTTTCGCTGCCGACGCTGGTGCGCAACATCCCGCTCTACGAGGTGCTCGACGCCGAAGGCGTGGAGCTGATCCACGAGGAGTCGATGAAGATCCTCGAGGAGGCGGGGATCGATTTCCGCGACGGAGAGGCGCTGGACGCCTGGCGGCAGGCGGGCGCCGAAGTCGACGGCCAGCGCGTGCGCATTCCGCGCACGCTGCTGCTCGGCCTCGTCGCGCAGGCGCCGGAGGAATTCACGCTGCACGCCCGCAATCCGGAGCGCAGCGTGCGCATCGGCGGTCGCCACACCGTGTTCGCTCCGACCTACGGCTCGCCCTACGTGCTCGACCGCGCGCAAACGCGGCGCTACAGCACGCTCGCCGATCTCGAGGATTTCCACAAGCTGGCCTACATGCTGCCGGCGCTGCACCTGACCGGCGGCATCACCTGCGAGCCGGTCGATGTTGCCGTGCCGCGCCGTCACCTGCACATCGCCCACAGCGCCCTGCGATACTCGGACAAGCCGTTCATGGGGGCGACCACGGCGAAGGAGCGCGCCGAGGATACCGTCGCCATGGCCGGGATCGTGTTCGGCGATGCCTTCGTGCGCGAGAATCCGGTGATGGTGTCGGTCTGCAACTGCAACTCCCCGCGCGTCTGGGACGCAACCATGCTTGATGCGGTCAAGGTCTATGCGCGCCACAACCAGCCCGTCCTGCTCTCGCCGTTCGTCCTCGCCGGGGCCAGCACGCCGGCCAGCAGCGTCGGTGCGGTGGCGCAGCTGAACGCCGAGGCGCTGGCGGGCATCGCCTTCTCGCAACTCGTCAGGCCGGGCGCACCGATGATTTACGGCCAGTTCCTCGCCACGGTGTCGATGCGCTCGGGTGCGCCGATGGCCGGCACGCCGGAAATCAGCCTGATGAACTTCATGGTCGGCCAGATGGCGCGGCGCTACCGCCTGCCCTGGCGGTCCAGCGGCATGACCGCGGGCTCCAAGCTGGTCGACGCGCAGGCCGCCTACGAGGCCGGCATGACAATGCAGTCTGTGCTGCTGGCCGGAGCGCATTTCGTGTTGCACGCGGCGGGCTGGCTGGAAGGAGGCATGACCGCGAGCTTCGCCAAATTCCTGCTCGATGCGGAACAGCTGGAAATGTATTACCGCTTCGGCGAGGGGGTCAGGCTCGACGACCTCGCCGACGCCATGGCCGCACTGCGCGAGGTGTCGCCGGGGGATCACTATCTTGGCACCGCTCATACCCGGGCGAATTTCCGGACCGCCTTCTTCATGCCCGAGCTGCTGGACAACAACAGCTGGGACCAATGGGCCGCGGAGGGATCGCTCGACGCCAACGCGCGGGCGCTGGTCCGCTGCGAGGAGATGCTGGCGCGCTACGAGGCGCCGCCGCTCGACCCCGCCGCGGACGAGGCGCTGCGCGATTTCATCCGCCGCCGCGAGGCGGAGCTGCCCGAGGACGTCCGATGACGTCCGTGCAGATACACGCACGGGGCACCGGCGCGGCCCACGCGTATGACACCCTGCGCCGCGAGATCCTCGGCCTCGAGCTGGCGCCGGGGCAGGACCTGGACGAGGCCGGGCTGGTGGCGCGGCTCGGCCTGTCGCGCACGCCGGTGCGCGAGGCGCTGATCCGCCTCGCCGCCGACGAGCTCGTCGTGCTGCTCCCGAACCGGGGCGCCAAGGTGGCGCCGCTCGACCTCGCCGACACGCCGCGTTACATCGAGGCGCTCGATCTTGCGCAGCGGGCCGTCAACCGGTTCGCGGCACTGCGCCGGACGCGGGCAGACCTGGACCGCATCGGAGCGGCGCGCGACGCCTTCGAGGAGTCGGTTCCCGGCGGCGACGCGATGGCGATGACCGAGCGCAACCGCGACTTCCATGCCGCCGTCGCCGAGGCGGCACAGAACCGCTATGTCGCCGGCCATTACGTGCGGCTGCTGGACCAGGGCATGCGGCTGCTGCGCATTCCCTTCGCCTACGATCCCGCGGGCGACGGCGCGGACGCACATATCGCCAGGATCGTCGCCGACCACCGCGCGATTGCCGAGGCGATCGCGGCGCGCGATGCCGACCGTGCGGATTCGCTCGGCCATGCCCACGCGGCGCTGTTCCAGTCGCGACTGATGATGTTCCTGCAGCAGAACCTGGCAGCCGGAGTGGTGCTGCGATGACCGGCGGGCGGATCGGCCGCCGCGCCGGCGAGCCCTTCACCTTCCGGTTCGACGGGCGCCCGGTCGAGGCCTTTGCCGGCGAGAGCGTCGGCGCGGCACTGATCGCCGCCGGCATTCCCGCCGTCCGCATTGCCGGGGACGGAACGAGGCGCGGGCCAGTGTGCCAGATCGGCGTCTGCTGGGAGTGCCGCTGTGTCATCGACGGCGAGCCCAACATGCGCGCCTGCCGCACCGAGGCGCGGCCCGGCATGGTCGTGGAAACGCAGGCGGGTCCCGGATGAGCGGCGGCCATGTCGCCATCGTCGGCGCCGGCCCCGCCGGGCTGATGGCGGCGGTCGCGGCGCATCGGCGCGGCGCGTGGGTCACGCTGATCGACGAGGCGCCGCGCCCCGGCGGCCAGATCTACCGCCAGCCGTCTGCCGGCATCGAGCCGGGCGAGTTCGTCCCGCCCGGCGAGGCGGCGCGCAAGCGGGCCGTGCTCGACGCTTTCGCCGAGGTGGCCGACCGGATCGACTACCGGCCCGGCACCGCCGCCTACGCGGTCTTCCCCGGCCCGGAGCTGCACATCGCCGACGACGAGGGCTCAGCGGCGCTCAGGCCCGGCGCGCTGGTGCTGGCGACCGGGGTGAGCGAGCGCCCCCTCCCCTTCCCCGGCTGGACCCTGCCCGGGGTGATGTATGCGGGCGGGCTGCAGGCGCTGCTGAAGGAGCAGGGGGTTATCCCGCCGGGGCGGATCCTGATCGTCGGGACCGGGCCGCTGCCGGTCGCCGTGGCGGCCCAGCTCGTCCGCGCCGGGGCCGAGGTGGCGGGCGTCGCGCTGGCGCGCAGCCTGCGAGCGATGCTGCGCCACCCGCTGGCGCTGTGGCAGGGGCGCGATATCCTGCGTGAGGGTATGGACTACTTCGAGACGCTGAAGCGGGCCGGCGTGCCGGTGATGGCCGGCTGGCGGCCGGTCCGGGCAGAGGGCGAGGGGCGCGTGGCGCGGCTGGTGCTGGCGCTGCCGACCCGGCGGGGAGAGCCCGCGGCGGGCACCGAGCGGACCTTCGACGTCGACTGGGTCGGCATGAATTTCGGCTTCACGGCGAATTCGGAGCTTGCCCGGATGGCCGGCGCCGCGACGCGCTACGATGCGGTGCGCGGCGGCTGGCTGCCGGTGAGGGACGGGTTCGGGCGCACCGCTGCGCCGGGGGTGTTCGTCGCCGGCGACGGGGCCGGACTGCGCGGCGCCCTCAACGCGGCGGCCGAAGGCCGCATCGCCGGCGCCGCCGCAGCCGCCGCCGCCCTGGGCGCCGCGTTCGATGAGTCGGCCGCCGACATCCGCGACGCCGTGGCCGAACGCAAACGCCTCCGCGCCTTCCAGCGGGCCGTTGCCGGGACCCTCGCGCTGCCGCAGGGCCTGTGGTGGCCGGTGCACCGGGATATGACCCTCTGCCGCTGCGAAAGCGTGCCCGCCGGCGCGATCCTGGCGGCGGGTGCGCAGGGGCGGCACGAGGACCTCGATGCCATCAAGCGGCAGACCCGCGCCGGCATGGGACCGTGCGGCGGGCGGACCTGCCTGCGCGCGGTGCCGGAATACGGCATCGATACCGACCCCGCCCCGATGCGGGTGCGGCCGCCGGCGCGGCCGGTGACCCTCGGTGCGCTGGCAAACCGGAGGGATCGTTGAGCGGCGGGCCGGACGTCATCGTCGTCGGCGCCGGGCTGTACGGCCTGTCGGCGGCCTGGCACCTGGCGCGGCGCGGCGCCAAGGTGTGGGTGTTCGATGCCGGGGGTTTCGCCGCCGGCGGCTCGGGCCGCAACATGGCCGGTTTCCGCATGCAGTGGGGCCTCGAATTCAACATCCGCCTCTCGCAGGAGAGCATCCAATTCCTCGAGCAGGCGGAGGACCGCCTCGGCTATCCCGGCGGCATCGAGTGCAAGCAGGGCGGCTACCTGCTGCTGGCGCACGATGAGGCGACACTGGACGGGTTCCGGCAGGTTCGGCCGGTGCACGAGAAATTCGGCGTACCCAGCGAGATCCTGGCGCCGGAGGACATCGCGCGGATGGTCCCCGGCCTCAACATGGACGGCATCCTGGGCGGCTCGTTCTGCGGCCGGGACGGCACCGCAAATCCGTTCCTGCTGCTCGACGCGTTCCTGAAGGCGGCGCGGCGCGAGGGCGTCAGCGTGCAGTTCGGCACGCCGGTGCTGGGTATCGAACAACACGGCGAGCTGTTCCTCGCCAGGGTGCCGGGCGGAGGGCACTGGGCACCCGTCGTGCTGGTCTGCACCGACTGGCAGGCGCCGGACCTGCTGGCGCCGCTCGGCGTCGACGTTCCGGTCACCGGGCTGCCCAAGGAAGCGATTGCCACCGAGCGCCGGGCGCCGATGATCGGACCGCTCTTGATCTCGTACAGGCACGACCTGGTGATAAACCAAATGGGCAACGGCACAATCCTCGCCTATGCCACGCAGGAGCGGCCGGAAGGCGGCGATATCCGGTCCACGCCCGGCTATCTGCCCCATGTCGCGCGCAAGGCCGTCGCGCTGATGCCGCCGCTGGCCAAGTTGCGGGTGTTGCGCAGCTGGGCGGGGGTCGTCAGCTGCACGCCGGACATGCAGGCGGTGCTGGGCGAGACGGGTGTTCCCAACCTTTATGTCGCCGTGTCTGCCTACAAGGGATTCATGACCTGCCCCGCGGTCGGACGCCTGATGGCCGACCTGATCCTCGACCGAACATCGGATCATCCGGCGGCCGTACGGTTGACCCTCGACCGGTTTCGCACCGGCGACCTCGTTCCCGAACCACTGACCGTGTAGAAAAAAAGGGGCGGGCGGACCCGCCACCCACCCCCCGGGAGGAAGAACCAAATTCGTCCGGCGCGCCGCGCCGCAATTCCGAAATCAGGATAGCCCTGCCGATGTTCTTTCACAAATGAAAACCGGTTCACGATTTTTGAACATCGAGCCGCCGGTTTTCGTTGTTGCGAAAATCGAAACTCAGGCGCCGACCACGTGCAGCTCGACCTCCGCCTCGGCGCACAGCTGTGCCAGCGGCTCCGGCGGCGGCCGGTCGGTGAACAGGGCATCGACCAGCGACAGCGGCCCCAGGCGCACCATCGCGTTGCGGCCGAACTTGGTGTGGTCGGCCACCAGGAAGACCTTGCGCGAGTTGGCGATGATCGACCGGGCGACCCGGACCTCGCGATAGTCGAAATCCAGCAGCGTGCCGTCCAGGTCGACGCCGCTGATCCCGATCACCCCGTAATCGACCTTGAACTGGTGGATGAGATCGACCGCCGAGGCGCCGATGATCCCGCCGTCGCGGCTGCGCACGACGCCGCCGGCGACGATGACCTCGAAATCGTTGCGGCGGCTCAGCATCAGGGCGATGTTGAGGTTGTTGGTGATGACCCGGAGCCCCTTGCGGTCCTGCAGCGCCCGGGCCACCTCCTCGGTCGTGGTGCCGATGTTGAGGAACAGCGACGCGCCGTCCGGAATATGACGCGCGGCGAGCTGGGCGATGCGCTTCTTTTCCTCATGGCACAACACCTTGCGGGCGGGATAAGCGATGTTCTCGACGCTCGACGGCAGGCCGGCCCCGCCGTGGTAGCGGCGCAGCACCGCCTGCTGCGAGAGCACGTTGATGTCGCGGCGCACGGTCTGCGGCGTCACCGCGAAGGACATCGCAAGATCCTCGATCGACACATAGCCGCGCGCCTGCACGAGCGAGACGATCTGCGCGCGCCGCTGTTCAACACCGTTTGCCATGGAACCGCCTTTCCCGAGCGTTGACCGGCTGCCGCCCCCGCCCTGCAGGCGGCGGCCGTCCGGGTGATCGCGCCGCCGCCGACAGGGTCGCCGCCATGCGACGCGCGTGGCGGTCAGATTAGGGAATTTTTCGTTTTCGAAAAAGGCCGAAAAATCCGGCCGGGTGTCAGGCGTCCTCGCCAACCCGGGTGTACCGCCACACGGTGGCCGGCGGCAGGTTGCGCCAGACGTGGCTGCGCGCCGCACCGACGATCGCCAGAGTCGCCGCCGCGGCCCGCGGCACCGGCGGCAGCAGCCAGTAGGTGAACTGGATGAAGACGCCGCCCTTGCGCAGCGCCGCGAAGCTCTCGGCCACGATGGCGCTGCCGGTGTCGCGCGGCAGCGAGCGCAGCGGCAGGCCGGACACGATCGCATCCACCGGGCCGATCCCCTCGGCGCGCAGCAATGCCGTCAGATCCTGGGCCTCGCCCCGGATCACCCGGACACCGCGGAACCGCTTGCGCAGGTGCGCCGCAAGCCGGGCATCGCGCTCGATGACGATGAGGTTCTCCCGCGGCAGGCCGGCGGACAGCAGGGCGCGGGTCAGGCTGCCGGTGCCGCCGCCGAGCTCGACGCAGATCTCGTGCCGGTCGGGCAGCTCGGCCGCCATCGCCCGCCCCAGCCGCCGGCCGCTCGGCGCCACCGCGCCGATCTGCCGCGGGGCGCTGGCCAGACGCGACAGAAACAGGAGATTGTCGCCGATCGCCCGGTTGCGGCGGATGCGCCGGCGCATGACCGAGATCCGGCGCTGCACCCGGAACCGCGAACGGCGCTGGTGCGGCGGTTGCGGCCCGGCGTCGGGCGTGCGCGCCGCCAGCGCGCTGCCGTCGGCCCGCCGCTCGTGCAGCAGGACCGCCCCCGCATTGCGCGCGCCCAACGTGCGCGAGCGGTGCAACGCGGCCGCGAATACCGACAGCAGCGCGAGCGCCGCAAGCGCCGTGGCGAGGATCACGATCGCCGACGGCTCACTGCTCAGCCAGTCCCAGCTCCGATGAATTGCCTGCACGCCGCGCCCTTTGTTTCGCCGTGCCGTATCCCATCATTCGAGAGGGTTTTTGACAAGTTCTGAATTGGCCTGAGGGCGACTTTTTTGCCTCTTGTGCACGCCGCAGTCGACCTCGCGACGCTACGACCCCCGGATGATGTTGCGCAGCTGCCGCTCGCCCAGCGGCATCGGCGCGCCCGAGCGGAAGGCGCGCCACAGGAATTCCCGCGGCGTGCCGGCATAGGCGCGCGGCATCGCATCGGCGCGCCGGTCGATCCGCCACGCGCTGGCGGCATAGCGCACCGCGCGGGTATGGATCTCGCGGGCGCGGGCGCCGACGCTGAGATCCTCGGGCAGGCTACGCGCCAGGTCGCGCAGCGCCGCGTCGCGCTGGCGCACGCGCGCCTCCTTCCACCACGGCATGCCGCCGCGGCAGGACGGCAGCCCGAACGCCTCCTCGAAGGTCGCGGCACCGCGCTCCAGGAACTGCCGGAGGCAATGGCCGAACCAGACCGCAAGCTCGTCGTCCAGCGGCTCGCCGCGCTGGCAAAGTTCGGAGATCTCGCGCAGCCGTTCGATCGTTACAGACATCGCTCGCTCCCTCGCTTCGTCGTCGGGGCCGGGGATTCTGAAGCACTTGCCATCCCGGCCCGATCCACTATAATTGAACATTGTTCATTGAACGCTATCATATAAATGAACTACGTTCAATATCTTTTTCGAACATCGTTCAATTTACATTGCGAGGGCGCGCCATGGGCCGCAGACCGAAACACAGCAAGGCCGAATTCCAGAAGATCGCGCTTGCGGCAGCGCAGGACATCATCGCCGAGCACGGGCTGCACGACCTCAATGTCCGTGCGGTCGCTTCGCGCATGGGGGTCTCGGTCGGCACGATCTACAACATCTTCACCGGCATCGAGGAGCTGGTCGCGCTGGTCAACGGCGAGACCCTGGACGCGCTGCATGCGGCGCTGTCCCGCGTGCCGCTCACCGGCCGGCCGGAGGCCGATCTGCACGCCGTGCTCGACCGCTACCTTGCCTTCGTGATCGAGCGGGAACGCAGCTGGAACCTCCTGTTCGAGGAGCGCCTGCCGGGGGCGAAGGAACCGCCGGCCTGGTATTTCGGCAAGATCGCGCGGCTGTTCGCGCTGCTGGAGCGGGTCCTCGCACCCCTGTTCGGCCCCGGGCGGGAGGCGGACCTCGCTCGCGCCGTGCGCCTCCTGTGGATCAGCATGCACGGCGTGTGGTCGCTGAACGCCAGGGGCCAGCTGGCCATCGTCACCGACGATCCCCTGGACGCGGTCGCCCGCGACATGGTCGACACCTATCTTGCCGGCCTCAGGGGCCGGGCGGCCGCCGTCTGACCCGGCGGCCCGCGGCGCGGCGCGCGCTCAGCTCTCGGCGGGCGGCTGGGCGCCTTCCGGCATCGGCCCGATCCACTCGCCGAACGCATACACGTTGAGCTTCCGGAAGCCGGCCTGGTTGACCACGTACACCAGGTACTTGGCGCGGAAGTTCTTGTCCACATAGCGGGCAAAGTAGTCGAGGTTGTCGTAATCGATCGTAATCCCGGCCGGCAGCCAGTTGGCCCCGGGTTTCGGGCCGAACTTGCCGAATCCCATCAGCACCTGGGCGCTGTTCGAATCGAAGATCTGGACCAGCTCGAAGGCGCCGTCGACGACGTACAGGTTGCCGTCCCTGTCGACCGCGATGCCCTTGGGGCGCGGCGTCGCGCCGGGCCAGTTGCCGTTCTCGCCGAACGCCCGGATAAAGCGACCTTCCCGACTAAGCTTCTGGATCCGGAAGTTCATGAAGTCGGTCACGAACAGGCTGCCCTCGGAATCGAGCGCCACGCGGGTGGGCCACTGAAACCGTCCCCCTTCCGTACCGACCCCCCCGATCTTGTGGATCAGTTCGCCGCTCTCGCGGTCCAGAACCTCGATTTCACTTTCCCGCCTATCGACGACATAGACGCGGTCGCCGTCGACAGCGACGGCGAGCGGCCAGAACTGGTCCTTCCTGCCGTAGGCGCGGAGGAACTTATCGTTTTCGTCCAGCACGAGGATCTGTTCGCGGCCGGCGTCGGCAATGTATTTGTAGCCATTCTCGGCGATGAAGATGCCCATCGGGTTCTGGAACGGGCCCCCGTCGGTTTCCTGGAGGTGCTCGATCTTCTTGGCCACCAGATCGACGATGACGAGCCCCTGCAGGCCCGGGTCCACGATATAGATCTTGCCTTTATCGTGCGCGACGTCGAACGGCCTGACGAGCTTGTCGGAGTTCCGTTGCGACCCGAACATGCCGCCGCCGGAGCGGCCGCCGATATCCTTCTCGGCATTGATGGTGGTCAGGAACTGCAGCCGCGGCAGCTCAGGCAGCGGCGGGTAGAAGACGGTTCCCTCATCCTGCGGCGCGGTGGCACAGGCGGACAGCAAAAGGACGCCGGACAGCGCCGCCAAACGCCGCATGAAGCTGCCGGGTGATCGTCGTTTGTTCCCTCGAACCATCATTGCCAGAACTCTCCTCTGTCCGGCGGGCGCAGCGCTCCGCACCCGTGGGCGCGTACGGCCGCGCAGGCCAGCCCTACCTGGGCATTGAATTGAGGCCACATTCCGTGGCCCGGATCGGTGGCGCGGCCACCGAAAATGATCCGCAAAAGAGTCGCAAAGATCGTGTATCTGGACCTTGATCTTGGTCAAAAACGCGGCCCGTAGAACGTCCGGGCGGCGCTGCCTGGTCATGGCGAAAGATGATATTGTGCGCCGCTGGAGCCGTCCTTCGCTGCCGCGTGAGCGGGGCAAGGAAAGGGG
>JBFIFO010000137.1:0-10997 GCA_041602815.1 Alphaproteobacteria bacterium | reverse complement strand
GCAGGCGCGCGGCGCGGGCCAGCGCGAGGCCGTCCACCCCCGGCATGCGGATGTCGGCCAGCAGCAGGTCATACTCGTCCTGCTCGATGTTTCGCGACGCGGACTCCCCGTCCCCCACCGCAACGACGTCGTGCCCAGATCGAGCCAATGCGACAGCCAGAAACTGACGCATTGCGTCATCGTCTTCGGCAACCAGGATTCGTGCCATTTATAATTTTCCCTAACGGATATTTCCCCGAACACGCCATTGCCGGCGCGGTTCATCTTGTTGGGGCCGATTATCCACAAGACCGATTGCCAAACAGTAAACGCCCTGCAATCAATATGTTAACCATAGTATGGCCGGCTGTCGCAAAGCCCGGCAGACCCGCTCAACCCCACAATCGTGCGGGCGGCGGCGAAATCGTGCTGTTGTCGAATGCAAGCCCGTCGGCGCGGTCGCGGGCAAGCAGCAGCGGCCCGTCGAGATCGACGATCTCGGCGCCCTGCGCCAGCAGGATCGCCGGGGCCATCGCCAGCGATGTCGCCACCATGCAGCCGACCATGATCCGCAACCCCGCGGCCCTCGCGGCCTGTCGCAGCGCCAGCGCCTCGGTGAGGCCACCGGTCTTGTCGAGCTTGATGTTGACCATGTCGTAGCGCCCGGCGAGAGCGTCGAGCCCCGCCCGGTCGTGACACGACTCGTCGGCACAGAACGGCACGGGATGGGTAACTCTCGAGAGTATTTCATCCTGTCCGGCGGGCAGGGGCTGCTCGATCATCTCAACGCCGGCTTCCGCCAGTGCGCCGGCAAGCGGCACGACGTCGTCCGGCGCCCAGCCCTCGTTGGCATCGACGATCAGACGGGCCGCCGGCGCATTGCGGCGGATCGCCGCAACGCGTTCCAGGTCGCCGGCACCGGCCAGTTTCACCTTGATCAGGGGGCGGTGCGCCGCGGCGCGTGCCGCTTGGCCCATCGCCTCCGCGGTATCGAGCGCCAACGTGTATGCCGTCGTGACGGCGCCGGGCGGTTCCAGCCCGGCAAGCCGCCAGACCGGAATTCCGCTGCGTTTCGCCTCGTAATCCCACAATGCGCAGTCGACCGCATTGCGCGCCGCGCCGGCCGGCAGCGCGGCCTGCAGCTCGCGCCGCCCCATGCTGCCGGCGGCGATTGCCGGCGCCAGCGCCTCGATTTGTGCCAGGACCCCGGCAACGCTCTCGCCATACCGGGGATACGGCACGCACTCGCCCCGGCCGACCGCGCCGGCGCCGCTCACGGTTGCGACGACGGTCTCGGCACGTGTCTTTGCGCCGCGCGAAATCGCGAAGGTCTTGGCCAGTGGCCAGCTTTCGTGATGGGCAGCAAGTTCGGGCAAATCAGGCTTTCTCCATTGGGCTGCAATCCGTTCCCGCGCACCGCGTCGCCGTCCGCGTGGATTCGCTCCATCGAACCATGCGCGGCACCGCGATGGCAATTGCGTCGGCGTCTGGCACGCCGATTGCACGAGGCAGAGCAGTTTTTTGCGAGGAAGAAGATGCCGGCAGTTTCGCAGAACGAGAAGAACACAGTGGACGCGCCGCGGGACGGCCACGAGCTGGCGGCCGCCCGGGTGATCTGCAGCAATGCGCGACGGGCCCTAAGAGACATCCTGGCCCATGTCGCCGACGGTGCACGCGACCTGCGCGCCGGGCTAACGTGGAGCCGGGATCTCGAGAGGTTCGAGCAGGTTTCCATGGAACAGGCCCGCCTTCTCGCGAGATTCCCGATCAGCACCACGGACGCGCGTTTCGGCGCTCTCGTGCACCGCGCCCGCGCGTCATTCGTTGCATTTCGCGAAACGGTGCGCCGCGACATTATCGGCGCCATCGACAGCCGAACCGACGATGCCGCGTGCGATGCGGCCATGCGAAAGGTCGCGGGCCGCTCGGTGCTCGCGGACCGAAGCCTTGAATCGATCGAACGAGCGGTTGCGCAGTACTGCGCGCCCTTCTCTGCTGCACTGCAGCACAAGGAATCCGACGAACATCTCGTGGCGGAAATGCGGCGATAGCGCCCGAGTGGCACAGGAACTGCATGATCAGAGACAGATGAATTTTTCAGCAATGCGAAAGCCCGAAATCAGGGACATTTATTGAAAGTTGGAGGTGACAGCCATGATTGAGAAGAAAGAAGTTTACAGACTGGACTCGCAGGAACAGCTGACTTCGTCGCCGCAAAGCGCGGTCGGCGACAGCAACAGGGACACCGCGGATGCGACAAGCCCGGCCGCGGTCAAGCCGCACACCACGATGCTTGCCAACGTGCGCGAGATGTTGTCGCTGGCGATCGAGGGCGCGTTCGACCTTCGCACGGGCCGCCAGGACAGCCCCCATCTGCGCCGCTTCCATGAAATGCTGGATGAACAGAAAGAGATTTTGAAGAGCCTGGAGAACGGCGTGTTCACCACGGATCCGGGTCTGCTGACGCGACGCGCCCAGGAGGCCCTGCACGGTTTTGCCGCAGCGGTCCGCCACGAGATCATCGAGGATGTACGGCCGGGCATGAACCCGACGGTGTTCGACGGCGCCCTGCAGCGCATGACAGACCGCGCAGTGATGGCCGGCGCCGCTTTCGCCTCTCTCGACCTCGCGCTCGAACAGCTCTGATCCGCAGGCGCGACGGCGCGGGCGCATTGCCGCCGCATGGCACCGGCTTGTTGGTGCTCATGGCATGACGGCACCGTCACCTCCGATTGCCAATGCCGGGCCGCATCCAGCGCGCCCGGCATTTTGCCGCCCGCGCCAACAGGCAAGATCATCGCTTCGATCGCGGCGCGATGCCCCTTAACCCTTCGGCGCAATGGCGCGGCCGCCGGCCATCAGCCACAGGGCGCCGCCCGGCAACCCCGCCACGATCTGCGCCAAGCCGAACAGGACCGAGACCGTAAGCGCCGCATCCGCCGGCACCCCTGCAAGGCCCAACGCGACGACCATCAGACCTTCGCGCAACCCCCACCCGCCGATCGAAACCGGCACCGTCGAAAGCAGGATCACCGCCGGCACCAGCACCAGGGACTCGAACAATCCGACGTCGAGGCCGATCCCGACGGCGATGACGTGCACCGACAAGACGATAAGTCCGTGGACGACCACCGACAGGCCGAGCACCGGCAAAGATATCGCTGGCCGCAGATAGGCCGCATGAGTCGCCTCCGAAAGCTTGTCGATCCCGTCATGCAGACGTGCCGGAATCAGCCGTTTCGGGATGTGGCGGGCGAGGATCAGAAATGCGATGCCGGCGATGCCAGCCAGCAGGATCGCCGCGAATGCAAGCCGCGTCGCGGGATCGCCGATCCTGGCGTAAAGCAGCGGTTGCCCGGCCGCCACCAGGATGAACAGCCCGGTCAGCCCGGTCACGCGGTCGAGCAGCACGCCGTTGATGCTGGCGCCGAGCGGCAGGCCCAGGTTGCGGGCCCGCCAGATACGTACGCCGTCGCCGCCAATCGTCGACGGAAGCGCGTTGTTGAAGAAATATCCTTCAAGGAAGAGCCGGATCGCCGCACCGACCGGCAGGACCGGGCCGAACAGCCGCATGACAATGCGCCAGCGCCAGCCGGCAACGAAACAGTGCGCCAGCAGCAGGCCGACGGCCAGAATTGCCGCGCCCGGTGACAGCCCGGCCATGCGCCGCAGCGCAGTGCCGGCATCCACGCCGCTCAGGACGAGCCAGATCAGGGCGGCCGTCACCGCGGCCTTCAACGCAAAGACGATCCACCGCCTGGCCGTGTCGCTATCGGATGCCATCGGAACCGTGGTGCCCTCCCGTCGCCCGGCATCACATAGCCCGTTCGCGCGATTGTGCGCAACCACGGCACGTTGACAAGGTTCCGCAGACGCCGCATTCTCGGCACCGATCATGAGACCCGGGGTGTCTTCGCGCCGTTGGCCGGAGGCTGAGATCAAACCCGTCGAACCTGATCTGGATCATGCCAGCGCAGGGAGAAACTGCCATGTACAGATCCTTTGCGATACCGGCCGCCGCCGCATTGTCCGCTCTCGTTCTGCTGGCGGGCGCGGCGCGCGCCGAAACGCCGCATATTCCCATACTCGTGCCGGTCACCGGATTCCTGTCGCTTGAAGGCACGTCGCAGCGCAACGGTGCCGTGATGGCGCTGGAGCAGGCGATAGCGGCGAAGTCACGGGTGTCGTACGAGATCTCGGATACCGCGACCTCGCCGGAGGTCGCCGTCAACGCGATGGAGCGCGCCCTGCGCGAAGTGCATACCGCCGCCGTCGTCGGCCCAATCCTCGGGACGCAGATGCTGGCGATGCTGCCGCTGGCCGAGGAGTACGAGGTTCCGCTCGTGACCATATCGGGCACCGCCCGACTGACCGAGATGGGCAATCCCTGGATTTTCCGATTCTTTCCGGGTGACGCCGTCACCAAGGTCGCGCATGCACGCTACGTGGTCGAGGAACTGGGCCGCACGCGACCGGCGATCCTCTATCAGACGACCGCCTACGGGCAGAGCGGCCGCGGGCATCTGGAAACCGTCTTCCGCTCTCTTGGCGCGGAGCCGGTGTACGAGGAAGGGCTCGACGTTTCGATCAAGGACATGACGCCGGTCCTGGCCAAGGCGATGGCGGCGCATCCGGACGTACTCGTACTGCACTTGCATTCGACTTCGACGGCTCTGCTGGTTCGGCAGGCCCGGGCGCACGGCATCGACCTGCCTATCGTCGCCGGTTCCGCGATGCACCAGCCGGCCACCGCGGCGATCCTCGAGTCCGCCGAGCTGAAGGATGTCTGCGCCGAAACGGGTTCGTCCCCGATTTCCGGCGGTTCGCCCGGTCTGGAACGCTTCACGGCCGCATATCGGGCCGCGTTCGGAAGCGAACCCGACGCGTTCGCGCTGGCGCAGTACGACGCAACCCGCATGGTGCTCGCCGCGCTCGAGGACGGCGCCACAAGCGGCACGGCGATGCGCGACTGGTTGGCGTCGCACGCATTTGACGGGCTGGCGATGACTTACCGCTCCGACGGCACGGGGAACATGGCGCATGATGCGGTGATCGTCTGCTACGATGGCAAGAGCCGGGTGCCGCAAGTCGTGAAGCGCTACGAAAGCGTCGGCCTGGCCCGTTAGCGGACAGGGGAACGGGCGAGGCCGGCCGTGGACTTCCTGCAGCTTGCCGTCAACGCACTTGCGCTGGGCGCGGCGTACGCGCTCGTTGCGCTCGGATTCGTGTTGATCCTGAATGCCACGGCCGCGGTCAATTTCGCCCAGGGCGACCTCGTCGCGGCCGGCGGATTCCTCGCCGTTGCGCTGGCGGGCATCCTGCCCGTGCCGGGCCTCTTGCTATTGCCGCTGGTGGCAGTGCTGATGGCAGCTGTGGGGCTTGCCGTATGCGCCGTCGCCTACTGGCCGCTGCGCGACCGGCCGCCGGTCGCGGTATTCATCAGCACCATCGCGCTTGGCATCATCCTGCAGAACGGTCTCAATGGGCTTTTCGGCGCGGAGCCGCGCGCCGCCCCGCCGCTGTCCGGCAGCGGCCACCTGGAAATCGGCGGACTTGTGGTCGCACGCCAATCCCTGGCCATCATGGTCGTTGCCGCGCTCCTGATCGTGGGCCTGCGGTCGTTGCTGTGGCACACCCAGCTGGGCCGCCGCCTGCGCGCCACCGGCCAGGACCGCGAGGTTGCCGCGGCACTCGGCATCCCGGTCGGCGCCATGGTCGCACTCACCTTCGCCCTCGCCGCGGCGCTGGCCGGTGCCGCGGGGCTGCTGTTGGCGAACCAGTTCTTCATCACCCCGACCCACGGTACCGACTTCATCGTCAAAGCCTATATCGCGGTGGTGATCGGCGGCTGGGGGCGAGTCGGCGGGGCGCTGGCGGGCGCCATGCTGGTCGCGCTGTTCGAGACGGTGGTCGCGGCGTTGGCCGACTACGCCGTGGCCACCGGCCTGCTCTACGGTGCGCTGCTCGCGATCCTGGTCCTGCGGCCGCAAGGCCTGTTCGGCGAGGCGGAGGGCCGTCGGGCATGACGGCGATTCTTCACATGCGTACATGGCTCGTCCGCGACCTGAACATCTTGCTGCTCGCGGGTGCCGCCGTCCTCGTTGCGTGGCCGTTCGTTGCCGACGATGCATACGCGCTGCGCTTGTTCACCCAGGCCGGAATCTATGCGCTGGCCGCGCTCGGTTACCAGTTCGTGTTCGGCCATGCCGGCGCGCTCTCGCTCGCCCAGGGCGCCTTTTTCGGGCTCGGTGCCTACATCGCCGGCATCCTGTCGGTTCGGTTCGGCGCCGGGTTCGAGCTCACCCTGCCAGCCGCGGCAATCGGGGCCGCCACACTGGCCGCCCTGATCGCGCTGCCGGTACTGCGGCTCCGGTCGCATTATTTTGCGCTGGCCACCCTCGGCATCGGGCAGGTGATCCTGCTGATCGCCATCAACTGGGAGTCCGTCACCGGCGGGGCCAACGGCATCCCCAATGTACCGGCGCTGTCCCTGTTCGGCGGGACGGTCGGCCGGGGCTGGCCCATGCTGGTCCTTGTGTGGAGCCTTGTCGTCGCAGGCGCGCTGTGTGCCAGGCTCCTGACGGGCGGGCTTAGCGGAGCGGCGCTGCAGCTGATGCGCGAACAGCCGATGGCAGCGGAAGCGTCGGGCATCGACATCGGACGGATCCGGTTCGCCGCCCTTCTTTTGAGCGCGCTCTACGGCGGCGCCGCCGGCGCCCTGCAGGTCCACACGGTGCGGGTGGTGTCGCCCGAGGTCCTGGAATTCCAGGTAATGGTCATGCTGCTTGCTATCACGGTGATCGGCGGCCGCACCAGCATCGCCGGCGCGATCGTTGGTGCCGTGTTGCTGATCCACCTGCCCGAATGGTTCCGGCCGCTGGAGCGATACTACCTGATGGCGTACGGCGCGGTGCTCCTGGCCATGGTCGTCGCCGCACCATGGGGCCTCATGGGGGCCATGCGCCGCGCACGCCTGCACTGGCTGCCCGAGGCGCCGCCGCCGCCACCGTCCGCCGGCCCCCTGCCGGCGCGACACCCGCCGGCCCGCCTCGAGATCGCGGATCTGACGCGCCAGTTCGGCGGCGTCCGCGCGGTGGACGGCATCGACCTGGCGGTCGCACCCGGCGAATCCGTCGGCGTCATCGGCGCCAACGGTTCCGGCAAGACGACGCTGCTCAACATGATCGCCGGGGCGGAAACACCGGATTCCGGGCAGATCCTCTGGGCGGGCGGAGATATCGCCGGCCTGCCCGCCTACCGCATCCAGCGGGCCGGAATTGCGCGCAGCTTTCAGATGTCGAAGCTCGTCGAGGAGATGAGCGTTCTCGACAACGTCGCGGCCGCCGCATGGCGCGAATTCGGTGGGCCGGACCAGGGCGACGCAAGGCGTGCGGCCATGGGCCTGCTGGACCTGCTGGAGCTTGCGGAGACGGCGTGGCGGCCGTGCGGGGCGCTGCCGCCCGGTCTGCGCCGGCGCGTCGAGATCGCCCGCGCGCTGGTCGGCGGTCCGGCGCTGCTGCTCCTGGACGAGCCGGCGGCCGGACTGACTGCGGGCGAACGCGAACGCCTCGCCGGGACCCTCGCCGCGCTCAATGCTGCCGGCACGACGCTGGTCGTCGTTGACCACGATCTCGGGTTCCTCGAGAAATTTGCCGCGCGGCTCATCTGTCTCGATCAGGGCCGCATCATCGCCGACGGCCCGCCGGCCGTGGTCCGTCGCGACCCCGGCGTGGTTGCTGCCTGGCTGGGCCAGGCCCCGGCAAAGGAGGCCGGCCATGGCTGAAGCGATGCTGGCCGTTCGGGGCATGAGCGTTGCGTACGGAAGCGTACGCGCGGTCGACGGCATCGATCTCGACGTACGCGCGGGCGAGGTGGTGGCGCTGGTCGGCGCCAACGGCGCGGGGAAATCCTCCCTCCTGAAGGGGCTGATGGGACTCGGCGGACGCGTCGGCGGAACGATCCTTCTCGGCGGAGCGAACCTATATGGTGTCTCGACGCAGCGGCGGGCCCGTCGTGGAATCGGCTACGTGCCGGAAGGGCGGCGCGTGTTCGCCGGCATGACGGCGGAGGAAAACCTGCTGGCCGTCAGCCGGGAAAATGCCGCAGCCCGTGCGGCACGTACGCAGGAGATGTACGCGCTGTTCCCGCAACTCGGCCTGCGCCGTACTTCGCCGGCCTGGCAACTGTCCGGCGGCGAGCAGCAGATGCTCGCCGTTGCCCGCGCCCTGATGGTCCGCCCCCGATTGCTTCTGGTCGACGAACCGACTCTGGGCCTCGCACCGGCCGCAGCGCGTGCCGTCATCGGCGCCCTGCGCGACGTGGCCGCAGGGGGCGCCGCAGTTCTGCTCGCCGAACAGAACGCCCGCGCGGCGTTGGCCGCCGCGGACCGAGCCCTGCTCATCCGTCTCGGCCGGATCGAGGCATCGGGCCCGGCCAGCGAGCTGGCAACCGACGAGCGCCTGCTGCGCGCCGTCATGGGTGGTTAGGGCCCGCCGCCGCGGCTACTCCTTGACATCCGCCATGACCCGCATGCGGATGATTTTGTCGGGGTCGTCGACAATGCCATTGCGGGCCGCCGCTCCCTTCCTGATTTCGTCCACATGCTCCATGCCGCTGACCACCTGGCCCCACACCGTGTACTGGCCGTTGAGGCGCGGTTCGGGCGCGAACATGATGAAGAACTGGCTGTCGGCACTGTTCGGGTGCTGCGCCCGGGCCATCGAGACGGTGCCGCGCACGTGCGGCGTCCGGGAGAACTCTGCGTCGAGATTCTGTCCCGACCCGCCCCGCCCGGTGCCGGTGGGATCCCCGGTCTGCGCCATGAACCCCGCGATCACGCGGTGGAACACCACGCCGTCGTAGAAGCCCCGGCGAGTCAGTTCCTTGATCCGCGCAACATGGTTCGGCGCAATATCGGGCAGCAACCGGATGACCACCCGGCCGCTCTTCAGCTCCAAATAGATCGTGTTCTCCGGATCGAGCTGCGCCGCGTTCGCGGCGGCGGTCACTCCCAGGACCAGCGCAACGACCCCGATGAGCCAGTGTTTCATTCGCATCGCATCAATGCCTCTCGAATTCTGTGAAACCGCCGCCCTCCTTCGGCCGGGCCGGCGGCACGAACCTGCACAGTCCCCTTGAACAGGCGATGAACCGGTCCATGCACACCACGCCTCAGGCGTCGGCGGCAACACGCAGGGATATGATCCGGTCGGGATCGCTGACCATGCCGTTGCTGCCCCCGCCCTTCTTGATCGCGTCGACGTTCTCCATGCCGGAGACGACCCGGCCCCAGGCCGTGTACTGGCCATCGAGATGCGCCGCTGCCTGGAACATGATGAAGAACTGGCTGTCGGCGCTGTCTGGGTTCTGCGCACGAGCCATCGAACAGGTGCCGCGCTCGTGCCGGATGCTGTTGAACTCGGCGGCGAGGCGCTGGCCGGAGCCGCCCGTGCCCGTGCCCGTCGGATCGCCGGTCTGCGCCATGAAGCCCTCGATCACGCGGTGGAAGACGATGCCGTCATAGAATCCCTCACGCGTCAGCTCCTTGATCCGCGCCACGTGGTTCGGCGCCGCCTCGGGGAACAGCTGGATGACCACCCGGCCGTCCTTGAGCTCCAGATAGAGGGTATTCTCAGGGTCCATCCCACTGCCAGCGCCAGCGTCCGCCGGGCTGCGCTTCATGCCTAGGTCGGCGTCAGTCAGCCATGTCTTCAACGATCCAGCCTCCTGTGGTTTCGTAAATGGGGAATGCCGGCGGGCACCATAACGGCCTGCGGCGCCGATTGCACCCCCCTTGGACTGGCGGTCACTTGACCTTGTCGGGAAACAGCGCGCGCAACCCGCCGGTGGTGGCCGACGCGATGCCGTGATCGGTGATGAATCCGGTAACGAGCCGCGCCGGCGTCACGTCGAACGCCGGATTCACCGCATGGGTACCCGGCGGCGTCACGGTCACGGTGGCGATATCGCCGCTGCCGGTGCGACCGGTCACCGTCTCGACCTCCGCCGCGTCGCGCTCCTCGATGGGGATCTCCTTGAGCCCGTCACGCACCGACCAGTCGATGGTCGGCGACGGCAGCGCCACGTAGAACGGAATCCCGTTGTCATGCGCCGCCAGCGCCTTCAGGTAGGTGCCGATCTTGTTGGCGACGTCGCCGTCCGCTGTCACCCGGTCTGTGCCGGTAATCACGATGTCGACCTCGCCGTGCTGCATCAGGTGCCCGCCCGCATTGTCGGCGATGTAGCGATGCGAGATGCCCTCATGGCTCAGCTCCCAGGCGGTCAGGCCGCCCTGGTTGCGCGGCCGCGTCTCGTCGACCCAGACATGGATGTCGACACCCTCTTCGTGGGCCATGTAGATCGGCGCCGTGGCCGTCCCCCAGTCGACGGTCGCCAGCCAGCCGGCATTGCAATGGGTCAGCACCTTGACCCGCCGCCCCGGCTTGCGGTCGGCGATCTCGTGGATCAGGGCGACGCCGTGCTGGCCGATCTTCTTGTTGATGTCGACATCCTCATCGCAGATGCCCTGGGCGTGCGCCCAGGCCGCCTGGCTGCGCTCGGCGATCGGCAGCGGCTCGAGCAGGCCGCGCATCTCGTGCAGCGCCCAGCGCAGGTTCACGGCTGTCGGGCGGGTCGCGCCCAGCATGTCCGCCGCAGCCGTCATATTGGCATCGGACGGGTCGTGCTGCATGGCGAGCGCGATGCCGTACGCCGCGGTCGCGCCGATCAGCGGCGCGCCGCGCACCTGCATGACGCGGATGGCGTGCGCTGCCTCTTCGACGGTTGTCAGCCGCACGACGGCGAACTCAAAGGGCAGCCGGGTCTGGTCGATGATATCCACCGACCGGCCGTCGTCATGCCGCCAGATGCTGCGGTAGGGGATGCCGTCGACTTTCATAAGGCCGTTGTAGCGAGCCCGGCGCGCGGCGGCAACAAGACTGACGGTGCCGACGGCCTAACCAATGCCCGCAAGATGTGCCCTGCCGGACTTATTGTGCGCAATCTGCTTCAGCTGGGCG
>JBFIFO010000136.1:0-11074 GCA_041602815.1 Alphaproteobacteria bacterium | reverse complement strand
GTGAGGTCCGCGGCCGCGCCCTTCTCGAGGCGGCCGGCCGCCAGCCCGAGCCGCGCCGCCGGCTTGCAGGTCAGCAGCGCCAGCGCTTCGAACAGCGACAGCAGCTTGTTGTGATACAGCTCCAGCGTCAGCGGCAGCAGCGTCTCCAGCCCTATGATGCCGAACGCGGCCTGGGCGAAGGGCAGCCGCTTCGAATCCTGGTCGTGGGGCGAATGGTCGCTCGCGACGGCATCGATGGTGCCGTCCTTGAGCCCCTCGACGATGGCCTCGCGGTCCGACTCGGCGCGCAGCGGCGGGCGCACCTTGGCGAAGGTCCGGTAATCGCCGACCGCGATCTCGTTGAGCGCGAAGTAGTGCGGTGCGGTGTCGCAGGTCACGTCGAGCCCGCGCTGCTTGGCCTGGCGGATCGCCTCGACCGCGGCGGCGGTCGGCACATGCGCCGCGTGGTAGCGCCCGCCGGTCTGCGCGACCAGCCGCAGGTCGCGCTCGATCATCATCACCTCGGCGACCGGCGGGATACCCGACAGGCCGAGCCGGCTGGCGACCTCGCCGGAATTCATCTGGCCGTCCGCCGCCAGCGACGGCTCCTCCGGATGCTGCACGATCAGATGCCCGAACGTCGACGCATAGCTCAGCGCCCGCTGCAGCGTCTTGGCGTCGGCCAGCGCCACCTCGCCGTCGGTGAACGCGACCGCCCCGGCCTCGCCGAGGAGGCCTATCTCGGTCAACTCGCGGCCCTCGAAGCCGCGGGTGATCGCCGCGTAGCAGTGGATCTTGGCGAGCTTGACCTCGCGCGCCCGGCGGGCGACGAATTCCAGCACCGCGACGTTGTCGATCACCGGGTCGGTGTTGGGCAGGCAGACGATCGTCGTCACGCCGCCGGCGCCGGCCGCGTGGCCGGCGCTCTCGATGTCCTCCATATGCTCCTGCCCGGGGTCGCGCAGCTGCACCCGCATGTCGACCAGGCCGGGCGCCAGGACATGGCCGCCGCAGTCGATGATCTCGGCGTCCTTCGGTGCCCCGTCGGCGAACAACCCGGCGCCGAAGTCGGCGATCCTGCCGTCCTCAGCCAGCAGGCCGCCGGGCGCGTCGAGGCCGCTCGCCGGGTCGACCAGGCGGGCGTTGATGTAGGCGCTGCGGTATTTGCTCATGGCGCGTTGCCGAGCAGGTCGCGGGTCAAGAGGTCGATGCAGGCCATGCGCACGGCGACTCCCATCTCCACCTGCTCGCGTATCACCGAGCGGTTGATGTCGTCGGCGAGTTCCGAGTCGATCTCGACGCCGCGGTTCATCGGCCCGGGATGCATGACCAGCGCGTCCGACCTCGCAAAGGAGAGCTTTTCGCGGTCGAGCCCGAAGAAATGGAAATACTCGCGCACCGAGGGCACGAAGCGGCCCTGCATGCGCTCGGTCTGCAGCCGCAGCATCATCACGATGTCGCAGTCCTTGAGGCCTGCGCGCATGTCGTGGAACACCTCGACGCCGAAGCGCTCGATCGCCGACGGCAGCAGCGTCGGCGGCCCGATCACGCGGACCCGCGCGCCCATGGTGTGCAGCAACAGGATGTTGGAGCGCGCAACGCGGCTGTGCAGCACGTCGCCGCAGATGGCCACCGTCAACCCCTGCAGACGACCCTTGCGGCGGCGGATCGTCAATGCGTCCAGCAGCGCCTGGGTCGGGTGCTCGTGGCTGCCGTCGCCGGCATTCATGACCGCGCAGTTGACCTTCTCGGACAAGAGCTTGACCGCGCCCGAGTCGCTGTGGCGGACCACCAGCACGTCGGTGTGCATGGCGTTCAGCGTCATCGCCGTGTCGATCAGCGTCTCGCCCTTCTTGATGGCGCTGGTCGCGACCGACATGTTGATGACGTCGGCGCCGAGCCGCTTGCCGGCCAGCTCGAACGACGTGCGGGTGCGCGTGGAGCTTTCGAAGAACAGGTTGATCACGGTGCGGCCGCGCAGCAGCGAGAGCTTCTTGTCGGGCTTGCGGCTCTGCTCGACGTAGGAGTCGGCGAGGTCGAGCACCATGGTAATGGCGTCCGCCGAAAGCCCCTCGATTCCCAATAAATGCCGGTGCGGAAAGCGGAGCGTCGAGTCGGCGGTGGTGTTCATGAGCCGGCACTATATTTGCGGCGGCACGTGGCGACAAGCGGTTGCTGCGCTCAGACGACGCCCTCGGCGCGCAGGCTTGCCACCTCGGCCGCGTCCATGCCAAGCAGCTCGCGCAGCACCTCTTCGGTATGCTGGCCCAGCGTCGGCGGGGCATGCCGGTAATCCGGCGGCGTCTCGGACATCTTGATCGGACTGGCGACCAGCGGCACCGTGCCCGCGGCGGCCAGCGGGTGCGACATCTCGATCTGCATGCCGCGAGCCTTGACCTGGGCATCCTCGAAGACCTGATCCATCTTGTTGACCGGCGAGCAGGGGACGTGGCGCGCGCGCAGCCCCTCCAGCCATTCCGCCATGGTTTTCCGCCGCATGCATTCGGCGACCAGCGGGATCAGCGCCTCGCGGTTGCGGCAGCGACCGTCATTGGTGGCGAATCGCGGATCCGCTTCAAGGTGCGGGGCGCCGGCAAGGTCGCAGAATTCGCGGAACTGCCGGTCGTTGCCGCAGGCCAGTACCATGTGGCCGTCCGCCGTCTCGAACACCTGGTAGGGCACGATATTGGGATGACCGTTACCGCGCCGCGGCGGCACCTGGCCCGAGATCAGGTAGTTCTCCGCTTCGTAGACCAGCCAGGCGACCTGCGTGTCGAGCAGCGCCATGTCGATCTGCTGGCCCCGTCCGGTGGCGTCGCGGTGGCGCAGCGCCGCCAGCATCGCGGTCGCGGCATACATGCCACACATCAGGTCGGCGATGCCGACGCCCACCTTCATCGGCTCGCCCTCGGGCTCGCCGGTCAGGCTCATGATTCCGCCCATCGCCTGGGCCAGGTAGTCGTAGCCGGCATAGGGCGCGTAGGGTCCGGTCTGGCCGAAGCCGGTGATCGAACAGTAGACCAGACGCGGGAAGTCGTCCTTCAGATCGTCCCACGACAGGCCGTAGCGCTTCAGGTCCCCGGTCTTGAAGTTCTCGACGAGGATGTCGCACTCAGCGATCAGGCGCCGTGCCAGCGCCTGGCCTTCGGGCCTCGCGATGTCGATGGCGACCGAGCGCTTGTTGCGGTTCGCCGAGAGGAAATAGGCGCTCTCGGTGGTCTCGTTTCCCGGGGCGTCTGTGACATAGGGCGGGCCCCATTTGCGGGTGTCGTCGCCGCGGCCCGGCTGCTCGACCTTGATCACGTCGGCGCCGAGGTCGCCGAGCACCTGGGTGCAGCTCGGACCCGCCAGGATGCGGGTCAAATCGAAGATGCGAACGCCGTCGAGCGCGCCGGCCATGGGAATGCTCCATGTGTTGCGGGACCGGCGATGGTTTGCCTCGCGGCGGCGCCTCGGTCAAGGGGGCCGCGGCACGGCCCGTTTGATCCACATCAACGATTTACACCCCAAATCATGGTAAACAAAACCTTTCCATTACAGACGCCTTAAGTCTCTGTACGCGGCCTCGCCGCCATTTCACCTGGAGGGACTGCAATGGCTTACGAATCCGAAGTCTCGCGGAATTCGCGGGACGCTCAGTCGACTCCAACAGCAAGCAGACGAACGTTCCTGAAAGCCGTCGCCGGTGCGGGCGCGGCGGTCTCGCTGAGCAGCCAGTTTTCCTGGGCAGACGGGGAAATCGGCTTCTGGGCGAAGGACCTTTCGGACGACAAGCTGAAGGAGATGTTCACCACCATGCTGCGCATCCGGTGGCACGAGCGGACCATGGTGGACAAGATGCTCACCGAGCCGGGCTACCGCGGCTACAACCACTTCTATGCTGGCCAGGAGGCCGTCGCCACCGGTGTCTGCGCCGCCCTGCGCAACACCGGGCGCTTCGAGGAGGTCGACCTGGTGTACAGCACGCACCGGCCGACCGGCCATGCCCTCGCCAAGGGCGTGGACATGAAGAAGATGTGCGCGGAGAACGATTTCCGTGCGACCGGCCTCAACGGCGGATATGCAGCCGAGATGCATCTCTGCGATCCGTCGGTCGGCTTCATGGGCGCCGACGGCATGATCGGCCCCGGGCTGGTGATGGCCGCCGGTTCGGCGTTCGGCATCAGGGCGCGGGGCAGCAAGCAGGTGTCCGTCGTGTTCGGCGGTGACGGAACCTATGCGACGCCGGCCTTCCATGGCGCGCTGAACAACGCGGCGCTGCTCAAGCTGCCGTTCGTCTACGTCCTCGAGAACAACCTGTACCACCAGTACGCCCACTATTCGTATTCCTGCCCGATGAAGGACATCGCCGATGCGGCCAGGACCTATCGGATCCCGGGCGTGGTCGTGGACGGACAGGACGTGCTGCAGGTCTACAACGTCGCCCGCGAGGCGGTCGAGCGCGCCCGCGCCGGTGAGGGGCCGACGCTGATCGAGGCGAAGACCTACCGCTACTACAATCACTGGGGTGCGCCCGGCGCCAAGCCCGGCATGCTCGGCGCCTTCGGCTACGACCCGCTGGCGATCACCTCGTTCCGTCCGGAACGCGAGGTGCGTGCCTGGCTGGCCCGGGACCCGGTCGACATCTTCCGCAAGACCCTGGTCAACTGGGGCACCGTGGATCAGGCCCAGGCCGAGGCGATCGAGACCGCCGTCAGGAAGGAGGTCAAGGAGGCCTTCGAGTGGGCCGACAAGCAGCCGCTGTGCAAGCCGGAAGACGGTGTCAAGAACGTCTTCGTGACGGGCAGCGTGCGCGCCGCCCAGTTCGGTTAGCCGCCGTAACGGCGATCTGCCCGGACAGCCCGGCGCCCCGAGGGCGCCCGCCTCCGGACGGAGCATGAGGAGACAATGACATGGCACGCAAGAGTTGGATGTATTCCGTCCTCGAAGCTGTGCAGCACGAAATGCGACAGCGCAAGGACATGGTCTGGCTGTTCGAGTTGACTCCACCGGTGGCCTCCAACCCGGGCAAACCGGTGATCAACCTGGAGAAGGAGTTCGGGCGAGTCCGGGTCAACAACACGGGTATCGACGAGATGTGGATGGCCGGGGCGACCCTGGGCGCCGGTCTGGCGGGGGTGACGGCGGTGACGTACATCCCCTATCAGGGCAACGGCATGTGCTTCCAGATGATTCAGAACCATGCCGGCAAGCTGCGCCACATGACCGGAGGCAAGGCCTCGATGCCGGTGGTGTTCATCCTCGAGATGACCGGGCAGACCCCGGGCTTCGCGGGTCAGCATTCGGACTACGAGATCGACAGCTATTACGCCCACATTCCCGGCGTGAAGACGGTGATTCCGTCGACGCCGACCGACGCCAAGGGCATGATGGTTTCGGCGATCCGCGACCCGAACCCGGTGGTCTATCTTTATCCCGCCGGGCTTCGCGACATGGTCGAAGACGTGCCCGACGAGCAATATGAAACGCCGCTGGACAAGGCCGCTGTCCGGACGACCGGTAGTGACCTGACCATCGTCGGGTCCGGCGCCAGCATGCCGGAGGTTCTCAAGGCAACGCAGCGTCTGCAGGAAGGCGGTGTCGGAGTCGAGGCGATCGACCTGCGCTCGCTCAAACCCATGGACACCGAGACCCTGGTCAAGTCGGTGCAGAAGACCAAACGGCTGCTGACCGTCGACCAGTCGTACTACACGTTGTGTCCGGGCGCAGAGGTCATCGCACGGGTGGCCGAGAACGTGGACGGCGCGCGGTACAAACGCATCGCCTTCCCCGACGCGCCGCCGCCGGCCTCTCCCGAGATGTTCGTGTGGATGCGGCCCAACGCGGAGCACATCATGGGGGCGGCGAAGAAGCTTTTGGGCTGAGCGGTCGACAGGCAGGCGCACGGGCGTTCGAGGGCGGGCTGCGGCTCGCTCTCGACGCGCCGTGTCGGCAGGCTTCGGCAGCAATCATCGAACCATGACCGAGGTATGGAGCGGTGCCGACGATGGACCAGGATGAGCAGCAGACGAAGCCGGCCTGCGAGCAGTGCGGGGGCACCGACCTGCGCGAAGATGAAGTGCGGTCGGCGTTCTGGCACGGCGATCGCCTGGTGGTGGTCGAGGATGTCCCGGCCATGATCTGCGCGACCTGCAGCGAGCAGTTCTTCGACGACTCGACGGTGATGTTGATCGACCTTTTGCGCGGAGAGGGGTTTCCGCCCGACAAGGCGCGGCGTGAGTTGCGCGTGCCCGTGTTCTCGCTGAAGGACCGGGCCGGGCGCGCGGAGGAGCCGCAATGAGACTGCCTGTATTCATCCTGATACTTTTGTGCACCGGGCTTGCGGGCGCGGCACCGGCGTCCGGCCAGGAGACCTACGATTTCATGCCGAAAGGTGGCAAGACGCTGTTGCTGGATATGCTGGGGCATCCCCCGGATGCCGCGGCACTGCGCGAGATCGCGACGGCGAAACGCGACGAGCAGCAGTGGCTGCAGTACCTCGTTGCACAGGAAGGCCCAATGAGCGATCGGGAGCGGCGTACCCTGGCCGATTATCTGGCGGTCAACATGCCGGTGCCGGCCGCCGAACTCGAAGCGGCCGAACAGAAGGGCGATCCCGGCCTCGCGCTGCCCGCGGACGGCCGCGAACTGGCCTGGAACCACTGCCAGTTCTGCCACTCGCTGTTCGCCAGCCATCTGACGCAGGACCGCGACGTGCAGGGCTGGCGCGGCATGTTCGAATCGCCGTTCCATCGCGAGATCAAGATGACCTCACGCGAGCGCGAGACATTCGCCCGGTATTCGGCCGTCAACATGCCGATGAAGATCGACGACGTCCCGGAAGATCTGCGGTTCTAGCTCGGAGCTGCGGCGGCCGGGCGCGCAGAAGAGGATGGGCACGCCATGACGACCAATCGCCTGAACCTGTACCTCGCCGTTATTGCAGCCATCCTCGCGCTCGCCGGCCTGTCGCGGGCGCAGACCGAGGACGTGTTCGCCTTCATCCCGCCGGGTGGCAAGACGCTTCTGATGCAGCTGGCCGAGAGCGAGCCGCCGGCCGAGGAGATGCGGGCTCTGCTGTCCGGCACGCGCAGCGGCGACGAGTGGCTGGCGTATCTGCGCGGGCGCACGCCGGCGCTGCCGGCGCTCGGCGACCTCGGCGAGCACGAGCTGGTGACGCTCGCCGAGTATCTGGCGTCCAACATGCCGCTGCCCGCGAAATCGGTGCCCGCCGACCCGGCACGGGCAAACTGGAACAAGATCCTGCCGCCGGACGGGCGCGACCTCGCCCTCCAGAACTGCCAGTTCTGCCATATCATCACGGTCGTCGTGACCCAGGACAAGACGGAGGACGCCTGGCTGGGCACGCTGAACAAGCCGAGTCATGTCGAGATCGAGCTGACGGCTGCACAGCGCCGCGCGCTGGCGCGTTACCTCGTGCTCAACGGAGCGATCCCGATCGATCTCGTGCCCGAAGATCTGCGGGCCGGCGGCGCATCCTACTAGCGCGGCTCGGCCTGGCGGGCGCGGGCCATTGAGGGCGCGAACCGATGCTGTTCACGTCCTTCGCCTTTTTCGTGTTTCTGCCGCTGGTGCTGGCGGTGAATGCTGCCACGCCCGCGCGCTGGCGTTGGGCTTGGCTGCTGCTGGCGAGCTACGTGTTCTACGCGGCTTGGGAGCCGTTCAACCTTCTGTATCTCGGCGTCGTCACCGTGGTCGTCTACGGCTGCGGGCGGGGCATCGCCCTTGCCAGCAGCCGAGGGCTCCGGATAACACTGCTGGTGGCCGGCCTTGCCGTCGTGCTCGGCCTGATGGTCGCGTTCAAGTTCTACGATTTCCTGATCGGCGAACTTGAGCAGATCGCCGGCATTGCCCGGGTGCTGCCGCGGCTCGGGGTCGCGACGCCGGTCGGCTATTCGTTCTATGCCTTCTGCGCGGTCAGCTACCTGGTGGACGCTTACGCCGGGCGCCTTGCGCCGGAACGCCATGCGGGGAACGTGGCGCTGTACGTGGCCTGGTTCCCGAAGATCTTCGCCGGTCCGATCGAGCGCGCCACCACCTTCCTGCCGCAGCTCGGCAGCGCGCTGAGGGCGACGCCGGAGCAGACGGTCGCCGGGTTGCAGCTGATCGGCTGGGGGCTGTTCAAGAAGCTGGTCATCGCCGACAACCTCGCGCCGCTGGTCGACAGAAGCTTTTCCATCGCCGCCTATGCGACGCCGGTCGACCTGCTGCTCAGCGTCTACTTTTTCGCCTTCCAGATCTACTGCGACTTCTCCGGTTACACCGACATCGCGATCGGCGTCTCGCTGCTGTTCGGGATCTCCCTGATGGAGAACTTCCGGCGGCCGTATCTGTCGGCCAGCACCGCCGAGTTCTGGGGCCGGCGTTGGCACATCTCGCTCGGACGCTGGTTCCGCGACTATCTCTACGTGCCGCTGGGCGGCAGCCGGATCGGACCGGTGCGCCGTTATGTGAACCTGATGGCGGTCTTCGTGGTCAGCGGGTTGTGGCACGCGGGGCTCGGCTACGGGGTCGGCTGGACGTTCCTCGTCTGGGGCGCGCTGAACGGGCTCTACCAATGGGCCGGGGTCGCGACGGGCCCCGTGTGGCGACGGCTCGGCGCCCGTTTGCCGCGGCTCGCCGCGAGCACGCCGCTGCGCGTGCTGCGCGTGCTCCTGACCTTCCATCTGATCGCCGTCGCCTGGGTGTTCTTCCGCGCCGCCTCGGTCGGCGACGCGCTGCTGATCCTGGAGCGGATCGGATCCGGGCTATGGCGCATGCCCGGCCTCCTTTTGCGCTACCCCTTCTCGGTGGACCATTACCTCGGGCTCGGCCTCATTGCGCTGCTGGTCGTGCTCGAGATCCTCGACGAGAGGCGGTCGATCTGGCAGCGCCTCGCCGCCGCGCCCGTGGCGCTGCGCTGGGCCGTGTACTACGCCGGCATCTTCGCGCTGCTGGTCCTCGGCCGCTGGCAGGCGCGCGAGTTCATCTATATGCAGTTCTGAGGCCACGATGACACACCCCCGCAAGACCGCACTCCTGTTCGTCGCCATCGGCCTCGCCCTCTATGCCGGGGTGTATTACGCGGCCGAGCGGCAGATGTACCGCACCGGCGACGCCAACCCGTTCTTCAAGATCGCGACGGCTGCAGAGGAGGACTTCGACTGGGTGATCCTCGGCGCATCGCATGCCATGCCGCTCGACTTCGAGGATTTCAATGCAAAGATCGAGCGCGCGACCGGTCAACGGATCCTCAACCTTGCAGCACCCGGGGCCGGGCCGCTCTACAACCGCTTCGTGCTGGAGCATTTCCTCGACCGACGCCATACCGACAATGTGCTCTACGTCCTCGACTCCTTCGCCTTCCATTCAAGCACCTGGAACGAGGAGCGCTTCGCCGACGCCAAGCTGCTGCGGCGGACGCCGTTCGCGCCGGCGCTGGCGTGGCACCTCACCAGCTACAGCCTGCAAGAGGGGGTCGATGCGCTGGCCGTGCTCGATTACGTCAGCGGCTTCTCCAAGATCAACAACCGTGATCGCTTCCAACGCGACGTCTGGGAGGGCGAGGCGCAGTTCGACCGCACCCACCGCCCGTCCGCCGCCGCCGACCGCAAACGCATCGACTACCTGTACCCCTCGCCCGAGGCGGATCCCGCGGTGTTCGCGCGGTACCGCGACGTCTTCACATCGCTGCTCGACACGGCCGAGCGGGCGGGCGTCCGCGTCGTCGTCGTCAAGATGCCCGTTCCGGCACGGTTTCACCGCCTGCTGCCGGAAGAGCCGGCGTTCGATCAGGCGATCGGCCGGCTGCTCCTGAACCGCGGCATTCCGATCCATGATTTCTCGCTGGCGATGGACGAGCCGCGCTTCTACTTCGACACCGACCACCTCAACAGGGCCGGGGTCACGGCGTTCCTCTCCGATCACCTCGGGCCGATCCTGCGCGGTGACTGACCGGGAGATCAGGCGAAGTCCCGCACGCGCCGGCGAGGGCCGGGCGCCTCAGTCCTGTTTCGGCGGCATGGCGGCGTCGTCGAGCTCTTTCGCGCGCCGCCAGGCGTCGCGGTCCCTGACGCGGTCGGCATAGGCGCGGAACCCGGGCCGTTCCTCCATCGAGCAGTATTCCAGGCCCCAGCCGATATGCGATCCGACATAGACATCGGCGGCGGTGAAGCGGTCGCCGGCGATATAGCCGTCCCCGGCTACCGCCAGCGCCAGCGTGCCCATCACCGCCTCGAACGTGCCGTAGCCGACCATGCCGCGCTTCTCGGCCGGCGGCTCGAGCCCGAAGGCGCGGTTGGTGACCGCGGCCTCCAGCGGCCCGGCGGCGAAGAACAGCCAGCGGTAATAGGCGCCGCGCTCGTGCAGCGGCGGCGCCAGCCCCGCCTCGGGGAACGCGTCGGCGAGGTAGGCGCAGATCGCGGCGGTCTCGGTGACCACGACGTCGCCGTGGCGGATCGCCGGGACCTTGCCCATCGGGTTGATTGCGAGGTATGCGGGCGCCTTCATCGTGGTGCCGTATTCGAGCAGCTCGGTGCGGTAGGCCGCGCCGGTCTCCTCCAGCATCCAGCGAACGATGCGGCCGCGCGACATGGGGTTTGTGTAGAAGATGAGCTCTTCGGCCATCGCCGTCCTCCGCAAATTTCACGAGGCCAATGTCATCGGACGCGCGTTCGGCGTGCCTAAGCCGCCGCGATCCGGGTCCGTTCGATTTTGTCGGTGTTGCGCCCCTCGATGCGGATCAGCCGCGTCGGGCCGTCACGCAGCGGCGCGTGGACGTCGCCGGGCTCGTAGAGATGCGCGTCGCCCGGGCGCAGCCGGTAGGTCCGCGCCAGCTCGACCCTGGCGGGCGCACCGTTTCGTGCCGGGGAGACGATGCGCCAGTCGGTCATCTCCGTCTCGCCCTCGGCCTGGCCGTAGATCGCCCAGGTCGGCCCGTGGTCGTGCGGCTTGCCGCGCTTCGCCCCCTTGTAGTTATGGGCGCAGATGCAGAAGCCCAGCTCCGGGTCCTCGTAGAGCACGGTACGCTCGTCCGCCTGGGCCGGCGGCACGTGCTCGGCGATGAAGTCCTGGTCCCGCAACACCTGCTCCAGCAGCGTGCGCACAGCCTCGCGCC
>JBFIFO010000135.1:0-11310 GCA_041602815.1 Alphaproteobacteria bacterium | reverse complement strand
TGCGTTAGGGTTTCCCGCGGGGTTCGGGGGTATGTTATGGAAAATCCATGGCAACAAGAAAGCCGTCCAGGGCCGCCGAAAATCGAATGGAGCGGGCGATGGAATCCGGCACCACGACTTCAACCTTGGCAAGGTTGCGCCCTGCCCCTGAGCTACGCCCGCGGAGCGCCGGGCGGCGGTTTGCGCCGTGAGCGCCCGTTCGAGCCGGCTCACCCGGTGCACCGGATCTTGAGCCACACCCGGATCGGCGGCCGCAACGCGAACGAAAGACAGGCGGGGCAGTTCTCATCCCAGTAGCCCGGCTTGCATTGCCGGCCGGTCGGCTCCTCGGTATAGCTGAACGTCCAGGGCCCAGGCGCCGCGCTCACCGCGGGCAGGGCGCTTTCGTATCCTGTTTCGGGACGCAATATCGCGAGGGTTTTCCCGTCCCTGGTCACCTTCCAGCTGATCTCCCGCTCCACCTCGTCCTTGTCGCAACGGGTTTCCCAGGGCCAGTAGACGTTGACCCCGTCGATCACGGCGGGGGCTCCAGGCCACACGTCGACCACAAAATCGTGCCGCGCCCGGTAGTCGGAAACGCCAGCAACTTCGATCGTATCGGAGCCTCGTATCGTCCGGATCGGTATGGTTCTCGGATACTCGGCATATTTCGCATCGATCGCCAGAACGACAGCGGGTGCCGGCGCGTCATCGTCGATTGCGCCGGCAGGAATGACGAAACTGCTTGCAAGCACGGGCGGAAACTCAGTGGCGCCGACGGATAACGCCACCGGCGCCGGTTGATTGAGGGTCCAGGCGACGCGAAGATCCGTGTTGGGACAGCGGACCGCAGGCTCGACCGCCACATCCCGGAAATAATGGCCTGGACGCGAAGTCGCCAGGATCGAAGCGATGCCGGCGGCGAAGACCAGCCACAGAGCCAGCCGCCGAAGCGGCCATCGGGTCATATCCGAAATTCTCCTCTTGCAGCCAGCAGCTGCATGACAAGAAACGCGCAGGTCGACCCCAGAAGGGCCGCCAGCATGTCCTGCGGATCGAAGGTGCCGGGCATTCCGATGCCGACGGTCTGCCTGAAGGCCGAGGCTTGTGCGATCTCGAACACCCAGTTGAGGGCAAGCCACGCGCCGCAGGCGGTGGCCCGCATCCGCAGGGTCGGTGCAAGCAGCGCAGCCGTCATCAGCGAGAATGCCATGGCGTGAAGAAAACTGGGCAGCGACCCGGCAAGCTCTCCCAGCAGCCCGCTATCGTGAACCACCGTGGGCGGCAGGAACGCAACGGAGCCCGCCGGGCGGTCGAGCGCATAGACGAGTCCGCCGGCGACCAGCAGGAACACCCCGCAGAGGAACGGGGCTGGCGTGTATCGAGAGGGAGTTTCGCTCACCGCTTCCCAGCACTTTCAAGCCGTGATCTGACCCTATCGGGAAATTGGGGCGGAAACGGGGCCGCTGCCGGGTGCCGACAAGAAACGCCCCTCGGGGCGGCGGGCGGATTTCGGAAAAAGCTGGAGCGGGCGATGGGATTCGAACCCACGACTTCAACCTTGGCAAGGTTGCGCTCTACCCCTGAGCTACGCCCGCGTCGCGACGCCAAATATAGGGCCGCCGGCGGCGGCTGTCCAATGCGGCGCGCATCATACGCATTGCGCGGCGCATTGCAAGCGGCCTGTTGGGCGGCCGCCGCATTGGCCGGCGGGGTTGCCGGGCCGCGGCCGGACGGTTAAAAAGCCCGCGTCATGGAGCATACCGCAGAATTCGACGATGCGGGCCTGTTCGCCCGCCTGGAGCAGCTGGGCATCGCGTGCGAGACGCACGCGCATCCGCCGCTGTTCACCGTCGAGCAGTCGCGTGCGCTGCGCGGCGACCTGCCGGGCGCGCATATCAAGAACCTGTTCCTGCGCGACAAGAAGCGGCGCATGTGGCTGGTCACGGTCCTCGAGTCGCGGGATATCGACCTGAAGGACCTGCGCCGGCGCATCGGCGCCCAGGGCACGCTTTCATTCGGCAGCGCCGAGCTGCTGATGGAGCATCTCGGCGTCGCACCCGGCGCCGTCACGCCGTTCGCCGTGATCAACGACCGCGCCGGCCGGGTGACGATGGTGCTCGACAAGGCGCTGCAGGCCGGCACGGTGGTGAACGCCCATCCCCTGCGCAACGACAGGACCTCGGCGCTCGCCGCCGAGGATCTCGTCCGGTTCCTCGAGGCCGAGGGCCACCCTCCGATGATCCTCGATTTCGATTCGCATGAAGAAGAATAGTCCGCCCGGGGCCTTGCCAGCGGCGGCGCGAGCGTCCATTTATGTCGCTGACGCGCCGCCACGCCGCACAGGGCCGCGGATCGACGTGGCAGGCCGCCGTAAGGCAAAGAAAAACAACGCCGGAACAGAAAAATGGATCAATTGATCAGCCAACCGGTCGACGCCGGCTCCCTGGTCTCGGACACCACTGACGCGGATTTCGTCGAGGACGTCATCGAGGCCAGCAAGAACGTCCCCGTCATCGTCGATTTCTGGGCCCCCTGGTGCGGGCCGTGCAAGCAGCTCACGCCGGTGCTGGAAAAGGTCGTCAAGGCGGCGTCCGGCAAGGTGCGGCTGGTCAAGATCAACACCGACGAGCACCCGGCCGTCGCGCAGCAGCTGCGCGTGCAGTCGATCCCCGCGGTGTACGGCTTCGCCGGCGGCCGTCCCGTCGACGCGTTCATGGGCGCGCAGCCGGAATCGCAGGTCAAGGCGTTCGTCGACCGGCTGATCAAGGCCGGCGGCGGCACGGCGGGGCCCTCGCCGGTCGAGCAGGCGCTGGACCAGGCCGCCGCCGCGCTGGAGTCCGGCGATGCGGCGACCGCCGGCGCGATCTACCAGCAGATCCTCCAGCACGTGCCGGACGAGGTCCGCGCCATGGCGGGGCTGGCGAAGTGCCATCTGCAGAGCGGCCGGCTCGACGACGCCCGCACGGCGCTCGAGGCGGTGCCGGCGGACAAGCAGGCCGATGCCGATGTCGCCGCGGTGCGGTCGGCCATCGAGCTGGCGGCGGATACCGCCGGCATTGCCGGGGACGACACGGAGCTGCGGGCCCGGGTCGCGGCCGACCCGGCCGACCATCAGGCGCGCTACGACCTGGCACTGGCGCTGTACGGGGCCGGCGACGTGGCGGGCGCGATCGACGCGCTGCTGGAGATCATCCGGCGCGACCGCCAATGGAACGAGGAGGCCGCCCGCAAGCGCCTCCTGAAGATTTTCGACGCCCTCGGTCCGACCGATCCGGTGACGGTGGAGTCGCGGCGCAAGCTTTCATCGATCCTGTTTTCATGAGCGTGTTCGACCACACATACGAGCAGCTGCCGCGGACGATTCCGGTGTTCCCGCTGCCCGAGGTGCTGCTGCTGCCGCGCGGCCGGCTGCCGCTGAACATCTTCGAGCCCCGCTACCTTGCGATGGTCGAGGACGCGCTGGCGGCAGACCGCATGGTCGGGATGATCCAGCCGCTCGGCAACTGCGCCGGCAACGGTGCTCCCGAGCTGTACGACACGGGTTGTGCCGGCCGGATCTGCCGCTTCGAGGAGACCGAGGACGGGCGCTACCTGATCGCACTCGCCGGCGTCTGCCGGTTCACCGTGCACGAGGAGCTGGAGCCCGTGTCCGGATATCGCCGGGTCGCGGCCGACTGGACCAGGTTCCGGCGCGACCTCGATCCGGCAACGGAGGCGGGGCTCGACCGCGGCCGTCTCCTGTCGGCACTGCGCGGCTATTTCGGCGCGCACGGCCTCGAGGCCGACTGGAACGCGCTGCACGAGGCACCGGACGAGCGGCTGGTGACCTGCCTGTCGATGATCTGCCCGTTCGGCGCGTCGGAAAAGCAGGCGCTGCTCGAGGCGCCCGATTTGCCGGCCCGCACCAAGGTGCTGACCGCGCTGGTCGAGATGGGGGCCGCCAAATGCGGCCCGACGTGCCAGTAGCCGGCGCGGGGCCGTTCACGATGCCGCAGGACAAGCCCGGCGTGGACCCGAAGCTGCTGGAGAACCTCGTCTGCCCGCTGACCAAGACGCCGCTGCGCTACGATGCAAAGAAGGGCGAGCTGATCAGCGACGAGGCGCGGCTTGCCTATCCGATCCGGGACGGCGTCCCGATCATGCTGCGCGATGCGGCGCGCAGCCTCGATGACGAAGGTGGATGACATGAACGCACCCGCAGGCGAATACGGCGTGACCCGCTGGCCGACCGAGATCCGGCTGAGGAAGAAGGAGAAGGCGCTCGAGGTCGATTTCGACGACGGCAGCAGCTTCAGCTTCCCGGCCGAGCTGCTGCGCGTCGAGAGCCCGTCGGCGGAGGTGCAGGGTCACGGGCCGGGCCAGAAGCAGACCGTTTCGGGGCGCCGCCATGTCGGCATCATGGAGATCGAGCCGGTCGGCAACTATGCGATCTGCATCAAGTTCGACGATCTGCACGACACCGGCATCTACACCTGGGACTTCCTGTACAATTTGGGCCAGAGCAAGGACGAGGTCTGGCAGGCCTATCTCGCCGAGCTGGCGGAAAAGGGCCTGAGCCGCGACCCGCATTAGCCGTCGCCGCCCGGCCGCCGCCTCGTTATAGCGCCTCGCCCTTGACCAGGCGCGGCAGGTCGCCGACCACGCCCATGGCGTGGCGCATGAAGAAGCGCTTGAGCGGCGGCAGGTGGTCGACCGCCGCAAGGCCGAGGTCGCGGGCCAGGCGCAGCGGCGGAAAATCGTTGGAAAACAGCCGGTTCAGGACGTCGGTGACCGACGTCAGCAGGACCGAGTCGAAGCGCCGCCAGCGCTCGTAGCGGCGCAGCACGTCGGCCCCGCCGATGTCGAGGCCGAGCCGGCGGGTGTCGATGATCGCTTCGGCCAGCGCCGCGACGTCGCGCAGGCCGAGGTTCAGTCCCTGCCCGGCGATCGGGTGGATCGCGTGCGCCGCATCGCCGACCAGGGCCAGCCGCCGGTCGGTGTAGCGGACCGCGTGCTGCAGCGACAGGGGATAGGTGAAGCGCGGCCCGACCAGTTCGATCGCCCCCAGCCAGTCGCCGAAGCGGCGGCCGAGCTCGGCGAGGAACGCCGCGTCGTCCAGCGCCATGTAGCGGGCGGCCAGGTCCGGGCGCTCGGTCCACACGATGTTCATGCGCCGGCCGGTCATCGGCAGCATGGCGAACGGGCCCGAGGGCAGGAAGTATTCCACGGCGACCCCGCGGTGGTCGCGCGCGTGGCGCACCGTGCAGACGATCGCCGTCTGGTCGTAGGGCAGGCGGGTCACGGCGATCCCGGCGTCGCCGCGGGACGGCGAGTTGCGGCCCTCGGCGCCGACCACGAGGCGGCAGCGGATGCGCCGCCCGTCCTCGAGCTCCGCCTTCGCACCGCCGATGTCGCGCGCCAGCGTGGCGACGCGCGCCGGGGCGATCCGTTCGAGCGCCGGCAATGCGGCCGCCTGCTCGAACAGGGCCCGCCGGATCACGCGGTTCTCGATCATGTAGCCGAACGGCTGGTCGCCGACCGCCCGGTGGTCGTAGTGCAGGAACAGCGTCGAGGGGCCGCCGGCCACGGTGCCGTCGGCGACACGGATATCGACGATCGGCCCGGCGTCCTCGTCGAGGTAGGGCCACAGGCCGATGCCGCGGAACACCTGGGCCGAGCCGTGGGCGATCGCCGAGGCGCGTCCGTCGTAAGCAGTGTCGAGCTGCGCGTCCTCGGGGGTGCTGTCGACCACGACGGTGGCAACGCCGGCCCCGGCCAGCGCATTGGCCAGCGTCATCCCGACCATGCCGCCGCCGAGGATCAGCACCTCGGTCTCAATGTCCGCCCCGGTTCCGCCGGGCGATGTCTCTGCTGCCTGCATGCCTGCAGATTCCATGCGGTCCGGGCCCGCGTCCATGGAAAAAACGCCGCGGCTCGTTATTTGCACAAAAATTAGGCGCTCTTGAGGTCTTGATTAAGAAATATGCAATCCGCTCCGTGCCGGCCTTGCCAGCTTCGCCCGCGTTGCCGCGTAATGGCTTCAAACATAATAATTTTTTCCGACTTTCCGCGGTTGGCACGGAACTTGATATGGCAGTCGCCATCATGTGCCACACCGCATGCGGCGCAGGGCCCGGAACGGGCCAATCGTGAAAATGGCATAGGGGGAGCCCCGCTATGAAACTCGTGATGGCGATCATCAAGCCATTCAAGCTCGACGGCGTTCGCGAAGCCCTCACCGAGCTCGGTGTCCAGGGCCTGACCGTCAGCGAGGTCAAGGGGTTTGGCCGGCAGAAGGGCCAGACCGAAATCTACCGCGGCGCCGAATACGCCGTGAACTTCCTGCCCAAGGTGAAAATCGAGGTGGTGGTGACCGACGACATGCTCGACCGCGCGGTCGAAACGATCCAGTCCACCGCCAGCACCGGCAAGATCGGCGACGGCAAGATCTTCGTCATCGACGTCGCCCAATCGGTCCGCATTCGTACCGGCGAGACCGGCGAAAACGCGATCTAGGAGGAAATCCAATGAAAACAGTAACTTCCGGGCGCGCACGCCTTGCCGGCCTCGTTGCGGGCGCCCCTCTCTTGATGCTGGCGACGCCGGCCCTCGCGCAGGACGCGACGCTCGATACAGGCGATACGGCGTGGATGCTGACATCGACGCTGCTGGTCCTGATGATGACGATCCCGGGCGTCGCCCTGTTCTATGGCGGCATGGTCCGCAAGAAGCACGTGCTGGCCATGGCGATGCAGAGCTTCGCCATCGCCTGCCTGATCACCGTGGTCTGGATGGTTGCCGGCTACTCGCTGGCGTTCAGCGAGGGCAACGCCTATGTCGGCGGGCTGAGCAACCTGTTCCTGAAGGATTTGTCGGTCGACTCGCTGTCCGGGACGATCCCCGAGACGGTGTTCATGACCTTCCAGATGACCTTCGCCATCATCACGCCGGCGCTGATCACCGGCTCGCTCGCCGACCGGATGAAATTTTCGACGTTGCTGGTGTTCATCGCGCTTTGGGTGCTCATCGTCTATGCCCCGATCACCCACTGGGTGTGGGGCGGCGGTTTCCTCGGCGAAGCCGGCGTTCTCGACTTCGCCGGCGGCACCGTGGTGCACATCAATGCGGGCGTGTCGGGCCTCGTCGCGGCGATCATCCTCGGCCGGCGCACCGGCTACGGCACCGAGAACATGGCGCCGCACAACCTGGTATACAGCCTGATCGGCGCGTCGCTGCTGTGGGTCGGCTGGTTCGGCTTCAACGCAGGATCGGCGCTGTCGGCGGGCACCGGTGCCGGCATGGCGATGGCGGTCACGCAGATTTCCACCGCTGCGGCCGGCCTTGCGTGGATGTTCGTCGAGTGGGCCGTGCGCGGCAAGCCGAGCGTTCTGGGTATCGTCTCGGGCGCGGTTGCCGGCCTGGTGGCGATCACGCCCGCCTCCGGCTTCGTGGCTCCCGGCGGGGCGCTGGTCATCGGCCTGGTGGCCGGAGCGGCGGCGTTCTGGGGTGCGACCTGGCTGAAGAACAAGCTCCGCTACGACGACTCGCTCGACTGCTTCGGCGTCCACGGCATCGGCGGCATCGTCGGCGCGATCCTGACGGGGGTCTTCGCGGTCGAGGCGATCGGCGGCACGCCCGGTGCGCTCGAGGGCAACGTCGGGCAGATCTGGATCCAGATCGAGGGTATCGTCGCCACCATCGCATGGGCCGCCGTTGCGACGGCCGTCATCCTGCTGATCCTCAAGGCGGTGATGGGCCTGCGCGTCGAGCCCGACGCGGAGATCGAGGGTCTCGACCTTCGGCTGCACGGCGAAACCGTGCAATAGCCGGGTCTTCATTTCCGGCCGCATTTGAGGGGGCGTGCGCGCCCCCTCTTTCTTTCACCATGCCGGCCCCCGATGTCCGCCCCGTGACGCCCAGCGCCGGTTGCGTTTCGCCGCCGCCCGGGCCGCTGTCACAATTCCGCCGCCCTCGTCGGATAGCTTGAGATCGCCGCCCGGGGCGCGTAGTATCCGGGACCGCGAGTTTACGTTTTGTACGCGTCGCCGCGCGGACCTCCCGGCGACGCGCCTTTGTTGGATTGCGAATGCGCGACAACCCCGCACTGGACCAGCTCGGCGACTACCCCTTCCAGCGGCTGGCGGCGCTCCTCAACGACGTGCCGGCGGCGCCCGGACTGGCGCCGGTGCTGATGCATGTCGGCGAGCCGCAGCTGCCGCAGCCGGACCTGGTGGCCGAGGCGGTCGCGGCGGCGGCCCACCTGTGGAACCGCTACCCGCCGGTCGAGGGATCGCCGGAGTTCCGCCGCGCCGCCGCCGACTGGCTGACCCGCCGCTACCGGCTGCCGGCGGGCATGGTCGACCCCGGGCGCAACGTCATCGCCGCCTGCGGCACCCGCGAGGTGCTGTTCCAGGCGGCGCTCGCCGCGGTCCCCCGCGGCGCCGGCAACGGCGCCGGCCGGCCCACCGTGCTGATGCCCAACCCGATGTATCACGTCTACTACGGCGCCGCGCTGCTGGCCGGGGCCGAGCCGGTCCTCGTCTCGGCGACGGCGGAGACAGGATTCCTGCCGGAATACGAATTGCTCGACCCGGCGATTCTGCGCCGCACCGCGCTGGCCTATCTGTGCACGCCGGGCAACCCGCAGGGCGCGGTCGCCTCGCTGGAGCGCCTGCAGTCGCTGATCGCCCTTGCCCGCGAGTACGGGTTCCTGCTCGCGCTCGACGAATGCTATTCCGAGATCTGGCGCGGCGCGGCGCCGCCGGGCGGGCTCGAGGCCTGCGCCGCGCTGGGCGGCGACATGGACGGCGTGCTGGTGTTCCATTCCCTGTCCAAACGGTCGAACGCGCCGGGATTGCGCGCCGGTTTCGTGGCCGGCGACGCGGCGGCGCTGGCGCGGCTCGTGCGCGTGCGCAGCTATGGCGGGGCCCAGGTGCCGGGCCCGGTGCAGGCAGCGGCCGCAGCGCTGTGGCGCGACGAGGACCACGTCGCGCGCAGCCGGGCGCATTACGAGGCGCTGTTCGCCATGGCGCGCCGGATCCTCGGCAACCGTGCCGGCTACCACGATTCGCCCGGCGGGTTCTTCCTGTGGCTCGACGTCGGCGACGGCGAGGCGGCGACGCGCGCGGCGTGGCGCCACGGCGCGGTGAAGGTTATGCCCGGCGGGTATATGAGCCGCCCCGACCCCGCGACGGGCGAGAATCCCGGCGACCGCTATATCCGCGTCGCCCTGGTGCACGATCTCGAGACCGCCGAGGCCGGGCTCAGCCGGCTGGCTGAGGCGCTGGAGCGCTGAGCGATGGCCTCGCGACGGCAGACCGCGCTGCTTCCGGCCGGGCTCGTCGGGTTCCTGCGCCGGCGGCTGTTCGAGATCGTCGGGCTGGCGCTGATCGCCGCCGCGGTCGTGCTGATCCTCGCGATCCTGACCTACGATTCGTCGGACCCCTCGCTCAACACCGCCGGCGCCCGCGGCCGGGTCAACAACCTGTTCGGCTATCCCGGCGCCGTCGTCGCCGACCTCGCGCTGCAGACCCTGGGGCTGGCCGCGGCGCTCGGGGCGGTCGTCCTCGGCGCCTGGGGCTTCCTGCTGTTCACCCGCCATGCCGTGCGCCAGATCTGGCCGCGGATCGCGGTCTTCCTCCTGGTGCTGCTGACCGGCGCGGTCACCTTCGAGGCGATGCCGGAGCCGGAATCGTGGCCGCTAGTCCCCGGGCTCGGCGGACTCGTCGGCAACCAGATCCTGGTCTGGCTGTCGGTCCTCGCCGGCGGCACCGGGCCGCTGACCGACCCCCTGATCGTCGGTGCCGGCGCGGGCGCGATGACGCTCGTCGGCGCATTGTGGCTGGTCGGGTTCAGCCGCGCCGAATGGCGCGCCGCATGGTCGCGCATCGCCGCGCTTGCCGGCCGCACCCGGCAGGGCGGACAGCCCGCCAAACCGGTGGCGGACGCGCCCGCGCGGGCAGAGCCCTATCTCGTCGCCGCACAGGACCCGTTCCCGTCGGCCGATCCCGCGCCGGCCCCGGCAGCGGCCCCGAAACGGCGGCTGGAGCCGCGCAAGCGCACGCCGCGACCGGCCGGGGCCAGCCAGGCGTCGCTCGATCTGGCGGCGCCGGACGGGCAGTACCAGCTGCCGCCGCTCGACCTGCTCGAGGCGGTCCCGCAAGGGGAATCGCAGGACGCCGGGCTGACCCCGGAGGGGCTGGAACAGAACGCCCGCCTGCTCGAGCAGGTGCTGGAGGACTTCGGCATCCGCGGCGAGATCGTCAAGGTCCGGCCCGGACCCGTGGTGACGCTGTACGAGCTCGAACCGGCTCCCGGCATCAAGACCAGCCGCGTGATCGGCCTCGCCGACGACATCGCCCGCTCGATGAGTGCCGTCTCCGCCCGCATCGCAACGATCCCGGGGCGCAACGTGATCGGCATCGAGCTGCCCAACGCGCGCCGCCAGACGGTCTTTCTGCGCGAGCTGCTGGCCGCGCCGGCGGTCGCTAAGGCGGCGCCCAAGCTGCCGCTCGCGCTCGGCAAGGACATCAGCGGCGCGCCGGTGGTCGTCGACCTCGCGCGCATGCCCCACCTGCTCGTGGCCGGCACGACCGGCTCGGGCAAGTCGGTGGGGCTGAACGCCATGGTGCTCTCGCTGCTGTTCCGGATGACCCCGGACGAGTGCAAGTTCATCATGATCGACCCGAAAATGCTGGAGCTGTCGATCTACGACGACATCCCGCACCTGATCACGCCGGTGGTGACCGAGCCCAAGAAGGCGGTGGTGGCCCTGAAATGGACGGTGCGCGAGATGGAGGAGCGCTATCGCGCGATGTCGAAGCTCGGCGTGCGCAACGTCGAGGGCTACAACGCCCGGCTCGCGAAAGCCCGCCGCTCCGGCGAGGTGCTGATGCGAAAGGTGCAGACCGGCTTCGATTCCGAGACCGGCCGGCCGGTCTACGAGGACCAGCCGCTGGACCTCACGTCGCTGCCCTATATCGTCGTCGTCGTCGACGAGATGGCCGATCTGATGATGGTCGCCGGCAAGGAGATCGAGGCCGCGATCCAGCGGCTCTCGCAGATGGCCCGGGCCGCCGGCATCCACCTGATCATGGCGACGCAGCGGCCCTCGGTCGACGTCGTCACGGGGACGATCAAGGCGAACTTCCCGACCCGCGTCAGTTTCCAGGTCACCTCCAAGGTCGACAGCCGGACCATCCTCGGCGAGCAGGGCGCGGAGCAGCTGCTCGGCCGCGGCGACATGCTGTACATGGCGGGCGGCGGCCGGATCACGCGGGTGCACGGGCCGTTCATCGACGAGGCGGAGGTCGAATCGGTGGTGGCCTTCCTTCGCGAGCAGGGCGCCCC
>JBFIFO010000134.1:0-11374 GCA_041602815.1 Alphaproteobacteria bacterium | reverse complement strand
GGGCGACGGTAACGCCCTTGCCGGCGGCGAGGCCATCGGCCTTGACCACGATCGGCACGCCGTGTTCGCGGATGAAAGCGTGCGCCGCTTCGACATCCTTGAACCGTCCATACGCGGCGGTCGGAATTCCGTACTTCGCACACAGATCCTTCATGAAGCCCTTGGAGCCTTCCAGCTCCGCCGCCGCGGCGGTGGGCCCGAAGGCTTTGATCCCGGCCGCGGTGAGCCGGTCCACAAGACCCATGACCAGCGGCTGCTCGGGGCCGACCACCACCAGGTCGATGGCTTCCCCGGCGGCGAAGGCGACCAGCCCGTCGATATCGTCGGCGGCGATGGCGACGCACTCGGCCTGTTCGGCGATTCCGGCATTGCCCGGGGCGCACCACAGCTTGTCGCACAGCGGCGAGGCGGCGATCGCCCAGCACAGCGCGTGCTCGCGGCCGCCCGATCCGACAACGAGGATTTTCATGCTATGACTGTTCCGGTTCGATCGTTCATGGTTTTTTTACGGGCAGGCGACGATCTTCTTATCATAACGTGGCAGAGCAGATGACCGATTTTTCGTCCCAGACCCCAGGCAACGTCGCCGAATACACGGTATCCGAGCTGAGCCAGGCGCTGAAGCGCGCCGTCGAGGAACGCTTCTCCTGGGTCCGCGTGCGTGGCGAGATCTCCGGTTTCAAGCGCGCCGCCTCGGGCCATCTCTACATGGCGCTGAAGGACGAGAACGCGGTGCTCGACGCGGTGTGCTGGCGCGGCGTCGCTGGCCGCCTGTCGATCGCGCCGGAAGACGGGCTGGAGGTCATCGCCACCGGACGGCTGACCACCTATCCCGGGCGCTCGAAATACCAGATCGTCATCGAGGCGCTGGAGCTCGCGGGCGAGGGCGCGCTGCTCAAGCTGCTGGAGGAGCGGCGCAAGAAACTCGCCGCGGAGGGCCTGTTCGACGAGTCGCGCAAGAAGAAGCTGCCGTTCCTGCCCGAGGTCATCGGCGTCGTCACCTCGCCGACCGGGGCGGTGATTCGCGACATCCTGCACCGTCTCGCCGACCGCTTCCCGCGGCACGTGTTGCTGTGGCCCGTGCTGGTCCAGGGCGAGGGGGCGGCCGAGCAGGTCGCCGCCGCGATCGCGGGGTTCAATGCGCTGAAGCCGGGCGGCGCGGTGCCAAGGCCGGACCTGCTGATCGTCGCGCGCGGCGGCGGCAGCCTGGAGGACCTGTGGGCCTTCAACGAGGAGATCGTGGTCCGCGCCGCCGCGGCCTCGGAGATCCCTCTGATCTCGGCGGTCGGGCACGAGACCGACACGACGCTGATCGATTTCGCCGCCGACCGGCGGGCGCCGACGCCGACCGCGGCCGCCGAGATGGCGGTGCCGGTGCGGTCCGAGCTGCAGGCGGAAGTGCTGAACCGGGAACGCCGGATGGTAAGGGCGGCGGGCCGGCTTGTCGCGGAGCGCCGGGTGCGCGTCGAGGGTCTGGGCCGCGGCCTGCCGCGGCGTGATTCGCTGCTGGCGGTGCCGGCGCAGCGTCTCGATAACGCCGGTGAACGAATGGACAGGGCGGTCCGCAACCTTATCGCCGACCGCCGGCACGCGATCGCCACCCGGGCCGCGAAGCTGAAGGAACCGCGGGCCCTGGTCGCCGAGCTGACTGCCGGGATCGCCACCGGATGGCGGCTGATCCGGCACGGTGTCGGCCGCGCGCTGCGGGACGAGCAGGCGCGCTTGCAGCGGGTCGGCGATCTCCTGGAGAGCGTCTCGTTCATGCGGGTGCTGGAGCGCGGCTACGCGGTGGTCCGTGACGATGCCGGCGAGCCGGTTACCGCCGCCGCCGCGACGGCGCCGGGGCAGGCGGTCAGCCTCCAGTTCCGTGACGATTCGGTCGGTGCCGTGATATCCGGCAAACCGCCGGACCGGGCGCCGAAGAAGGCGCCGCGCCGCAGGCGCGGCGCGAAGGATACACGTCAAGGGAGTCTGCTGTGATCCGCATTGCCGGAAGTCTGTTGGCCGTCGCCATCCTGTGTGCGCCGGCCGCCCTGGCCCAGGAAATCCTGACGCTGGAAGGCAGCTTCCAGCAGGGCGGGCTGGTGACGGGGCGCACGGTGCCCGGGGCGACCGTCGCGCTCGACGGCAAGCCGGTGCGGGTCGCGACGGACGGCGTCTTCCTGTTCGGCTTCGGCCGCGATGCGGCGCCGACGGCGACACTGACGGTGCGCCTGCCGGATGGCCATGAGGAGGTGCAGACGCTGAAGGTCGGGCAGCGCGCGTATCGCACCCAGCGGATCGACGGGCTGCCGCCGAAGAAGGTCGTGCCGCCGCCCGAGGCGATGGCGCAGATCGTCCGCGAGCGCGAGCGCAAGGCGACGGCGTTCGCCGAGGACCTGCCGGAGGCCTGGTTCCGCTCCGGCTGGATCTGGCCGGCCGACGGACCGATCTCCGGCGTCTTCGGCAGCCAGCGTATCCTCAACGGCGAGCCGCGGCGTCCGCATTACGGGGTCGACGTCGCCGGGCCGGAAGGCACGCCGGTCGTGGCGCCCGCCGACGGCAAGGTGATCCTGGCGATCCCCGGCATGTACTTCGAGGGCAACGCGGTGTTCCTCGACCACGGGCACGGGCTGAAATCCGTGTACATGCACCTCAGCGCGCTCGACGTCGCCGAGGGGCAGATCGTCCGACGCGGCGAGCGGATCGGCGCCATCGGCGCCACCGGCCGGGTCACCGGCGCCCACCTGCACTGGGCCCTCTACTGGTTCCGCCAGCCCCTCGACCCGGCCCTGCTGGTGCCCGAACGGCCGGGCAGCCGGGGGTAGGGCGGGAGGCAGCACGATGCTCAGCCCTCTTCCGGCACCATCAGCTCGATGGCGTTCGCCTCGACGGTGATGTCGACCGGGAACTCGCCGATCAAATCGCCGTCGCTCTGCCACGGCTCGCCGGCGGGCGCGGCGAGGCGGACGCGCGTGCCCTTGACGGTCAGCACGTCCGGCAGGAGGTGCAGCCGCTCGCGCATCACGGCGATGCCGTAGCGGGTGATGTTCCAGCGTCCCGGCCGCTGCAGCAGGATCGTGTGCAGCACAGGCTCGCGAATGTCGGCCTCGGGCGCGATCAGGTAGCGGCCGCCGTAGAGCCGCCCGTTGGCGACGACGACGGAGGCGGCCTCGTAGGCCTGCCCGTCGACCTCGACGGTGAGCAGCCGTTTCGTCCCGGCCAGCATCTCCTCGACGCCGGCCACGTAATAGGCGCCTTCGCCGGACAGGCGCTTCAGGGCCGGCCGCACCCGCGTGATCGCGCGCGCATCGTACCCGGCGCTGGCCATCAGGCAGCAATAATGTCCATTGGCGTTGGCCAGCGCGATCGGCTGGCGCCGTCCCGAAAGGACGATCACGGCGGCGCGGCGTGGGTCGGGGCCGATGCCGACCTCGTGCGCCAGCACGTTGGCGGTGCCGAGCGGGATCAGGCCCAGCGGCACCCCGCGGCCGGCCAGTCCGTTGACTACTTCGTTGATCGTGCCGTCGCCGCCCGCCGCGACCACCACGTCGAAGGCTTGCGGATCGGCCTCGCGGGCGAGGCGGACGGCGTCGCCCCGCGCCGTCGTCTCGGCCACGGTGAGCGCGCAGCCGGCTTCTTCGAAGACCCGGATCGCGCGCGCATAGTCGGCGCCGCGCCGCTGCCCGGCCGCCGGGTTGCGGATGACGAACAGGCGTTTCGCTTGCGTCGCCATCGCGGTCTCCCCGCCTCAGTCCGGCCAGCGCTTGTGGACCCAGAACCATTGCTCGGGGCGCTCGCGGATCCAGTCCTCGAGGATGCGGTTCATCGCCAGCAGCAGCGACTTCTGGTCGGCCTCGCGGTCGCCGCTGTCGGGGATCTCCAGCGGCGGATAGACGGTAAACCTGTAGCGCGCGCTTCGGGTCCGCTCGGCGCGAATCGGGATCAGGGGACAGCGGAAACGCATCGCCAGGCGCGCCGCCACGGGAGAGGTCATCGCGTCGCGTCCGAAGAACGGCACGGCCACCCCCTCATTGAGCTTCTGATCGATCAGGACGCCGAGGCACCCGCCCTTGCGCAGCAGGGCCAGCGCGCCGGTCGCGGCGTCTCGCCCCTTGGGCAGCAAGCCGCCGGTGAAGTCGCTGCGGGACCGCTCCACCAGCCAGTTGACCCAGGGGTTCTGGGCCGGCCGGTAGATCACCGTCGGCGGCATGCCGTACGAACCACACACCGCGCCGGCGAGCTCCCAGTTGCCGAAGTGGCCGGTGATGTAAATCAACGGCCCACCCGCCTCGCGCGCCCGCAGCAGGTGCTCCTCGCCGACGATCTCGACACGGCCGGAGAAACCGGCCCGGTAGAGCCGGTTCAGGTGCGGCCATTCGCCCATGACCCGGCCGAAGTTGCTCCAGACGCCACGAACGATGCGATCGACCTCGGCACCGTCCAACTCCGGGAACGCCCGTTCGAGGTTGCAGCGGGCGACCGCGTCGGAGCGGGTCAGCGGCCCGAACGTGCGCAGCAGCCAACCGCCGAACGCCGACGCGATGTCGACCGGCATTACGCGCAGCAACCCGTACAGGAGCAATGCCCCGGCTGCCTGTGGCGGATACAGGAACCAGCGGATCAGCCGGCGTTGCAGGGGCGTGCGGTCAGCCATCCTTCACGACCCCGGCCAGCACCTCGTCGAGCCGCTCCGGCTCGGCCCAGACCACCTCGATGCCGACCGTCCGCACCGAAGGGCGCAGGTCTGCCGGCAGCCGCGCGGCATCCTTCTCGGTCGTCACCGGCACCGCCCCGGTGGCGCCGGCCTCGCGCAGGATCGCCTCGATCTCGGTCCTGCGATACGGGTGGTGGTCCGGGAACGCCCGCCATCCCGCCACGCTGCAACCCAGCGCTTCGAGGGTCGCGCGGAATTTTGCCGGCCGGCCGATCCCGGCGAAGCCGAACACCGCTTGGCCAAGGAGGTCGCGGGATCCCTGCGTCGGCTCATACGTGGCGTGCAGGACGGTGAGCCGCTGTGGCAGCTGCGCCGCAACTCCGGCCCGGTCTGTGCCGATGACGACCACCGCATCGGCGCGTGCAAGGCCGGCCGCCACCGGCTCGCGCAGGGGGCCGGCCGGCATCACACGGCCGTTGCCGAAGCCCGTCTCACCGTCGACCACGACCAGCGAGACGTCTTTCCGCAGGCCCGCATTCTGGTGCCCGTCATCCATGACCACGACCTCGGCGCCGTCGGCCGCCGCCGCCCGGGCGCCCACGGCCCGGTCCCGGGCAACCCAGCACGGCGCGACCGTGGTAAGCAGCAGCGGCTCGTCGCCGACCGCCGCCGCATCGTGCCGGTCCGGCGCGACCCTGACGGGGCCGCGCAGCGTGCCGCCATAGCCGAGTGACAGGAACTGAACGGTTCGACCGCGGGACATCAGGTGCCGGGCGATGGCGATCGCCACCGGCGTCTTGCCGGCGCCGCCAGCTACCAGATTGCCCACGCAGACGATCGGCACGCCCGTGTCCCGGGGCGTGGCGATCAGCCGCCGCAGCCAGCCGGCACCGGCATACATCGCGCCAAGCGGCAGCAGCAGCGTCGACAGCGGCGTACGGCGGAACCAGAAGGCCGGCGCCTGCATCGGCTCACGCCTCCGCGCGGGCCGGCAACGCGACGACGAACGGTGCCAGCGCGGCAACCACGTTGTCGAGCGCCGCTGCGTTCGCCGCGTTGACCTTGCGGGCTCCGTTGGCCAGGCGCTGGCGCGCCTCCGGATCGCCGATCAGCCGCGCCACTGCGGCTGCCAGGGCCGTGGAATCCGTCACCTCCAGAGCCGCTTCGGCCGCTGCCAGATCGGCGGCGACGGTGCGGAAATTCGCCATGTCGGGGCCGTGCAGGATGGCGCAGGACAGCTGCGCCGCCTCCAGCGGGTTGTGCCCGCCAAGCGAGCCGGTGCTGCCGCCGATGAAGACGATGTCGGCGAGGCGGTAGAACAGACCGAGTTCGCCCAGCGTGTCCGCCAGGTAGATCGCGTCGTCCGGGGCCGGCATGCGTCCCGAACTGCGCCGGCACACGGTCAGCCCGCGCGCCGCAAGTAGCGCGGCGATCGCGTCGCCCCGGTTCGGATGCCGCGGCACCACGATCGTCAGCACGTCGGGAATGCCCTGTGCCAGTTGTTGATGAGCTTCGGCGGCGAGTTCCTCCTCGCCAGGATGGGTACTGGCGGCAAGCCATAACGTCCGGCCGGCCAGGGCCTCGCGCAGGCGCGCCAGCTCCGACTCGTCTGCTGGCAACGGATCGGCCGAATACTTCAGGTTTCCGAGGTAGTCGGTATGCGGTGCGCCGAGCGCGGCAAACCGGACGCGGTCGGCCTCGGTCTGCCCGAGGCACAGGGCGAAGCGGCCGAGCAGGGTTCGTGCCACACCCCGGGCGCGCTGCCAGCGCGCCAGCGACCGCGCCGACATCCGGCCGTTGATCAGGATCATCGGGCAGGCCTGCGCCGTGGTCTCAATAATCAGGTTCGGCCACAGTTCCGATTCGACGAACAGGGCGAGCTGGGGACGCCAGTGCATGAGGAAACGGCGCACCCAGCCGCGCAGGTCGACCGGCACGTACTGGTGCACGGCGCGCGCGGGCAATCGCCGCTGCATCAGACTGGCGGAGGTCACCGTGCCACTGGTCACGAGCACCGCCATATCCGCGCGCATGTCGAGGAGTCGGTTGATCAGCGACAGGACCGACTGGGCCTCGCCGACGCTGGCTGCATGGATCCAGACGAGCGGACCGTCCGGCCGTGCCGCGGAGGCGATGCCGCGCCGCTCCGCGAGACGCGACGGATCTTCCTTTCCGCGCGCGCTGCGGCGGTGCAGGTAGAGCCGCACCATGGGCCCAGCGGCCCCGGTCATCGTGCGATACAGCGTAAGAGCGTCCATTCCGCCGGCCCCGCCGCCACTCAACGGTTGACGCCGGCCTCGATCGGCCGGTCGGCGGACAGCGGCGGATCCGGCTCGATCGCGGCCTGGCCCATCATGGCGTCCGCCCGTTCGGTGAGCCCGTTCATCGCGGTTTCGAGCGCCAGCCTCTTGGCCTCCAGGGTGTCCGCATCGGCGTCTCGTGGCACCTCGATCGGCGTCCCCCACAGGAAGACGCCGCGGGCGAAGGGCAGGGCGAGGACGAAGCGGTCCCAGCTGCCCACGACGCGTCGCCGCGAGGCCGAAAAGGTCGCTGGGACGATCGGGGCGCCCGTGAGGCGCGCCAGCGCCACCGTGCCTTCGCCGACCCGCATGCGCGGCCCGCGCGGACCGTCGGGCGTGATCCCGACGATGCCGCCGGCACGCACCAGGCGGATCAGATGTCGCGTCGCCTGGGCGCCACCTCGCGTCGTCGAGCCGACCACCGAATTGATGTTGAAGTGCCGGACGGTCTGCGAGATCAGCCGGCCGTCCCGGTGTCCGGAAATCAGCATGTTGACGAGGTCCGTTCGCCGCCAGCAATACGGCATCATCAGCAGTCGCCCGTGCCAGAATGCAAGGATGAACGGCCGTCCGGCGGTGCGGAAGGACTCGGGGATATCCTCGCCGTCGATGCGCCATCGCCCGGTGTACCGGACCAGCCGGATATAAAGCGCCCCGATGAAGCAAGCGACGGCCATGACAGCGTCGCTCTGCAGGATTTTCCTTATCGACCGCACCAGCTGCCTCGGATCCGCTGAACGATCACGATATGCGGCCGGCGGCCGGCAAGGTGAATTGCGGGCGCCAACCCCTGGCACCGCCGGGCGTCGGATGGTGTGGCGGATTTTCGGTCAAATCGTCGGGTCCCGTGCGATTGCGCCGCTGATATACCATGTCGGCCCTGGCGCGGCCAACGGGCCTGTCGGCCGCGATCAGTCGTCCGTCGGCGCCGGCGGCTCCTCCGGCGGTGGTGCGCCACGCAACTGCATGCAGTTGCGGTAGACGCGCATCCGGTACGCTTCCGCATCGAGCCGGAGAAAGTCACGCTGCAGCGCCCCGTCGGACACCTGCCCGGCCTGCCGGTCCTCACGCGCCGCGTCCTCCTCGGCGAATTGCTGCGCGGCGCGGCGCTCCGCCAGCTCGGCGCACGACAGGCGATCCTCGTCGGCGTGGACGGCGAGGGAGGCAGACAATCCCCAGATCGGGGCCAGCAGGATGTGGGCGCGTCGCATGCTGGCAATATGGGACCGGGCCGGCACGACTGCACGCAAAAAAAGGGCCGCGCGAATGACGCGCGGCCCGAAAGGCTAAAAAGGGAGGAAACGCCCAGGAAGGGCAGCGACGCGGGCGCATGGCCGCGCCGCGGAGCAACAGGATGAAAATCCATATTGCAATGCAATATATGACACCGCTAATATGAAAAACGCAAGTGAAAAATGCGGATTTGAAATCAATATTTTCGAATTCTGCCATGCAGAAAGCGCATGCCTCGCTGCAATGCAAAATCAACGATTATCCGCCGGTCGTTGATGCCTGTCTCATGCCGTCGCGGGCGCCGGCGAAACCTCCCAGCTTGACCACAGGGCGAGCGCGAAAACCGCCACCGCGCCGGCCTGGTGCAGCACCGCCAGTACGATCGGGACGGCCAGGAGCAGCGTCAGGATACCGAGCGTCAGCTGCACGACGACTGCGGCGCCGAGCAGGTTGATTGCAAGGCGCGGGCGTGCGGCCAGGCCCGCGCTTCTGGCGCGGAACCACAGGACGGCGGCAAGGATCGCCGTGGCATAGGCGAGGATGCGGTGGATGAACTGGACGGTCGCGTGATTCTCGAGAGCGTTCAGCCAGAGCGGTGACAGCGCCGCGAAATCGTCCGGCAGCAGCCCGCCGTCCATAAGCGGCCATGTGTTGTGGATGAAACCCGCATTCAGCCCGGCCACCATGCCACCCGACAGGATCGTCACGAAGGCCATGCTGAGCAGCGCCCGCGACGGTGTCTTCAGGCCGGCCGGTGCCGGCGCCCGGTCACCGCGCGACAACAGGCCGAACGCCACCCACAGCAGATAGCCCAGAATGACGATGGCCATGCCGAGATGGACGGTCAGGCGATACTGGCTGACATCGTCCCGGTCGACGAAGCCGCTGACCACCATCCACCAGCCGATGACGCCCTGCAGACCGCCCAGCGCAAACAGCGCGACGAGGTGCGGGATCAAGGGCCTGTCGATCCGCCCGCGCACGAGGAACCAGACGAGCGGCAGGCCGAACACGAGGCCGATCAGCCGGCCCCACACCCGGTGGATGTACTCCCACCAGAAGATCGTCTTGAAGCCCTCCAGGTCCATGCCGGGAAACTGGATCCGGTATTCCGAGGTCTGCCGGTAGCGCTCGAAGATGCGCTGCCATTCGGCCTCGCTCAGCGGCGGGATCCAGCCGACGAGCGGCCGCCACTCGGTCATGGAGAGACCCGACTCGGTCAGCCGCGTGATGCCGCCGATGATCACCATCGCTGCGACCATGCCGCTGCAGACGAGCAGCCAGATTGCAATGTTGCGGTTGGTCTTCTGCCATGCGGCGGAAGGTGCTGCGGCCGCGTCCATCGGCTCCGTCCCGGCGTTTGTGAACGGCTGGACTATAGACCGCGTCAGGCCGGCGCACCACCATTGCATGGGCCGTCGATCGCGCGGCGAATCGCCGCTCCGACGGGCGTCGCCGCCGGCGGCGGTTCAGTTCAGGGAGAGTTCGGTTCCGGCGAATCGCAGCTCGGCCGGCGAGATGATGCCGCGCTGCGCGATGCGGACCGAGTGGAGTCGTCCTTCGATGTTGTCTTGCCAGTAGTTGAGGAACCTGCGGAGTACCGGATAGCGCGGGGCCATGTCCAGGGTCTGCCAGACGAAACTCTGCAGCAGGTCGGGATGGTCCGGCATGTGGTACAGAATTTCCGCGGTCGTCAGGCGATAGCCCCGCAGCTGCCTTTCAAGGTTGCTCATAAGCGCTCCGCTCCCAATTGTTGAACCCGTCCTCCGTTGCCCCGGCCCGCGGGATGCGCCGACTCTGTCTCTGCGACGGATCCGCCATGACCGTCGTGACACTCATCTTCCGTGCTATTAGAGCATATGTCGCAAACGTGAAAAATACATTAATTTCAGTAAATTAGCAGCCGACGACCGAGAGTGCTGCCGACCCTGTCGTGCATTCCGGGGCGGCGCGTGGTCCGGGTGGATGGCACAGTTTCCTTGACATCGGCGGCGCCGATCCGTAAATCGCTGGCACTCACCGGGTCCGAGTGCTAACCGCGGCCCGGGGGAAATGTTGTGGACCGCAGGAGGATACCGTATGAAATTCAGGCCATTGCATGACCGCGTGCTGGTGCGCCGGCTGGACCAGGAAACCAGGACCGCGGGCGGCGTCATCATTCCCGACACCGCGCAGGAGAAGCCCATGGAGGGCGAGGTCGTTGCGGCCGGATCGGGCGCGCGGGCCGAGGACGGGTCCATCACCCCGATGGACGTCAAGAAGGGTGACCGCATCCTGTTCGGCAAGTGGTCCGGTACCGAGGTGAAGATCGATGGTGATGAACTCCTGATCATGAAGGAGTCCGACATCATGGGGATCATCGAGGGCTGACCGATCGCTGCGGGCGCCGTCGCGGCGCCGCTCAATCGTTTTACCATTTCGAACCGCGTCCCGCCGCCGGACTGCCCGGCGGCATCGGAAACGCTGATACACGAGGCAAGACATCATGGCTGCAAAAGAAGTCAAGTTTTCCACCGACGCCCGCGAGCGGATGCTCAAGGGCGTCGACATTCTGGCCGATTCGGTCCGGGTCACGCTCGGCCCGAAGGGCCGCAACGTCGTGCTCGACAAGTCGTTCGGCGCGCCGCGCATCACCAAGGACGGCGTGACCGTGGCCAAGGAGATCGAGCTGGCCGACAAGTTCGAGAACATGGGCGCGCAGATGGTGCGCGAGGTCGCCAGCAAGACCAACGACATCGCCGGTGACGGCACCACGACGGCGACCGTGCTGGCCCAGGCGATCGTCCGCGAGGGCGCCAAGGCGGTGGCCGCCGGCATGAACCCGATGGATCTCAAGCGCGGAGTCGACATGGCCGTCGAGGCGGTGGTCGGAAGCCTTGCCAAGTCCGCCCGCAAGGTGAAGTCGAGCGCGGAAGTGGCTCAGGTCGGCACGATCTCCGCAAATGGCGACAAGGAAGTCGGCGACTTCATCGCCGAGGCCATGGAGAAGGTGGGCAACGAGGGCGTGATCACGGTCGAGGAAGCCAAATCGCTGCACACCGAGCTCGACATCGTCGAGGGCATGCAGTTCGACCGCGGCTATCTCTCGCCGTATTTCGTCACCAACCCCGACAAGATGACCTGCGAGCTCGAGAACGCCTACATCCTGCTGCACGAGAAGAAGCTGTCGAACCTGCAGGCGATGCTGCCGGTGCTCGAGGCGGTG
>JBFIFO010000133.1:0-11394 GCA_041602815.1 Alphaproteobacteria bacterium | reverse complement strand
GGCAACTCGGCCCGCACCGCCGCCATGCCGGCTGCGTCCCGCGCGTGGTTCAGCGCATCGCCGAGCTGCACCATGTCGCCGCTGCGCAGCTTCAGCAGCGCCCGCCCGGTGATCATGCCGGCCGCCTTGCGTGTCGCCGGCTCGACGGCGACGAGGTGGCGCACGCCGTGCAGCAGCATGCGGCCCAGAGCCTTGTAGACGAAGGCGTCGGTGCGGATCTCATGCACCGGGCTCGACAGGAACGCGGCGACCGTGTCGGACGCGGCGTCGGATCCGTTCCGGGCCAGCGCGCGGAGCACGTCGCGCTCGGTGATGATTCCCGCCGGACGGCCGGCATCGTCGAGCGTGACCAGCGACGACACATCGTGCTCGACCATCAGGCGCGACGCCGCCTGCAGGCTCATGTCACGCTCGGCGAGGACCAGCGGCGCCGACATCACCTCGCGCACACGATGCCGGTAGGGGAACGAATCGAGGCGGGCAAGCGGCATCTTAAGCATCAACGGCACTCCCCGTTTCCCCGGCCCGGCGCAGGGTTCGTGCGGCGACCGCCGGTGCGACCGAAATCGCGGCAAACCTGTGGCCAGTCATGTCCCGTCGCCTCCTCGCGCGCGATTTGCCGGTGTCGGCTCAGCCGCTGTCATACGACGATTCGCGGGGTGGCGGCAAACCCGGGGCGGCCTGCGCCAGGGGTGGCCGGGCATCTGTGTGGCGCGCCCGGCTCCGCCGCGCTACACTCCGGCTATAAACCGAGGTAGGCGAGATCCCTGGGAGACGGCCGATGACCCATTCGGTACTGGTCGTGGAAGACGAGCCGAACATCGTCATGTCGCTCGAGTTCCTGATGAAGAAGGCCGGCTATGCGGTGCGCGTCGCGCGCGACGGCGATGCGGCGGTCCGTGAGCTGGAGGAGTCGCCGCCCGACCTGATACTGCTCGACGTGATGATGCCCGGCCGCGGCGGCTTTGACATCTGCCAGCTGGTGCGATCCAATCCCGACTGGGCGCATATCAAGATCATCATGCTGACGGCCAAGGGTCGCGAGGTCGAGCGCGAAAAGGGCATGGCGCTGGGCGCCGACGACTACATCACCAAGCCGTTCTCGACCCGCGACGTCGTGGAGCGGGTTCGCCGGTACCTGCCCGAGACGACCGCCGACAACGGCGGCAGCTGAGGCCGGACGTTGAACCGCCGGCGGCCCCTGAAGCCATCGCGTCTGATCGATATCACCGTGGCGTTGTTCGTGCTGGCCGGCGTCGTCGTCGCAGCCGGGATTGCCGGCGCGCTGGCATGGCAGAGCACGCAGAGCGGGCCCGATATCGGTGCCGAGGCGGCGCTGGCGGCGGTAGCCGGCGTGTTCGCGATGGTCGCCGCGGGCCTGCTGCTGTGGTGGCGCTTGCGCCTCGCAATCGCGCAGCCCGTGGCCGCCCTCGACCTCGCCGCCGCAGCGGCCCTGCACGCCGGCCAGCGGCCGCCGCAACCGCCCCAAGGCCATGCCCTGGGAGCGCTGCCGGACACCGTGACGGCACTGGCCGGGGCGCTGATCGCGACGCGCGCCGAGGGCGAGTCGGCGCTCGCCGAGGCGACGGCCCGCATCGAGGAACAGAAGAACCGGCTCGCCGCCATCCTGCGCGACCTGTCGGAAGGGGTCTTCGTGTGCGATTCCGGCAACCGCATCCTGCTGTACAACCAGGCGGCCGCGCGGCTGCTCGGCGCACCCGGGGCGCTGGGACTGGGCCGCTCGCTGTTCGCCGTCGTCACGCGCGAGCCGGTGCTGCATGCGCTCGACCATCTCGACCAGGCATGGCGCGCGGACGCCGACGGGTCGCCCCGCGCCGGCAGCAGCGCCGTCGTTCTGGCGACGGCGGATTCGAGCACGCTGCTGTACGGCCGCATCAGCCGGGTGCGCGACAGCCAGGGGCGGCCGAAGGGCTACGTCCTGTCGATCGGCCAGACCACCGGGGACATCGCCGAGGTCAGCCGGCGCGATGCCCTGCTGCGGACCGCCATCGAAGAGCTGCGCGGACCGGTCGCCAGCCTCCGGGCGGCGGCCGAAACGCTGCAGGAACACCCGGACATCGACGCCGACGAGCGCCAGCGCTTCGTCGCCGTCCTGGCCGGCGAAAGCGCGGCGCTGGCCTGCCAGCTGGACCGCCTCGCGGCGGAATTCCGGGAACTGGCGACGGTCGGCTGGCCGATGGCCGACATCCATTCCACCGACCTGCTGGGCTGCGTCATCGCCGAGCTGGGTCGCCGCCACGGCGACGGGAGCCCGGTCCTCGAGCCGACCGGAACGCCGTTCTGGCTGCACGGCGACAGCCACTCGCTGATGCTGGTGCTGATCCATCTCGTCGAGCAGCTGGCCGAGCACACCGGCGCAACCGCCTTTCGGGCGTCGGCGGGTCGCGGCGACCGGCGCGTCTATCTCGATTTCGTGTGGTCGGGCAAGCCGGTGCCGGCGGCGGCGCTCGACGGCTGGCTCGACACGCCGCTGCCGGGCGCGCTGGGGGCGGCGACCGCCCGCCAGGTGCTGGAACGCCATCGCAGCGAGGTCTGGAGCCAGCGGGGCGAGACCGCCGATACCGCGTTGCTCCGCGTCCCCGTGCTGGCGGCGCGCAGCGGCGAGGCCGGCCAGCTCACACTGCCGCCGCGTCCGGAATTCTTCGACTTCGAGCTCGAGGCCCAGGGTCAGGACGCGGGGGCCCTGCACGACGTGGCGCTGGCGCGGCTGCCCTGCGTGGTGTTCGACACCGAAACCACCGGCTTGCGGCCGAGCGAGGGCGACGAGATCGTCCAGATCGCGGGCGTGCGCCTCGTTAACGGGCGGGTGCTCTCGGGCGAGACCTTCCTCGAGCTGGTCGACCCGGGCCGACCGATCCCGGCCGCCTCCACCCGCTTCCACGGCATCACCGACGATATGGTCGCGGGCCGGCCGGACATCGCCACGGTCCTGCAGCGGTTCCACGCCTTCACCCAGGACACCGTGCTGGTCGCCCACAACGCCGCCTTCGACATGAAGTTCCTGACCCTGAAGCAGGACGCGGCCGGCATACGATTCGACAATCCGGTGCTCGACACGCTGCTGCTGTCGGCCTGGCTGCACGACGATGTGCCGGACCACGACCTCGATGCCATCGCGCGGCGGTTCGGGGTGGAGATCGCCGGCCGCCACACGGCAATGGGCGACGCCATGGCGACAGCGGCGGTGTTTTTGCACATGGTCGACCTCCTGGCCGCGCGCGGCATCGCCACCCTGGGCGACGCGTTGGCCGCCTCGGAGCAGATGATCCGCGTGCGGCGGATGCAGGAGCAGTTCTGAGCGGACGCGAGGCAGACGATGACGGATCAGCAGGAGCCGACTCGCCGCAGCGCACTGGACGACGACCGCGACCCGCGGCACGAGAGCCGCATCCGCGAGTGGTCGGTCGCCCTGTTCCTGTTCGGCGTCATCGCCTTCATGCCGCCGCTGATGCTGGTGTTCGCCCGCCCGGCAATGCTGTTCGGCCTTCCCCTGTTCTACGTCTACATGTTCGCGGTATGGGGCGCGCTTATACTGCTGGCCGGCCGGATCGCCGCCCATGGCCGGCGGCGTCGCAGGGACTGAGGCGATGCTGCAGGGCTGGTTCATCCTGACCGTCTCCTTCGCCTATGTCGGGCTGCTGTTCGCGATCGCCTGGTACGGCGACCGGCGGGCCAGCGAAGGACGCAGCCTGATCGCCAACGCGCCGTCGGTATATGCGCTGTCGATCGCGGTGTACTGCACGTCCTGGACCTTCTACGGCAGCGTCGGGCGCGCCGCCGCCACCGGGCTCGATTTCCTGCCGATCTATCTCGGCCCGACGCTGGTGTTCGTGCTGTGGTGGTTCCTGCTGCGCCGTATCCTGCGTATCAGCAAGGCCAACCGCATCACCTCGATCGCCGATTTCATCGCCTCGCGCTACGGCAAGTCGACGCTGCTCGGCGGGCTGGTGACCGTGATCGCGGTGGTCGGCATCCTGCCCTACGTGTCGCTCCAGCTCAAAGCCGTGGCGACCAGCTTCACCGTGCTGCTGCAATATCCCGAGGTGGTCACGCCGCGCACCCTGCCCGAGGTGCCGATCGTCGGCGACCTCGCCTTCCTCATCGCGCTGCTGATGGCGCTGTTCGCCATCCTGTTCGGGACCCGGCAGATCGATGCGGCGGAACAGCATGAGGGCATGGTCGTGGCCATCGCCTTCGAATCGCTGGTCAAGCTGATCGCCTTCCTCGCCGTGGGCCTGTTCGTGACCTACGGGCTGCGCGACGGGTTCGGCGACCTGTTCGCGGCGGCGTCCCGCGACCCGCAGCTGGCGCGGCTGCTGACGATGGAGGCGTCGAGCGGATATCCGCAATGGGTGACCATGACAATCCTGTCGATGGCGGCGATCCTGTGCCTGCCCCGGCAGTTCCAGGTCTCGGTGGTCGAGAACGTCAACCCGCGGCACCTCGATCGGGCGGTCTGGCTGTTCCCGCTCTACCTCCTGGCGATCAACGTTTTCGTCCTTCCGATCGCGCTCTCCGGCCTGCTGCACTTCCCGGGCGGCCAAGTCGATGCCGACACCTTCGTGCTGACCCTGCCGATGGTCGAGCGCCAGGAATCGCTCGCGCTCCTCGTGTTCGTCGGCGGGCTGTCGGCGGCGACCGGCATGGTCATCGTCGCCTCGATCGCGCTGGCGACGATGATCTGCAACGACCTGGTGATGCCCATCCTGCTGCGCATGACCTGGTTGCGCCTGACCGCGCGCGCCGACCTGACCGGACTGCTGCTGGCGATCCGCCGCGGCGGCATCGTGATGGTGCTGCTGCTCGGCTACGCCTATTACCGCTTCATCGGCGAGTCGCACACGCTGGTCACCATCGGCCTGCTGTCATTCGCCGCCGCGGCGCAGTTCGCGCCGCCGATCATCGGCGGGATCTTCTGGCGCGGGGCGACGCGCATCGGCGCCCTGACCGGCCTGTCGCTCGGCTTCGCGATGTGGGTCTACACGCTGCTGTTGCCGTCGTTCGCGCTTTCGGGCTGGCTCAGCAAGGCCTTCATCACCGAAGGGCCGTTCGGACTCGAATGGTTGAAGCCATACGAATTGTTCGGCCTGACCGGGCTGGACTATCTCAGCCACGCCCTGTTCTGGACCATGCTGTGCAATATCGGCGGCTATGTCCTGGGCTCGGTGATGAGCCGGCAGAGCGTTCCGGAGCAGGTGCAGGCGGCGCTGTTCGTCGACGCCCACCGCCATGCCGCCGACCAGCCCAGCGCCGCGTTCTGGCGCGGCACCGCGACGGTCGACGACCTGGTCGATCTGGTCGGGCGCTTCGTCGGCCGCGAGAAGGCGAAGCGGGCCCTCGCCGACCACGCGCGCCAGCGCAACCTCAACCTCGGCCGCGCGCGGCAGGCCGACCCGGCGCTGATCAGCTTCGCCGAACGGATGCTGGCCGGCGTGATCGGCGCGGCGTCGGCCCGCGTCATGCTGCACACGGTGGCCCAGGGCGAAGTCGTCAGCATCGACGAGGTAATGCAGATCCTCGACGAGACCTCGCAGCTGCTCGAATACAGCCGCCAGCTGGAGCAGAAGAGCCGGGCGCTGGAGGCCGCGACGGCGGAGTTGCGCGCCGCCAACGAACGCCTGCAGGAGCTCGACCGCATGAAGGACGACTTCATCGCCACGGTCAGCCACGAGCTGCGCACGCCGCTGACCTCGATCCGCTCGTTCGGCGAGATCCTGGCCGACAACCCGGACCTCGAACGGGACGAACAGGACCGGTTCCTCGGCATCATCATCCGCGAGAGCGAACGGCTGACCCGGCTGATCAACGAGATCCTCGACCTCGCGCGCATGGAGGCCGGGCGGATGACGTGGGAGATGGCCGACATCGACCCGAAGGCCGCGATCGACGAGGCGCTTGCCGCCACCGCCGGCCTGTTCGCCGGCGCCGACATCCGGCTCGAGACGCAGCTTCCGGCCACGCTGCCGCCCGTGCATGCCGACCGCGACCGGCTGATCCAGGTGGTGGTCAACCTTCTGTCCAACGCCGCGAAATTCACCCGCGGGCCCGACCGCCGGGTCACGGTCGAGGTGACGGCGGCGCCCGATGCGATCCTGGTCAGCGTCGCCGACAACGGTCCGGGCATCCCGCAGGCGGAGCGCGAACGCATCTTCGAGAAGTTCCAGCAGGCCGACAAGAGCCCGACCGACAAGCCCGCGGGGACCGGCCTCGGACTGCCGATCTGCCGCCAGATCGTCAGCCATTTCGGCGGCCGCATCTGGGTCGAGTCCGAGCCCGGCAAGGGTGCGAACTTCCTGTTCACGGTACCCTACGCGCGGCCCGCCGGCGGGGCACGGACCGCGCCCGACAAGGCGGCGGAATAGCCGGCGCGGGCTTCCGCAAGCCATTTCGGGCGGCCGCCGCCCCGACGGCGCGACCCCGATATTCCGAAGATTGCGCTAGACCACGCCGGCGGTGAATTCGTGGTGCACGCGCTCGCGCAGGCGTGCGATGGCTTTCAGCGAGTCGACCAGCATGTCGCGCTCGCGGCCCGACAGGTCGTCGGGATGGACATGGTTGCCGACCGGGTTGCCGGCCCTGAAATCGGCGATCTGCTGGCGCAGCAAAAGGTTGGTGATGTGGTCGAAGGCGCCCGAGAGGTAGTCCTGCTCGTTGCGGTCGAGGGCGCCCGCAGCGTGCAGAAGGCGGATGCGCTCCAGCGTCGAGGTCTCCGCGATGCCGTGCTTGAGTGCGAGCAGCCGCACGTTGGTCACCAGCGGCATGGTGCCGGCGAATTTGAGGTTGATCTTGCCGCGGTGCTCGGGCGACTCCTTTTCGGTGACGAAGCGGCCGAACCAGCCGAGCGCGACACCGTACTGCGCCGCCTCGTGCGCCAGCTCGAGGAGGAAGGCCGGGCTCGCCTTCAGCATCGCGGTGACGCTGCGGCGCAGCTCGCCGACGAAGTCCGCCTGTCCGGCCGCCGGTGCGAAATCGAAAAAGATGTCCGAGAGCTGCATGGCGATGGCGCTGCGGCGCCGCCCCCAGCCGAGCAGCTGCTGGCGCCACTGGCTGCGGGTCTTGCGCCAGACCGGGTTGATCGCCATCACCCCGCCGCGGCACAGCGGGAAGCCGATGCGGTCGAGCATGTCGGTCACCCGCTCGGCCAGCCCGATGAACCATCCGTCGATGGCGGTGTGGTCGGCGTCGGCATAGTCGTCGAGGATGAAGCCGTTGTCCTGGTCGGGATACAGGAAGTTCTCGCCGCGCCCGCCGGAGCCCATGACGATCATCGCGAACGCGACCGGCGGCGCGCCGAGGCCGTCGCCGGCCATGCGGGCACTGCACAGATCGACGACGCGGCGGTGGATGTCGCAGTTGATGCCGGTCAGCAGCTGCTGGATCTCGGGCGCCGGGATGCGGTCGGCGAGCAGCGCCTCGGCGACCTCCACCTGCGCCGTCTTGATCTCCCGCATGCCGTCCTCCGTCGCCTCGTGAACGATCCGCTCGATCAGTCCCAGCGTCTGCTCGGCCACCATGGCCAGTGCCTGATGCCGCTCGATCACGCCGACCAGCCGGCCGCCGGGCTCGACCACCGGCATGTGGTGCCAGCCGGAGCGGTGCATCTCGGCGATGGCGCGGTACAGGAAGTCGGTGGTGGAGACCGTGCGCACCGGGCTGCTCATCACGCCGGAGACAGAATCCGTGCCGGCGCAGCGCAGCGCGACGCGGCGCACCACGTCGCCCTCGGTGACGATGCCGACGGGCCGGTCCCCGGCGTCGACGACCAGCGCGCTCGACTGCCCCGCATCGATCATCCCGGACACAAGTTCCGCCACCGTCGCATCCTCGCGCAGCACCACCGGCGGCGGCGCGGTGAAGTCGCCGACGAGGCGCGTGAATATGCGGGTCTGCGACTGCATCCGGCCATCCTGCCACAGCTGGCCGGCCCCCCACACGGAATTGTCATGCGCGAACCGTGTACGCAGCTTGCGAGGGGGGAAACCCGGGGTTAACCTGTCACTGGGATACTGACGATATGGCCGGACTGCTTGCAACGCTGATGCGACCGGACCGCGAGGACGACCCTGATCGCGCCCTCGTGATCCAGGCCGCGAACATCCTCCAGGTCGGCGAGTTCCAGTTCCTGCAGCTCGCCTACAGCGAGTGGTTCGGGCACGACATGCCGGCCGCCGACGTCGACGGCCATTTCCAGTCGTTCATCATCAAGGGCCGGACTCCGGCCTGGGCGATCCGGCACGCGCAGCGCATCATCGACTGGGACGGCCGCGGCCTTCTGGACACGCGGAACCCGGACTTCCACCGTTTCGACAACCTGCACTACTCGCCGATCCCGCGCGGCGCGCGGCGCTTCGTCATCGCGGTGATGTGCCTGGTCCTGGTGCTCGGCGGCGGGCTGATGGTCGGCCACCTGGCCGCGCACAAGGGCACGTCGATCCTGCCGCCCTATTTCGACGAGCGCGACCTCGAGCAGACGGTGCGCGACGAACCCTGATCTTCCCGTCCGCGGGCACGCGCTATTGAGCGCCGCCCGGCCGGCCGCTACAGTGCGACGATGTTCGAGTTCGCCGGCTCGCTGGAGCCCCTCGTCAACCTGATCTTCCTCGCCGTGACCGGCTTCATCGCCATGCACGGCATCCGCTATCGCGACGCCGACGGCAACAGCGACGTCGTGCGCCTGCTGTTCGGCTGCATCGCCGCGGTCTTCTTCTTCATGGTGCTGATCCAGGACGTGCTCGGGCTGATGCGGTTCAGCTAGGGCATCGTCCGACAGGATAGAGTGAGGTCGCGGCGGTGGCGCGACCTCAGGGATGGCGGCGCCAACCGATCCTACGGCTTGTACATGCGCTGCGCGTCGTCCCGTTCGGGGATGGAGAGGAGGCGCTGGTCGTCCGGCAGCTGCAGCTGCTCGTGGATGTAGCGGGCCCGGTCGCGCACCGTCGACGAGCGGTAGCCGTACAGGATCTCGTGGATGACGCCGGGCCCGTCGACGGCGCCCTCGTCCACCCGGATCGAGCGGATGTAGTCGTCCAGAGCCTCCCGGTATTCGCCGCGCCGGTCGTGCAGGATGCCGCGGTTGGCATAGGCCGCGGCGAGGACGGCCCGACCCGTCGTATCGTCCGGAGCCAGAGATTCGGTGAGGTACTCGATCAGGTAGCGGAACTCGGCGAACGCCTCGTCGTGCCGGTCGGACTGCATGAACACGAGGGCCCGGCCCATCAGCGCGCCACGGTGATCCGGCATCCGCTCCAGCGCCGTATCGAACGCCGCCAGCGCCTCGTCGTACTTGCCCTCCGAGAGGCGCTGGTCGCCGACCCGCACCTGGTAGTCGCCGGGCTCGCCGCCGGTGAACCAGTCGGCGGAGAGCTGGAATGCGACGGCGCCGAAGACGAGCACCACCATGAGGTAGACGAAACGCCTGAGAACGCGAGGATTCATGGCTCAACCCGGGTACATGACGACTCTCACGAAGAAGAACGAAAATACGAAGACCAGCATCGTCGCTGTGACGGTGGCCCGGTGCCGCAGTCGTTTCTGCTCTGCCCCGTCGATCTCGGCCTTGCTCATGGCGCGCCGCACCATCAGTGTCCAGATCAGGTTGCGCACCGGGAGCAACAACGCGAGCGCCAGGGCGACGATCCAGAGCAGCGCGTATTTGGCGGTGAACAGCTCAGCCATGGCCTTTCGCGGATGATCGTGCGGCCCGGCCGCCGGGCCGGACCATCTTCCGCATAAGGATAGCAGAAAAAGAAGGCGGGGGAAGGACGCCCCTTCCCCCGTATACGAGTTCCGCCGTTCCGGACGCGGTCAGGCGGCGCCGCCAGCGCCCGCCTGCTCGGCAGGTGCCCGCGTCACGTCGCCGATGTCCTCGACCAGAGCGGTGATTTCCTTCTCCGGCAAGGTGGACATCTCCATCTTGTAGGCAAGGAACCACATCATGCCGACGCCGAGGATCCAGAACAGGATCTGCCAGGCCCAGATCGACGGCATGCCGAACCACCATGTCGCGGCATTGCCGGGATCGCCGAAGATCCAGTTGCCGACCACCGCGCCCGGGCCGATGCCGAAGAACAGCCAGGCAATGGTGATGATCCAGGCGATCGGCTTGAGGCCCGCCTTGCGCGACGACAGGCTCGCATGTTCCCTCAGGAAATCGTGGAACTTCATGCGGTGCGCACGGGCCGCGCTGTCCTGCGTCATCGCCGAGACCGGGATGCAGACGGCCAGGTTGAAAATAATGCCCCAGCCTGCCGAATGAATGGTCCACGGCCAGCGGCCCCAGATGTCGATGCCGACGAACTTGAGAATCTCCAGCCCGAACGATTCGGTGAAGATGACCCCGAGCAGGCCGGCGGCCAGGCCCCACGTGGCGCCCTGGCGGGTGATCCACGGGAACCAGGTCACCGCGGCCAGCGACGGCCACATCTGGAATCCGAAGGCCACGGCGAGGCCGCCGAGCAGCACCAGCGCGTCGCGCGAATAGGTCGCCACCAGCAGCGCCGATATGACGATGAAGGCAACGCCGAGACGGCCGAACAGCTTCTGCGTCCTGTGGTCGGCGCCCGGATTGAGGTAGCGCTTGTACAGATCGCGGGTCAGCATCGCGCCGGCCGTCGACATGTAGGCGGCGCCCGTCGACTGCATTGCCGCCAGCGCGCACACCGCAAGGAGACCGACCAGCCATGGCGCCGCGTCGGCGATCTGGTTGAAGTAGTTCGGCACCAGGGAGTCCGGACTCGCCGCGATATCGGGCGGCAATGCCGTCGAGATCGTCAGCCCGGCGTCGGTCACCAGCGGGTTGGCGCCCAGAAGATGCGCGCCCATTCCCTGGAAGGCGGTGAAGAAGAACAGGATCAGGCCGATGCCGAAGGACGACGCCCACACCTGCTGCGGCGCGAACGGCCGCGGGTCGTTGTTGGAAAACGACCACATCGAGAAGGCCGGAGCCGACTGGATGCCCATCAGCGCGAACATGTAGGTCAGCACCATGATGCCGGTCCACAGCCCGCCGACCGGCGTCTCCTTGCCGAGGCCCGCGGTGAACTGGATCACGCCCGGAATGGCGAAGTAGGAGTTGTAGTCTCCGCCGCCATAGCCCTTCGTGGAGCCCCACTTTGCGACCTCCGGCTGCGCCGCGAGGCCGGCGAACCCTTCGTTGAGCGCCGTGAAGCCGCCGGCCATGTCGAGGGCGATGAAGCCGGTGATGATGATGCCGAGGGCGAGCAGGATGCACTGTACCGTATCCACGTAGGCCACAGCGCGCAGCCCGCCCGACGCCACATAGATCAGAACGACCAGCGACAGCACCCACATGCCGACGTTTTCCGACACCAGATTGTCGGTCAGTACGTTGAACAGGTATCCCGAAGCGCCGAG
>JBFIFO010000132.1:0-11456 GCA_041602815.1 Alphaproteobacteria bacterium | reverse complement strand
CGGTTCATGGTCACGGCGTCGTGCTCGCGCAGGATCATCATCTCCTGCGCCTCGGCCGCCGATTTCGCGACCTTGGCTGTGCCGATCGCCTCGAACGCCTTTGCGACCGGAGGCATCGGTCCTTTCGGGGCCTTCGGCGCCTGCGCCCAGCGGGTCAGCAGCTCCTTGCAGCCGCCCCAGCCCGGGATCACGCCGACGCCAACCTCGACGAGGCCGGTATAGGTCTCGGCATGGGCCTGGATCGCATCGCAATGAAGCAGGATCTCGCAGGCACCGCCGAGCGCCAGGCCCGACGGCGCCCCGACCACCGGGAACGGCGCGTATTTGAGCGCCTTGTAGACCCGCTGCCCGGTGCCGACCAGCTCCTCGATCATCGGCCATAACGCGACATTGGCGGCGAACAGCGCCAACCCGATATTGGCGCCAACCGAGAAGTTGGAGCCCTCATTGTAGACCACGAGCGCCTTGTACCCCTTCGGCACGAGCTTCACCGCGTCCTCGACCATCTTCAGAGAGTCCTGGTCGAGTGCATTCATCTTGCTATGAAATTCGAGGCACAGAACGCCGTCTCCCAAGTCCCACAAACTGGCGGAGCCGTTGCGCTTGACCGGTTCCGAGGCGCGCTTGATGTCCTCCAGCAGCAAGACGCCGTCGCGCCGCTTGAGGTCGGCATACGCGCCATCGACGGTCAGGTATTGCAGCATGCCGTTCTCGACCCGGTAGAAGCCGCCAACCTCGGCCGCCTTGCGCAGCAGCTCCGGGATCTCGCGGCCCTCCGCCTCGAGGCGTTTGACCAGCCAGTCCGCGCCAAGTCGGTCGGCCAGCTGAAACGGCCCCTCTTTCCAGGCATAGCCCAGCCGCATCGCCTCGTCGGCGGCGGCAATATCGTCGGTGATCTCGGGAATCAGCGAGGCCGCATAGGTCAGCAGCTGGGAGAGCACGCGCCAGGCATATGCTCCGGTCTTGTCGGGGTATTCGGCGAGCTTGCGCAATTCCTTGCCGGCCGCGGTGACGCTCTCGAGCCGCGGCCGCTGCGCCGGCGCGTATTCGCCGGAGCCAAGGTCGATGGCCTGCTTCTCGCGCTTGCCGTCCGACTTGTCGAGCCGGTAGAAGCCCCCCTTCCCCTTGCGACCGGTATAGCCCTCGTCGATCAGCTTCTGGAACAGCGGCAGCTCGGTTTTCACCTTGTGGTACGCGTCGTCCTTGGGCAGCGCCGCCGTCATCTCACGCGAGACATGGCGGCTGAGGTCGAGCCCGACGAGGTCGAGCAACCCGAACACGCCGGTCTTGGGGATGCCCATCGGCCGGCCCATCACGGCGTCGGCCTCCTCGACCGTGAGCCCGCCTTCCACGGCACCGGACACAGCGGCCTCGATCCAGAAGGCGCCGAGACGATTGGCGATGAAGCCCGGCGTGTCCTTGGCGTCGACCACGCCCTTGCCGAGCCGGTGGTCGCAGAACCCGCGAATCGTCTCGACGGCGGCATCCCTCGTCTTCGGGCCGGCGACGATCTCCAGGAGCCGCATGTAGCGCGGCGGGTTGAAGAAATGGGTGACCAGGAAGTCCTTGGCGAACGCTTCCGGTAGCCCCTTGGTAAGCACCGCGATCGGCAGAGTCGAGGTGTTCGACGAGACGATCGAGTCCTTCTTGCGGTGCTTTTGAATCTTCTTGTAAAGGTCTTGTTTTATACTCGGATCCTCAAGCACCGCCTCGATGATCCAGTCGCAGTCGGCGAGCTGTTCGAGATCGTCCTCGATATTGCCAGGGGTCACCAGCCGGGCGTTGCGCCTGTGCATGAACGGGGCCGGATCAGCCTTCAGCAGCTTGGCGATCGCGCCCTCGGCGATGGCGCTGCGTCTGTCCTTTGGCGCGTCCTTGGGCACGATGTCGAGCAGCAGGACGGGGACCCCGGCATTGGCGATATGGGCGGCGATCCCGCTGCCCATGACGCCGGCCCCGATGACGGCGGCACGCTGGATATCCATGGTCACACTGCCTCCAGGATCGTCGCGATGCCCTGGCCACCGCCGATGCACTGCGTGGCCAGCGCGTACTTGCCCTTCTCGCGTTTAAGGATCTGCGCCGCCTTGCCGGTAATGCGGGCGCCGGTCGCGCCCAGCGGATGGCCCAACGCGATGGCGCCGCCGTCAAGGTTTGTCTTCTCGTAGTCGAACGGCATCTCGCGGTGGCAGGCGATGACCTGGCTGGCGAAGGCCTCGTTCATCTCGATCACGTCGAGGTCGTCGAGCTTCAGCCCGGCCCGCGCCAGCGCCTTGTTGGTTGCCACGACCGGGCCGATGCCCATGATCTCGGGCGCGCAGCCGGCGACGGCGATGCTTTTCACCCGGGCCAGCGGCGTCAGCCCGTTCTTTTCGGCATACTCCTCGGCGCAGACCAGCACCGCCGAGGCGCCGTCGGTGAGCGGCGAGGAAGTGCCGGCGGTCACCGAGCCGCCCTCGCGAAACGCCGGCTTCAGTCCGGCCAGCGCCTCCTTGTTCGTATCAGCGCGGATGCAGCCATCCGACTCGACGACGCCATCCTTCGTCTCGACCGGCACGATCTCGTCAGCGAGCCGCCCGGCGGCCTGCGCCGCCGCCGCTTTTTCGTGGCTCTTTATGGAAAATTCTTCCTGTTCGTCGCGCGTTACCTGATATTTCTCGACCAGATTCTCGGCCGTCTCCCCCATCGACATGTAGGCGCCGGGAACATTTTCCGCGAGGCCGGCATGGGGCATCGGGTTGTAGCCGCCGACCGGAACCCGTGTCATCGATTCGACCCCGGCGCACACGAAGACATCGCCGGCATCCATCTTGATCGCGCCGGCCGCCATGTGGATCGCGTTCATCGACGAGCCGCAGAAGCGGTTGATGGTCGCCCCGGCGACCGAGATCGGCAGATCCGACAGCAGCCCGATCAGCCGCCCGACGTTGAGCCCCTGCTCCGCTTCGGGCATGGCGCAGCCGCAGATCAGGTCCTCGATGTCCTCCGGCTTGACGCCTGTGCGCTCGATCAGCCCGCGGACCGCCGCCGCGGCCAGCTCGTCTGGTCGCACGCGCGCGAATTCGCCCCTGTTGGCGAAGGTGAAGGGAGTCCGGGCATAGCCCGCGATGACGACGTTCCTGGTCATTGTCGCGCCTTTCGGGTGTGCTGTGGTTTGCGGTTCGGGTCGGCCAGCCAGCGCCTGGTGGCGCCCATGATGTCCTTCAGTTCGGCAACCGTCGCATCGATGTCCCTGCGCTGCTGCTCAAGCGTCGCGATGCGCTCCGCCGCCTTGGCCAGCAGCGCCTCCAGCTGCCGGCGCTGGCCCGGACCGGCCTCGTAAAGTGCCAGCCAGTCGCGAATCTCTCGCAGGCTGAAACCGAGCCGCTTGCCGCGCAGGATAAGCACCAGGCGGCCGCGGTCGCGGTGGGTATAGACCCGCGTATTGCCGATCCGCCGCGGTTCGATAAGTCCCTTGTCCTCGTAGAAACGCAGCGTCCGCGCCGTCACGCCGAGATCTGCGGCCAGCTCCGTCACCGAGTAAAGCTCAGGATGGTTCGATGCGTCCATGGCGTGCACCGTAGCGCACGTTTACCTATACGTCAACTTAATAACGAAAAAGTTAGTTATCTGGCATAAACGTAAAATGCCGTCGACTTCGTGCTACCGTCGGCCGCCTGGCAGGCCGATGGCCCTGCCTGCCTGTTCCGGGACCGGCAGGTCCGCGTGCGCAGCCCGGATTGCCGCCAGCCTGTCCGCGACTTCGGTCGGAAACGACGCGGATTTCGGGCCGGCCATGTCGACATGCAGTAGCATATGCTCGCCGGTCGCCAAAAGGTCGTCGCCATCGGCGCGGTACATGCTGTGGAACAGCCGATACCGCTTGGCATCATGCTCCAGCAGGTGGGTTTCGACGCGGACGTCCTCACCTCCCGAGACTTCGCGCAGATACATAACGTGCGTTTCCAGCGTGTAGATCGAGCAGTTGCTGCGCGCGCGGTAGGCTTCGTCCTGCCCGGCATAGTCCATGAAGGCGTCGGTCGCATGGCTGAACACGAGGACGTAATAGGCCTCGTTCATATGCCCGTTGTAATCGACCCATTCCGGTTTCACTGTCGTGCGGTACAGGCGCAAGGGTGCGTCGATCATGGTCCCTGTCCCATCTGTCGGGTGACGCCAAATACAGCATCGTCCAGGACAACGCCAAGGCCTTTCGTTGGCGTGATCCACTCCGCCGGCAAATATTGCAAGTTCTTCGTTCGCATGCGGTCGAGCAGGATGTTGAAGCGGCGCGGCTCCGAGATTCTGATTGTACGAAGGCGTACGGGTACTTGAAGGAGCGGCCGCAACTAATACTATTTATATGGTGATCCGGGATCAACAGGAGGCCGTCCGTGACGCATCCGACGTCCAAACTGATGCGGATCCGGCCCGAAGACGAACAGACGTGGCCGGACTCTCTGTCCGACCCGGCAAGAGCGCTGCTGAAATACTGGGTATCGAAATGCGAGCACGGCCGGTTTCCGGCCCGCTCGGCCATTGAGCCATGCGAAATCAAGCAGATCCTGCCGTACCTGTTCATCGTCGAGCGAACCGACGGCGATGAGAGCGATTACCGGTTCCGACTGGTCGGCACGCAGATCGTCAGAATCGAGGGCGAATGTACGGGAAAGCGTCTGACCGAGTTGTTCGGCGACCGTAGGCGCCATGCCGGCGTGTGGCGGCATTACGACGAGGCCTGCCAGGGCAGAATCTATGTCCGGCATGAAGACCTGGGCTGGCAGGAAAAAGCTTTCATTGACTACGAGGTGGTCCTGCTGCCGCTGCGCGGAGACGGCGACGAGGACGTAGGGTTCCTGATCGGCGCAGCCCATGGGACATTGCTGCCCGACCACACGACATCTGCCGGTGTCGTCAGGTTCGTCCGGCCCGTCCTTGACCTGCCAACGGTCTCGCTCGGCCTCGACGGGATTTTCATCGTCGACTACAGGTCGGAAGGACTCGCGATTTCGCCGGCGAGGATGAGATTTTCGGAACAGAAAATCCTCGAGTTGAGTGAAGGTCAGCCGGTCCCGGTCGCGATTCTCGCCGACGCCATTTCCGGGTTCGGCAAGGAGCGCTTGGCCGACATCGCGGGGCCGGAGCCCAAGAACGCCGTCCTTGCGTCGGCGATCGTGTCGCAATCGCCCACAGGCCAAAAGTTGCTGGAGGCTTTCCTCGACAGCCAGCGTGCGCCGTATCCGATCGAGGCGTTCGCTTCGTTGGAGGAAGCAAAATCCTGGCTGCATACTTTCATGTGAGACGGGCGTGCCGGGATGCAATCCCGCGACCAGGCGCAAGTATTTGCCAAATAGAAGGAGGCGCCAAGTGCTCAGACGCGGAGTCTTCGCATCGCACCCTCGCGGGCACATCTTGACGCCTCCTGAACCGTTCCGTCTGCAGATATATCGATCCGAAGTGCCCGGAGGCCTCCCGGACCGGTCCACCTGCTGGCTTCCCGATCCACACGCCGTCCGGTCCGAGAACCTCACGTCGTGCAGGGGAATGTTCGGCGATATCGCGTAAGAATACAATAAAAAAATGCAGCCCGAGCACAATTTCTTGTGGATTATTTGGTGTTTAAATTGTGAATAGATTCCGTTGTCTTGTGGATAAGAATGTGTATTTCGTGTGGACAGATCGATAAGCCGCCGACGAATTCCGGCTCAGCGATCCACCGCTGTCCGGCGCGCCGTGGGTGTCCGCAATGCCGCTGCAGACACAGACAAGTCACCGTCGCAAAAAAGCTTTCCCTGGTCGGTCGAACGCAAATACCCTGAGCGACGTTCCGTCAAGATGCGCGACTCGGAGCAGAGCGCCGACCGCCGCTGGAGGGAGAAACGAATGAACACGGACGTCATCGTCAGCTGCGCCGTCACCGGGTCGGGCGACACCGTCGGCAAGCATCCGGACATCCCGATCACGCCGGAGCAGATCGCCACTGCTGCGATCGAGGCGGCGAAGGCCGGCGCCGCGATCGCCCACTGCCACGTGCGCGAGCCCGACAGCGGCAAGCCGAGCCGCCGCGTCGCGCTCTACGAGGAGGTGGTCGGGCGGATACGGGACAGCGGCGTCGATGTCGTCGTCAACCTGACCGCCGGCATGGGCGGCGACTTCGTGCCCGATGCCGACGACCCGACCAGGGGCGTCGAGGGCACCGATCTCGTCAATGCCCGTGAGCGCCTCGCCCATGTCGAAGCGATCCGGCCGGAGATCTGCTCGCTCGATTGCGGCTCCCTGAACTTCGGCGACAGCCTTTACATCAGTACCCCGTCGATGCTGCGCGAGATGGCGGCGCGCATCCAGGAGCTTGGGGTCAAGCCGGAGCTCGAGGTCTTCGAGATGGGCCACCTGCGGTTCGCCAACCAGCTGGTCAAGGAGGGCCTGGTCGATCAGCCGCCGCTGTACCAGATCTGCCTCGGCATCCCCTGGGCCGCGCCGGCCGACGCCGACACCATGCGCATCATGCGCGACCAGCTGCCGGACGGTGCCAACTGGTTCGCCTTCGGCATCGGCCGGGCGCAGATGCCGATGGCGGCAACGGCCGCGGTGCTGGGCGGCAATGTGCGGGTTGGGCTGGAGGACAACCTCTACCTCGACAAGGGCGTGTTCGCGACCAACGCGCAGCTGGTCGAGCGTGCGTGCGAGATCGTCCGGCTGATGGGGGGGCGCACGCTCAACCCTGGCGAGGCCCGCGAGACGCTGGGCCTGCGCCCACGCAATTGACGGGGGAACCGCGACATGACGGGGATCAGCCGCCTGGCCCTCATCGGGACGGGCGTCATCGGCGCGGGTTGGGCAGCGCGCTGCCTTGCCCGCGGTATCGACGTTGTCGCCAGCGACCCGGCGCCGGATGCCGAGGCGAAGCTGCGGGCGGCCATCGACAATGCCTGGCCGGCGGTGGAAAAGCTCCACGTCACAGCTGGTGCGCCGCCCGGCACGCTGACCTTCGCCGACAGTGTCGAGGCGGCGGTCGCGGGCGCCGAATTCGTGCAGGAGAGCGCGCCCGAGCGCGAAGACCTGAAGCGCACGCTGGTGGCGCGCATCGATGCCGCCGCGTCGCCCGAGGTGATCATCGCCTCCTCCTCGTCGGGCCTGCTGCCGACCCGCATCCAGGCCGACTGCCGGCATCCGGAGCGGGTCGTCATCGGCCATCCCTTCAACCCGGTTTACCTCTTGCCGCTGTGCGAGGTGGTCGGCGGCGCCAAGACGGCGCCCGAGACGATCGAGCGGGCCGCGGCCTTCTACCGGTCCATCGGCATGCATGCGCTGCACGTGCGGACCGAGATCGAGGGGTACCTCGCGGATCGGCTGCAGGAGGCGATCTGGCGGGAAATCCTGCACCTCGTGAACGACGGCGTGGCGACGACCGGCGAGCTGGACGACGCCATCCGCTACGGCCCGGGGCTGCGCTGGGCCTTTATGGGCACGAACCTGATCTTCCACATGGCCGGCGGCGATGCCGGCATGCGCCATATGCTGCACCAGTTCGGCCCGGCCTTGAAGCTGCCCTGGACGAAGCTCGAGGCGCCGGAGCTGACCGAGACGTTGATCGACCGCATGGTCGCGGGCACCGAGGCGCAGGCCGGGGGCCGGACCGTCAAGGAGCTGGAGCGGCTGCGCGACAACTGCCTGATCGACATCATGCGGGCGCTACAGAAATACGACATCGGCGCCGGCCGGGTCCTGGCCGAGGACGCCCGGGGGCGCAAGACGGGAGGCTGAGCCATGAATTTCGGGCTGACCGAAGAGCAGAACATGGTGGTGGAGACGGTCCGCGCCTTCGTCGAGACCGAGCTGTACCCGCTGGAGGCAGAGCTCGAGCGCACCGGCACGCTGCCGCGCGAGATCGGCCGCGAAATCCAGGACAAGGTGCTGGCGATGGGCTTCTACGCCCCGAACATCCCCGAGGAGTTCGGCGGCGGCGGCCTGGACAACCTGACCTTCGCGCTGCTCGAGCGCGAGCTCGGCCGCACTTCCATGGGCCTCAACCACTGGTGGGGCAGGCCGTCCAACATCCTGTGCGCCTGCACCCCTGAGCAGAAGGAACGCTACCTGATCCCGTGCGTCAAGGGCGAGCGGATGGACGCGCTGGCGATGACCGAGCCGGACGCGGGCTCCGACGTGCGCGGCATGAAGTGCACGGCGCGCCGCGACGGCGGCGACTGGGTGATCAATGGCACCAAGCACTTCATCAGCCATGCCGATGTCGCCGATTTCGTCATTACCTTCGTTGCCACCGGCGAGGAGGAAACGCAACGGGGGCGCAAGAAGCGCATCACCTGCTTCCTGATCGACCGCGGCACGCCGGGCTTCGAGATCCGGCCGGGCTACAATTCGGTGTCGCACCGCGGCTATCACAACTGCATCCTGAATTTCGACGACTGCCGGGTGCCGGACGCCCAGATCCTCGGTGAAGAAGGCAAGGGTTTCGAGGTCGCCAACGACTGGCTCTACGCAACGCGAATTACCGTCGCCACCATGTGCGTCGGCCGCGCCCGCCGGGTCTTCGACCTCGCTGCGGGATGGTGCGCCACACGCAGGCAGTTCGGCCAGACCATCGGCAAGTTCCAGGGAACGTCCTTCAAGCTCGCCGACATGATCACCGAGATCGACGCCGCCGACTGGCTGACCCTGGCCGCGGCCTGGAAGCTCGACCAGGGGCAGGACGCCAATCGCGAGATCGCCTCGGCCAAGCTCTATGCCTCGGAGATGCTGGCCCGGGTCACCGACCAGGCGATCCAGATCCACGGCGGCATGGGGTTGATGGAAGACCTGCCGCTGGAGCGGTTCTGGCGCGACGCGCGGGTCGAGCGCATCTGGGACGGCACCTCCGAAATCCAGCGCCACATCATCTCGCGCGCCATCCTCCGCCCGCTGGAGAGCTGATCGGGATGACCGCGGACGCCCTGCAGCGGCTGCTGCGCCCGGCGACCCTCGCGGTGATCGGCGGGCGCGAGGTGGCCGAGGTCGTCCACCAGTGCGACAAGCTGGGCTTTGCCGGCACGATCTGGCCGGTCAGCCACAAGCGCGACAGCATCGCCGGGCGCACTTGCTTCAAGCGCCTCGAGGACCTGCCGCAAGCGCCCGACGCCGCCTTCATCGCCATCCCGGCCGAGCCGACCATCGAGGCGGTCGCGCTGCTCGCCACCATGGGCGCCGGCGGCGGCGTCTGCTACGCCTCCGGCTTCCGCGAGGTGGCCGAGGACGGCATCGCCCGGCAGGACCGGCTGGTCGCCGCTGCCGGCGCCATGCCGATCCTGGGGCCCAACTGCTACGGCTTCATCAACTACATCGACGGTGCGGCGCTGTGGCCCGACCAGCACGGCGGCGAGCGCGTCGCGCGCGGCGTCGCCATCGTCACGCAGAGCGGCAATATGGGCCTGAACCTGACCATGCAGCAGCGCTCGCTGCCGCTGGCCTATCTGATGACCCTCGGCAACCAGGCCATCATTGGCATGCCCGAATGCATCGCCGCCCTGGCGGCGGACGATCGGGTCACCGCGATCGGCCTGCATATCGAGGGGCTCGCCGACCTCGTCGCGTTCGAGCGCGCGGTCGCCATCGCCCGCCGCCGCGGCCTGCCGGTGGTCGCGCTTAAGACCGGCCGCTCGGTGACCGGGGCCGAGATCGCCCTCAGCCATACCGCCTCGCTGGCCGGCCCGGACGGGCTGTACGACGCCTTCTTCGAGCGACTCGGTGTCGCCCGCGTGCATTCGGTGCCGGAGTTCCTCGAGACCCTGAAGCTGCTGTCGGTCACGGGGCCGCTGGCCGGCAGCCGGATCTGCTCGATGAGCTGTTCCGGCGGCGAGGCCTCGCTGATCGCCGACATGGCCGAGGGCCGCGACATCACCTTCCCGCCCATGTCGGACACGCACCGCGCCGCGGTTGCCGCCACCCTCAACAAGCTTGTCAGCGTCTCCAACCCGCTCGACTACCACACCTTCATCTGGGGCGACGAGGAGCGCCAGACCGGAACCTTCACGGCGATGCTGCGCGGCGGCTACGACCTCTCGCTGTTGATCCTGGACTTCCCGCGGCCCGACCGCTGCCGACTCGATGACTGGTGGCGCACCGTCAACGCCATCGTCAACGCGGCCCGCCGCACCGGCCAACCCACCGCCGTCGTCGCCACCTTGCAGGAATGCCTGCCCGAGGAGGTGCGCAGCTACCTTATCGAGCAGGGTGTCGCGCCGATGCAGGGCATGGCCGAGACGCTGACCGCGATCGAGGCGGCGGCGCATATCGGGCGGAGCATGGCCGACGGCGACCCTCCGGGCTTGCTGCGCCCCGGCCCCGTTGCCCATGACGGCAGCCGGGTCCATGACGAATGGGCGTCGAAGCGGCTGCTGGCGGCGCACGGGCTGGCCGTGCCCGACGGCGCGCTGGTCGCCTCGCCCGCCGAAGCCGTCGCCGCCGCCGAGGCCTTCGGCTATCCGGTCGCGGTCAAGGCGGTGTCGGCCGAGATGATCCACAAGACCGAGCACGGCGCCATCGCCCTAAACCTCGTCGATGCCGACGCGGTGCAGGCGGCGGCCGAGCGCATGGCGGCGCTGTCGGACCGGATCCTCGTCGAGCGCATGGTGAGCGACGGCATCGCCGAGCTGATCATCGGCATCGACCGCGACGCCCAGTTCGGCCCCTATCTCGTGGTCGGCTTCGGCGGAATCCTGGTGGAGGCGATCAGCGACAGCCGCACCCTGTTGCTGCCGACGACGCGCGAGCAGGTTCTGGCGGCGCTCGGCGCGCTGAAGACGGCGCCGATGCTGGACGGCTATCGCGGCCTGCCGCCGGCCGACAAGGACGCCGCCGTCGACGCCGTGCTCGCGGTCGCGGCGTTTGGCGGCGATCACGCCGAGACGATCCTCGAGCTCGACGTCAACCCGCTGATCGTGCGCGCGCAGGGCCTGGGCGTCGTCGCCGCCGACGCCATGATCCGCGTCGCCGAACCGGACGGAGGAGGACCAAAGCCATGACCAAACCGGTGATCATCGAGCGCCGCGGCGCGGTGCTGGAGGTGACGCTCGACCGGCCCAAGGCGAACGCCATCGACGCGCCGACCAGCCGCATCATGGGCGAGGTCTTCGCCGGTTTCCGCGACGATCCCGACCTGCGCGTCGCGATCCTGACCGGCGGCGGTGAACGCTTTTTCAGCGCCGGCTGGGACCTGAAAGCGGCCGCCGAGGGCGAGGCGCCGGATGCCGACTACGGCGTCGGCGGCTTCGGCGGGCTGCAGGAGCTGCCCGGCCTCAACAAGCCGGTGATCGCCGCGGTCAACGGCATGGCGCTGGGCGGCGGCTTCGAGCTGATGATCTCGTGCGATATCATCGTCGCCGCCGAGACCGCCCGCTTCGCCCTGCCGGAGATCCGCTCCGGCACCATCGCCGATGCCGCCACCGTCAAGCTGCCGCGCCGCATCCCCTGGCACGTCGCCATGG
>JBFIFO010000131.1:0-11630 GCA_041602815.1 Alphaproteobacteria bacterium | reverse complement strand
CACGGCAAGGGTCGCGGCGAAGTAGACCACGGCGAACAGGCCGGCGGTGGCGGCGAGGCGCCAACCGCGCCGCCCCGGTATCCTGCGCGCGGCCGCATCGAGGCCCGGCAGGGCAAGCCACAGCGGCACGCCGCCGACCTGGGTCAAGGCCGTCAGCATCAGCATTAGCAGCACCAGAACGACCGCCGTCCCGGGCGCACGACGCAGCCACGACAGAGGCCCGAGCGCAACGAGCGCAGCGCTTCGCGCGACGCGGCGCCCGACCGCCATCGTGCTAGACGTCGATCAACAGCCGCTGCGGGTCCTCGATCATCTCCTTGATGCGGACGAGGAAGGTCACGGCCTCGCGGCCGTCGACCAGCCGGTGGTCGTAGCTGAGCGCGACGTACATCATGCTGCGGGCGACGATCTCCTCGTCCATCACGACCGGTCGCTTTTCGATCTTGTGGAGACCGAGGATGCCCGACTGCGGCGGGTTGAGGATCGGCGTCGACAGCAGCGAGCCGTAAACGCCGCCATTGGATATGGTGAAGGTGCCGCCGGTCATCTCCTCGACCGCGAGCTTGCCGTCGCGGGCGCGGCGGCCGAAATCGGCGATCCGCGACTCGATATCGGCGAAGCTCATCTTGTCGGCGTCGCGCAGCACCGGTACGACCAGGCCCTGCGGCGTGCCGACGGCGACGCCGATATCGTAGTAGTTCCGGTAGATGATCTCGTCGCCGTAGATCTCGGCGTTGACCGCCGGAATCTCCCGCAACGCGCCAATCACCGCCTTGGTGAAGAACGACATGAAGCCGAGCTTTACGCCGTGCTTCTTCTCGAACGACTCGCGATACTCGGCGCGCAGCGCCATCAGCGCCGTCATGTCGATCTCGTTGAACGTGGTCAGCATCGCCGCGGTGTTCTGCGCCTCCTTGAGGCGCGTCGCGATCACCTGGCGCAGGCGCGACATGCGCACCCGCTCCTCGCCGCGGGCGTCCACGGGCCGCTCCGGCAACTCGCGCGCGGGCGCGGGCGCCGGCGCCGCAGGTTTCGCGGCGGGTCGTGCGGACGGGGCCGGTTCCCGCGCCTTGCCCGACTCCAGGAAGGCCATGACATCGCCCTTGGTCAGCCGGCCCTTCGGGCCCGACGCCGGAATCGTGGCGGGATCGAGATCGTGCTCCTCGACGAGCTTGCGCACGGCAGGTGACAGGGCGGCGAGCGCCGCGGCTGTTTCGTCCGCGCCGTTGCCGGCGGCGGATGCCGGGGCGGGTGCCGTTTCCTCCGCGGGCTCCATGGCGGCCTTGGCGACGGGTTTGGACGCCGGCGCGGCCGCGGCCTTGCCGCTTTCATCGATGCTGCCGAGCAGCCCGCCGACCTGCACCTCGGCGCCGTCGGCGGCCACCACTTCGGCCAGAACGCCGCTTGCGGGCGAGGGCACCTCGACGGTCACCTTGTCGGTTTCCAGCTCAACCAGCGGCTCGTCCAGAGCCACCGCGTCGCCGACGGACTTGAACCAGCGGGAAACGATCGCCTCGGTCACGGACTCGCCCAGGGACGGCACGTTGATCGGTTTGCTCATTGCACTCTCTTGTCTCTTGTTATCGAACCTGCCGGACGACTTACCATCCTAGGCAACCTTCCCCTTGCTCTTGCGCGGCGGTTTCACCGGCGCCCTGCGCGCAGGCGCCGCCACGTTCACCGTGAGCGCCCGGTCGACGAGGTCCTTCTGCTCCGCCAGATGGCGGCTCAACAGTCCGGTCGCCGGGGCCGCGGCCTCCTCGCGGCCGACATAGATCGGCCGCCGGCATTCGGCCCCGATATCGAGCAGAACCTCCTCGATGCGCGGTTCGAGGAACGTCCACGCGCCCATGTTCTTCGGCTCCTCCTGGCACCAGACGATCTCGGCCTTGGGAAACCGTTCCAGCTCCTGGGTCAGCGCCTTCCTCGGGAAGGGATAGAGCTGCTCCATGCGCAAGAAGAAGATGTCCTTGATGCCGCGCTCCGCGCGCTCTTCGAACAGATCGTAATAGACCTTGCCGGAACACAGGACGACGCGCTTGACCTCGGCATCGTCGCACTGCACCTCGTTGTCGTACATCACGCGGTGGAAGGTCGTGCCGGTCAGGAACTCGTCGACGCGCGACACGCAGCGCTTGTGGCGGAGCAACGATTTCGGCGTCATGACAACCAGCGGCTTGCGGAAATTGCGGTGCATCTGGCGGCGCAGCGCGTGGAAATACTGGGCCGGCGTGGTGCAGTTCACGACCTGCCAGTTGTCCTCCGCCGACAGCTGCAGGTAGCGCTCGAGCCGGGCCGAGGAATGCTCCGGGCCCTGGCCCTCGTAGCCGTGCGGCAGCAGCATCACCAGGCCGCTCATGCGCAGCCACTTGTGTTCGCCCGGGCTGATGAACTGGTCGATGATGACCTGCGCGCCGTTGGCGAAATCGCCGAACTGCGCCTCCCACAGCACCAGCGCGTGCGGCTCCGACAGGCTGTAGCCGTATTCGAAGCCGAGCACCCCGGCCTCGGACAGCGGGCTGTCGATCACCTCGAACGGCGCCTGGCCGAAGCGGATGCTGTTCAGCGGGATGTAGCGGTCTTCGGTCTTCTGGTCGATCAGCACCGCATGGCGCTGGCTGAACGTCCCGCGGGCCGAGTCCTGGCCGGACAGGCGCACCGGCGTCGATTCGCAGAGCAGCGTGCCGAAGGCGAGCGCCTCGGCGGTGGCCCAGTCGATCCCTTCGCCGGAATCGATCATCTGTCGCTTCGCTTCGAGCTGGCGCACGATCTTGCGATGGACGGCGACGTTCTTGGGCACCGCGCTGATGGCATGGCCGACTTCGCGCAACAGGTCGATGTCGACGGCGGTCTGGCCGCGCCGTTCCTCCCCGCTGGCGACCGAAAGGCCGGCCCACTGCCCCTCGAACCAGTCCGCCTTGTTGGGTTTGTAGGACGCGGCAACTTGGTATTCGGCCTCGAGATGCTTGCGCAGTTCGGCGGTGATCCGGTCGGCCTCGCCGGCGCCGATGACGCCCTCCTCTTCCAGGCGCCTTGCGTAGACGTCGCGCACCCGCGGATGATCCTTGATCCGCTTGTACATGCGCGGCTGGGTGAATGCGGGCTCGTCCGCCTCGTTGTGCCCGTGACGGCGGTAGCAGAACAGGTCGATGACCACGTCCTTCTTGAAGCGCTGACGGAACTCGGTGGCGATGCGCGCGACGTGCACGCACGCCTCGGGGTCGTCGCCGTTCGCGTGGAAGATCGGCGCCTGCACCATCTTGGCCACGTCAGAGCAATAGGGGGAGGAGCGCGAGTGCGACGGGTTCGTGGTGAAGCCGATCTGGTTGTTGATGACGAAGTGGATGGTGCCACCGGTCCGGTAGCCCTTGAGCTGCGACAGATCGAAGGTCTCCGCGACCATGCCCTGGCCGGCGAAGGCGGCATCGCCGTGCAGCAGCACGCCCATCACCTTGTTGTGCTCGGTATCGCCGTACTGCCGCTGCTTCGCCCTGACCTTGCCGAGCACGACCGTGTTGACCGCCTCGAGATGGCTCGGATTGGCGGTCAGCGACAGGTGCACCAGCCGGCCGTCGAACTCGCGGTCCGAGGATGTGCCGAGATGATACTTCACGTCGCCGGAGCCGCCGACGTCCTCGGGGGCGTGCGATGCCCCCTGGAACTCGGAGAAGATCGCGCGGTACGGCTTGTGCATGATGTTGGCGAGCACGTTGAGCCGGCCACGATGGGCCATGCCCAGCACGATCTCCTGGATGCCGAGCTGGGCGCCACGCTTGAGGATCTGCTCGAGCGCGGGCACGGTCGACTCGCCGCCGTCCAGCCCGAACCGCTTGGTGCCGGTATAGCGCTTGTCGAGGAAGGTCTCGAACTCCTGCGCTTCGGTCAGGCGCTCGAGGATCGTGACCTTGCCGCGCCGGGTGAACTGGGTCTGGTTGCGGATGTTCTCGATGCGCTCCTGGATCCAGGCCTTTTCCTCGGGCTCCTGGATGTGCATGAACTCCACGCCGATATTGCCGCAATAGGTCGCGTTCAGGATCCCGACGATCTCGCGCAGCGTCGCCGATTCGAGGCCAAGCACGTAGTTGATGAAGATCGGCCGGTCGAGGTCGGCCTCGCTGAACCCGTAGGTCGCCGGATCGAGCTCGGCGTGCGGCGGCCGCTCCTCGAGGCCCAGCGGGTCGAGCGTCGCATGCAGATGGCCGCGCACGCGGTAGGCGCGGATCAGCATCAGGGCGCGAATCGAGTCCAGCGTCGCCCGGCGGATCTGCTCGGCCGAGGCCGCCGCGGGCGCCGCAAACGCAGGCGGCGCCGCTTCGACCACGCCCGCCGCAACGTCGGAAAGGGCCGGTTGCTGGCCGTTGGCGCCGATCACCCGGCTGGCGCGCGGCGCCCAGCTGGCGCCGCGCAGCTCGCCGGAGATTTCGTCCGGTCCGTCCTGCAGATCCCGAAACAGTTCGGCCCAGCTACGGTCGACCGACCCCGGATCGCGCAGAAAGCGCTCGTAGAGCTCGGCGATATAGGTTTCGTTGGCCCCGGTCAGAAATGAACTCAAACCCGTATAGGATGACATGACGTATCCTCCGTCTCTCGACGCCCGCCAAAACGCCGGAAGAGACCTCTCGAATTGACGGTCCGGCCGAGGTCCGCGCCCGCGGACTCCGGGTCAGCCGCGCAACGCGTCCAGCATCGTGCTGCCGAGGGCAGCCGGGCTGTCCGCGATATGGATTCCCGCCTCCTTCATGGCCGCGATCTTGCTGCCGGCATCGCCCTTGCCGCCGGAAATGATGGCGCCGGCATGGCCCATGCGCCGCCCCGGCGGGGCAGTGACGCCGGCGATGAAGCCGCACACCGGCTTCTTGACCGGATGCGCGGCCAGGAACCCGGCCGCTTCCTCTTCGGCGGTGCCGCCGATCTCTCCGATCATGATGATGCCGTCGGTTTCGTCGTCCTCCAGGAACAATGAAAGACAGTCTATGAAGTTCGTGCCGTTCACGGGGTCGCCGCCGATGCCGATGCAGGTCGACTGGCCCAGCCCCGCTGCCGTCGTCTGCGCAACTGCTTCATATGTAAGCGTACCGGAGCGCGAAACAATGCCGATGCGGCCGGCATGATGAATATGCCCCGGCATGATGCCGATCTTGCATTGCTCCGGCGTGATAATGCCCGGGCAGTTCGGCCCGATCAGCCGCGTCGCCGAACCCTGAAGCGCGCGTTTGACGCGCACCATGTCGAGCACCGGGATGCCCTCGGTGATGCAGACGACCAGCGGGACCTTCGCAGCGACCGCCTCGAGGATCGCGTCCGCCGCGAAGCGCGGCGGCACGTAGATCACCGACGCGGTCGCGCCGGTCTCGCGCACCGCCTGCGCGACGGTATCGAACACCGGCAGGTCGAGATGCCTTGTGCCGCCCTTGCCCGGCGTGACGCCGCCGACCATCTGCGTGCCGTAGGCGATCGCCTGCTCGGAATGGAATGTGCCCTGCGAGCCGGTGAAGCCCTGGCAGATGACCTTGGTGTTCCTGTCGACCAGAACCGCCATATCAGCTCGCCTCCTTCACCGCCTGCACGACCTTCTCGGCCGCATCGCCGAGGTCGTCCGCCGACAGGATCGGCAGACCGGACTCGGCCAGGATCTTCTTGCCCAGATCGACATTCGTGCCCTCCAGGCGCACCACCAGCGGCACCTGGAGGCTGACCTCGCGCGCCGCCGCGACGACGCCTTCCGCGATCACGTCGCAGCGCATGATGCCGCCGAAGATATTGACCAGGATGCCCTCGACATGCGGGTCCGACAGAATGATCTTGAACGCCTTGGTCACCCGTTCCTTCGTCGCCCCGCCGCCGACGTCTAGGAAGTTGGCCGGCTCGCCGCCGTGCAGCTTGATGATATCCATCGTCGCCATGGCGAGGCCAGCGCCGTTCACCATGCAGCCGATATTGCCGTCGAGCTTGACGTAGTTGAGTTCGTGCCGGGCGGCCTCGAGCTCCGCCGGGTCCTCCTCGTCCTCGTCGCGCAGCTCGGCGACATCCGCGTGCCGGAACAGGGCGTTGTCGTCGAAGTTCACCTTGGCATCGAGGGCGACCACCTCGCCGGCGCCGGTGACGACCAGCGGATTGATCTCGACGAGGCTCGCGTCGAGCTTCGTGAACGCCTGGTAGAGGCCGGCCAGCAGCTTCTCGGCCGACTTCACCTGATCGCCGACAAGGCCGAGCGCGAAGGCTACGGTGCGCCCGTGATGGGGCATGAAGCCGGTGGCCGGGTCGACGCTGACGGTGACGATCTTCTCGGGCGTCTTCGCGGCGACCTCCTCGATGTCCATGCCGCCCTCGGTCGACGCCATGACGGTGATCCGGCTGCTCGCGCGGTCGACCAGCATGCCGAGATAGAGCTCGCGCTTGATGTCGCAGCCCTCCTCGATGAACAGGCGCTTGACCTCCTTGCCCTGCGGGCCGGTCTGCTTGGTGACCAGCACGGCGCCGAGCATTTCGCCGGCATTGTCGCGCACCTCGTCGACCGACTTGACGACGCGCACGCCGCCCTTGCCCTGCTCGTTGCCCTTGAAGCGGCCGGCGCCGCGGCCGCCGGCGTGGATCTGGCTCTTGACCACCCAGACCGGGCCGCCGAGCTCGCGGGCGACCTCCTCGGCCTCCTTCGCGGTATAGGCGACACGGCCGCGCGGCACCGCCACCCCGTATTTGGCCAGCAGCGCCTTGGCCTGATATTCGTGAATGTTCATCCGGACACTCCCGCCTGATTGCGTAGGGTTGCCGAAGTCCCGCGCGCCCGCAACCAGGACTCCCGGAGTTGTGATCCCTGCCGGGTCAGCCGGCGTCGGCCGCCATGTTGGCGACGACCTCGTTGAGGGTGCGAACGGCGTTGACCGACTTGTCGAACATCGCCTTCTCGTCGGCGTTCAACTCGATCTCGACGACGCGCTCGACGCCGCCGGCACCGATCACCGCCGGCACGCCGACATACAGGCCGTCGAGGCCGTAGACGCCGTCGCACCACGCCGCGCAGGGCAGCACCCGCTTCTTGTCCCGCAGATACGCCTCGGCCATCTGGATGGCGGCCGAGGCCGGCGCGTAGAAGGCCGAACCGGTCTTCAGGAGGGCGACGATCTCGGCGCCGCCGTCGCGCACGCGCTGGATGATGGCGTCGATCTTCGCCTGGGTCGACCAGCCCATGGCGACGAGGTCCGGCACCGGGATGCCGGCGACCGTCGAATATCGCGGCAGCGGCACCATCGTATCGCCGTGCCCGCCGAGCACGAAGGCGGTGACGTCCTCGACCGAGACCCCGAACTCCTGCGAAAGGAAATAGCGGAAGCGGGCGCTGTCGAGCACCCCGGCCATGCCGACCACCCGGTTGTGCGGCAGCCCGCAAGCGTCGCGCAGCACGCCGACCATGACGTCGAGCGGGTTGGTGATGCAGATGACGAAGGCGTCCGGCGCGTTCGCCTTGATGCCGGCGCCAACCTGCTGCATGACGCCAGTGTTGATGCCGATCAGGTCGTCGCGGCTCATCCCCGGCTTGCGGGCGACGCCGGCGGTGACGATGATCACGTCGGCGCCCTTGAGCGCCGCGTAGTCGCTGCCGCCGGTGACAACGGCGTCGTAACCCTCGACCGGCGAGCCCTCGGCGATGTCCAGCGCCTTGCCCTCGGGGATGCCTTCCATGATGTCGATGAGCGCGATGTCGCCGAGCTCCTTGAGCCCGGCGAGCAGCGCGAGCGTGCCGCCGATGTTGCCGGCGCCGACCAGTCCGATCTTGCTGCGTGCCATGGGATTCCCTGTCCTGCGAGCGGTGTGGGTTCGGGCGGCAGCGCCGCGTTCCGGACGGCGCATCCGGCAACCATGCTGCACTGCCGAAAAGACAGGCGGTTCCTACCGCGAATCGGCCGTCAAGGGCAAGGAGAAATGCGGCGCAACGGGGGTTCCGGGGTGGGGCGCTAGGCGGCCGGCCGCCGGGAGATGCGCCCGCCCTGCCTGCGGTGCCGCTCCAGAACCGCGAGGATTTCGGATGCCGCGATATCGTAGACGTCCTCGATCACGACCCGGGGCTGGACGCCGCCGATGCGGTACGCCCAGCGCATGTAGCGGGAAATCCGGTCGTCGCGCGGCGCCGCGAAAAGAACGATCGACCGCTGCGTATTGCTCCAGCGCAGCCGCGCCGAATGCAGCTCGAAGGGCGCGAGTTCGTGCCAGCCATAGGTCTTGCGCCAGCCGAGCCGCCGGTAGACGAGGCCGGCGGGCCCCACCTCCAGGTAATTGAAGCTGCCGCCGACGGCGAGGAAGACAATGACGAAGCTGCCGATCATCGTGAGCACCAGCACGGCCAGCACGAAAAAGAACAGGACTGGATCGACCTCGGTTCTGCGAGCGAGCGGGATGAGCAACAACAGCATGGCCAGATCGGCCAACTGGATCATCCAGAAGGCAAGGAAAGCAGGTGTCCGGAGTGCGCCCGAGTGGCGCGCAGCCTGCCTTTGGTAGCGAATTGCGGGGGCAAGGGGCCGCGCCGCGGCCTCGACAACCGCATCAGGCGTGACCGGACCGGCATGCGCCCGTCCCCATTCCGCCCATGTTTCGAGCTGCCGTGCGATGTCGCGGGGCGGCGCGTCATAGTCATCGTCGAACGCGGTCACGAGCGCGCCGGCACTCCCGTCAGCCGCAGGTTTGCCCGGCTTTTTGCCATCATGATGCGCGACAAAACTGACGGTCTCGCTGGTTGCGCCGTCTTTGTCTGCCGGCGGCGCAGGCTTCACGGCAAAATCCGAAAGCTCGTCCCAGCGCCAGTGTTGGCGTTGCCCGCCCTTGCGGCTGTGCAGCCCGCCGGCGCCCGCCAGGATCAGGTTGGTCGCCGGGGAAGACTGCCAGAAATGCTGGGAGAGGCCTTGCGTCAGAATCAGAAACGCGGGGAGCAGCATCGCCATGATGCGGTCGTTGTTCAAGAACTCCTCGACCGATGCCGGGAGGACGTCATCCGCCCACAGCACGAAGCCCAGCATCACCGCCGTGCTCGCCACGGTCGTCCCCAGCAGGATCAGCAAGGCCTTCGAGCGCTTCCGGGCGTCGAGCGCGTCGCGGGCCGTGAACAGGGCCGGCTCAGGCGTTCGGGCCGATCCGTCGTGCGCCTGTTTCGGCGCGGCGCCGGTCGCCATGTCGCGGTAACGGTTGAGCCGGTCGACAAGTTCCTCGGACAAGACCAGATAGTTGTTGCCGAACGCGATGTTGCGCCCGCCGAACATGACCCTGTTCAAGAGCCCGGCCAGCCACGACCGCCGGGCGGGGCGGGGCCCGCGAAACGTGATGCTGCGTCCTATGAGCAGGCGCATCGGGTGCCACCCGCTGTGCAGCCGGAAGTCCGATATCTCGGCCCAGCTCCAGGATTCCTTACGGCCGGCGATGATGCGGGCGAGTCCATGTTCGTCAAGCCGGAGACCGTCGTTGAGACGCTGGCGCACGAACAACGGCAGGGCGATTTCCCAGATCAGGAGCAGAAGCATCGGCGGAATGGCGAGCCCGCTCCAGATCTCGTGCGGCAGGTCCAGATTTGCGGTCAAGGCGATGAGGCCGACGATGACCCCCAAGCCGGCCAACATGGACGTGGTGCCGATGCGCATCCAGAACGCGGGGGCATCGAACGGATAGAAGAGCCTTGGCATGTCACTCCCCACAGCCGTCTGCCGACCGAGGCAATGCCGGGCCGGACAGCGTCCATCAGGCTGACGGACACGAACTAAGACTCCGTTAAAGGCGCAATTTGAGGCGAATTCAGCCTTTCGCCGTCCGTCCACCATGCTTGCGTCGGCCGAGGTTGATGGCCTCGGCGACCGCGTCGAGCGGCGTGTCGTAGGAATCCTCTATCACGGCAATGGGTTCGGTGTGTTCGAGGTTGTGGGCCCATCGCAAATAGCGCGAGCCCCAAGTGGCGGCCGGCACCGCGATCGTCAGCACCGCACGGCGTTTGGCGGACCACTTGGTGCGGACACGCCGCAATTCCGCCGGTCCGACTTCCGCCCAGGACCAGCGGCTCGTTCGTCCCATGCGCGTCATTTCCAGGGCCTCCTCGGATAGCTCCAACCGGTTCAGCGATGGATCGACCAGCCCCAGCGCGATAATCAGGGGAACGAAGACGACCACCAGGAAGCCGATAATCATCGCCCACCAGGGAAGCCAGAGCAGCCAGGATCCGCCGTCCGTTTTCACGGACCACACCGTCAGTCCGGTGATCAAAGTCATGGGGGTGAGGATGAGCAGCGGAAGCAGACCCTCGAGTGCGCTGCGTTCGATATCGATGACGCCCGGTGAGCGGCTATAGACAGCCGCTGGGGTCGCGCCGGCCGCATCGCGACTGCCGACCTCGGCACTGGCGTCAACGGCGGCGCTTCCGGCAGGTCTTTCGAACGTCCTGCCGGCCCAGTTCAGCCAGAGCTGCGCCTGTCGCGCGATATCCTCGACCGGCGTTTCGTACTCGTCCTCGACGGAGCAGAACACAGGCGTCGACGGCTCTTTCTCGTGTTGGGATCTGCCAACCTCGCTGCCGTCATGTGCCGCACGGAAACTGATAACGCGGGCCGCAGCGCCATCCTTGCCACGGCTGATCGACTCCTTGACTTCAAGATCGATAATCTCCGTCCAACGCCAGTCGCGTCTTTCCTGCCCGTGCCACACGCTCAACCCGCCGGCGCTCAGGACCACCATGTTGTTCTGTGCGGTCTGCTTTTGCAGGCTCGTGATCAGAAGGTAAGGGGCCGCGATCAGGGCCACCATCGCGATGCGACCAAATGATTCGAGGGAGTCCAGCAGGTCCAGGTCTTCGGGCAACCCCTCCATGATCAGCGATCCCAGCCCGACGCCAATAACGGGGCCGAGGGCAAGCGCGGCAACATGCCAGAGTTTCAATTGCTTGCGGTCCTTCCTGAAACTCCACATCGGTTCGGGAGGTGTGCCGCCGGCCTGCCGTCGCACACCGCTGCCCGCGGCGGCGCGAAATTCCTCGATCTGATCACGGAGGTCCTTCAGGTCGCTGGTATAATCGTCGCCGATGGCGACGGTATCGGACCCGAGGAAAAGGCCATCGGTTGCGAATCCGGCATTCTTGCGGCGCCCGTCTGCGGGCACGCGAAACGTCAGGAACCGGCCGAGAAAGAGGCCGGCCGGATGCAGGCGGCTGCGCATGCGCAGATCCGAAATCTCGGTCCAGCCCCATTGCACGGTCCGGCCGGCACGACTGAGTGCCAGCCCCTCGGCGCCGAGCCGAAGGCCATCGCTGGCACGCAGCCGCGGCCTGAGCAAGGGCACGGCCTCGGCGGCGAGCATGGCGAGAAGAATCCCGCCGAACAGGGGGAAAAACGTCTCACGCTCGATGTCGTAATTGAAGATCCAGTAAAACCCGCCGGCGAGGGCGGCCATCATCAGGAACGTGAAACGGCCGGCGTAGCGATTGGTCCGCTTGAAGGGCAACAGGAGATGGGCGGCGCCTGACATGACGTGTTTCCCTCAATTGCGTGATGCGCGAAACATGTGCGGCAATTTCAGGGCTGTATGATTGCAGAGTCCCGCCTAACGCGGCGTTAAGCGCGCAATTTGTGACGAATTCAGCCTTTCGCCGTGCGCTCCGCCGT
>JBFIFO010000130.1:0-11760 GCA_041602815.1 Alphaproteobacteria bacterium | reverse complement strand
GAGCCCGATCCCGTAGGCCAGGACCAAGAGCGGGATCAGCGCTGCGAGCGGGGCCGATTGCATGACGATGAAGATCGGCGAGACCAGCCAGTCGAACCAACCGCTGAGCCCGACCCAAAGGCCGAGCGCGATCCCAAGCACCGCCGAGATCACGATGCCCACCGCCAGCGGCTTCAGGGTCTCGCCGTAGGCGGTGAAAATGGTCCCGTCCAGGGTCATGGCGGCAAGCGCGCTCATCGATTCGAGGAACGTCGGGAAGGCGTAGCTGACCGGGATGCGCCCGGCGATCTCCCAGGCGCCGAAGACGATCGCCGCCGAGAGGAGCTTCATGATCAAGGGCCGATAGCGCATTGCGTCTCACCCGGTCCAGGGCAGAGGCTTTACTGCTTGGCCGCGTCGAGCGGCTTCAGATACCAGAAGTCCTCGATTTTCAGCGTCGCGGGATCGCCGGTCAGCTGCCCTGCGCGGGAATACCAGTCCATGTCTGCCGCCGCCGCCTTGCGCCCTCCGCCGTTCGGATCGTAAAGCCCACCCTCGACTGCATCCACGTAGAAGCGGTCAAGGCTGTCCAGGACCTCCTTCGGGAGCTGGCCGATCGGTCCGTTCGGATCCGTCTCACGGCTGATGACGGTCGGGTCCGCGGTCATGTCGCGATAGACGCTCAGGAGCGCGTCGACGAAGATCTGCACGTCCGCCTCGTTGGCCTTGATCCAGTCGAGGTTGCCGAACAGTGCCTCATCGCTGGCATCGACTTCGAACATCGGCAGCACGTTGAACTTGTCGCCGTGCTGGGCCATCAGCTTGTTCTTGTTCGACAGGTCGATGATGGTCGCATCGGCCTGACCCGCCATCAACGCGGCGACGCGGTTCGATGAGCCGGGCACGTAGGACCGCTTGCCGAACTTGATGCCGAGCCGGTCTTCGATGACGTTGGCGATCGAGTCGGTGCCGCCGCCGCGCGAGTGCAGCAGGATCGGCTCGCCGTTGAGATCCTCGAGCTTCGAGTATTTCTTCGTGGTCACCGGGAAGAACTTCAGCTTGGACAGCTGGAAAATGATCCGCACCGGCGCCTTGGAGCGCTGCATCACCGAATAGGGCGTGCCGAAGCCAATATCCATCTGGCCGCTCAGGATCGCCTGGATCGCCAGTTCCTCATCGGCGAACGCGGTCCACTCGTAGTCGAGGCCCATCTTCCTCGCGCGGTCCAGCGCCACGAAGATGTGGGCAACCTCGTCCGACGGCGGCTCGGCAAGCGCAATCCGGATCTTCTCCGCCTGCGCCGATGTCGCCGCGACGAAAAGCGTGCCCGCCATCGCCACCGCCCCCACCGTCATGGTGCAGGCCTGAATAATTCTCTTCATTTTGGTAGTCCTCCCTGAGTGATGGGTGATCTTGCAGGCAATCAACCAATTGTGACCAGCCTAAGAAAATGGTTTCCCGTGAGTCAAGGTTTACAGCATATGATACTTTGGTTATCAAGGATACATGTGCAACCAATTTTACGATTGATTGGCATGGCGGAGCATCAGGAACAGCGTGCCCTCGCGCGGATGCGGACGATGATCGAGGCCGGGGATTATCCCCTCAACAGCCGCCTGCCGCCGGAGCGGGCGCTGTGCGCGACCATGGGCATAACCCGGGCAGCGCTCCGGAAGGCGCTGGCGACGCTCGAGGCGGAGGGACAGATCTGGCGCCATGTCGGCAAGGGCACCTTCGTGGGCAGCCCGCCGGTCGATTCGCTGCACGACCTGTCGGCAATCACGAGCCGGACCAACCCGACCGAGGTTATGCAGGCGCGCCTGATGCTCGAGCCGGAACTGGCCCGCCTCGCCGCGCTCAACGCCACCGCGGCGGAGGTCGAGGAGATGCGCCGTTGCATCGGCAAGACCAAGTCGGCGAAGGAATGGCGGACTTACGAGATGTGGGACAACCGGCTGCACCGGGCGATCGCGCGGGCCGGCGGCAACAGCTGCATGCTGGCGCTGTTCGACATGTTGAACGGCATCCGTCGCGCGGTGACGTGGGGGCGGCTGCGATCGTACGAGCTCGGCTCCGGCCGCATCCATCACAGCTTCGCCGAGCACGACGCCGTCGTCGATGCGATCGAGCACCGCGACACGGAACTCGCGGCGAGCCGCATGCGCGACCATCTGCGAGCGGTGCGGCGCGACCTGATGCAGTCGATGCCGGACCGCGACTGACGTGATCGGTTCGCGACGCGGCGGCGCGCTGCCGCGCCGACGCGATCAGACCTGATAGGGCTGCGAGCCGGGGTCGGGAAGCGCCTTGACCTCGGCACTGCGAAGAATTTCCAGGACGCCGTCCCACCCATTGGCACGGCAGGCGGAAATCGCGCCCTCCAGTCCCAGGCCGTCGACCAGCGCCAAGGCCAGTTTCGCCTGTTCCAATTGTTTGCTCTGCATCGTTTCTTGCTCGAGAACCACGCTACAATTACCTACCAAAACCGTTATCGCGGTCGACGCGCGACCACATAGTCAGGGCCGCAGCAATTTTCATGCCGGCACACGGAATCGTGAAGTCCGGCAAGCGGGCTGATCGGTCATGCCGGCTGGGTTACGCCGCCGCACATGGCATCGACCTCGGCCCTGGCCCATTGCAGCCGCCCCTTGATGATCTCGGCCAGGCTGACGACGCCGCACGGTCCGCTCTCGCCGACGACTGCTATGTGGCTGAGGCCGCGCGAGGTCATCCGCGCCATCACCCGCCGAAAGCTCTCGTCCGGCCGGCAGGTGACGACATTGGGTCGCATGATGTCGGCGACGGTCATCGGCAGCAGCGGATCCACCCCGTGCGACTTGAGCGCACGGATCAGCTCGTGGCCGCTGACCAGGCCGAGGATGTCGCGTCCGTTGTCGGTCACGATCAGGGCACCGGCACCGGCTTGCCGCAGAATCCCGATCGCGTCCGCGACGGTCGCGTGGCTCTTGATGGTAACGACCCCCCGTCCGTTGTTCTTCAGAAGTGTTTCGATTGCCATGGGGTCCTCCATAATCGGGTCCCTCGGCGCCAACGCGCCGACCGGCCCGACTCGCAGATTCAAGGCGGAAACCGGCGGAAAATCGGTCCGGTTATGGAAAATTGACGGCGTTTTGCGTGCGGGGGACGCGGCAATCGCCACATTTCGGCGCCACCCGCGGAAGGCGGCGGGTGTCGCTGTGGCGATGGGCGGACCGCGGTCTTCCTATCGCGAGAGGATCAACGCCTCGCGGGCCACGTTTGTCTCGAGCTCGGCGTCTTCCAGGCGTTGTACCACCACGTCGCCGATGCTGACCATGCCGCACAGACCGCTGTCATCGACGACCGGCAAGTGACGGGACCTCCGGTGGGTCATGGTCGTCATGATCCGCTTCAGGTCGTCGTCCGGATGGCACGCCTCGACCCGCTTCGTCATGATGTCCCGTACCGACATATCCAGCAGCCTGGCCCCGTGGGACGCCAGGGCGTGCAGGATATCGCGCTCTGATATGATGCCCTGGATGGTGCGTCCGTCGTCGCTGACGACAAGCGCGCCGACCCGCTCACGCTTCATCCGGTCGACCGCATCGCGCACCACCGTCGCCTGTGGGATGGTGAGGACCTTGCGGCCCTTTCGTTTAAGGATTCGTTCGACACTCATCTGTCTCTCCCTGTCTCTAGACACCATTATAGTTAATCTTGGAGGAATCCCAAAGAATCGCCGGTAAATCCGACGTTGCAGCGGCCGATTGACCCGAATCAAAGACAAGCCCGCGCAACCGGCGTATGCGGGTCCCGCCATGACACAGTCGGGGCCTTCTCTGAGCTACGTGCACGGCGGGCGCCCCAACCCCCTGCTGGGACGGACCGTCGGCGGTGTTCTCGATGAGGCGGCGCGCCGCTGGCCCGACGGCGAGGCGCTCGTCGTCCCGCATCAGGGCATTCGCTGGACGTGGCGCGATCTGCGCCGAGAGGCGAGGGCGCTCGCCGCCGGCCTCGTCGCGCTCGGTCTGCAACCGGGCGAGCGGGTGGGCATCCTTGCGCCGAACCGGGCGGAATGGGTCGCGGTGCAGTTCGGCACTGCTTACGCCGGCCTGATTCTCGTCAATATCAACCCCGCCTATCGCCTGCCCGAACTCGAATTTGCGCTCAACAAGGTCGGCTGCCGTGCGCTGATCACCGAGTCGCGGTTCAAGACCAGCGATTATGTCGCCATGCTGCGCGAGCTGATGCCCGAGATCGATGCGGCGGCGCCCGGCCAGCTCGCCGCCGCGCGGCTCCCGGAGCTGCGCCACGTCATCCGCCTGGATGGTGAAAGGACGCCGGGGTTCGCCAATTACCCGGACATCTGCGATCGGGCCGCAGGCGATCGCTCCGAACGACTGGACAATATCGCGGCAAGCCTCGACTTCGACGACCCGATCAACATCCAGTTCACCAGCGGCACGACCGGCGCGCCGAAGGCCGCGACCCTGACCCATCACAATATCGTCAACAATGCCAACCTGTCGGCAGAGATCATGCGGTTCACCGCGCGCGACCGGCTGTGCATTCCCGTGCCGATGTACCACTGCTTCGGCATGGTGCTCGGTACGCTGCTCTGCGCCACCCACGGTGCGACCATGGTGTTCCCCTCCGCCGGCTTCGACGCTGCCGCGGTCCTGGACGCCATCGAGACCGAACACTGCACCGCGCTGCATGGCGTTCCGACCATGTTCATCGCCGTGCTCGACGAGCCCGGTTTCGCCTCCCGCGACGTGACCAGCCTGCGCACCGGCATCATGGCCGGCGCGCCCTGCCCGGTGGAGCTGATGCACCGGGTCATGGCGGACATGCACCTCACCGAGATCACCATTGGTTACGGCATGACCGAGACGGGCCCGCTGTCGACCCAGACCGCGGTCGACGATCCCGTGGCGCTGCGTGTCGGCACGGTCGGGCGCGTGCTGCCCCACACCGAGGTCAAGATCGTCGATACGGACGGCCGGATCCTGCCACCCGGTGAGCCCGGCGAGCTATGCACGCGCGGCTACTGCGTGATGCGCGGCTACTGGGGCGATCCGGAGCGCACGGCCAAGGAGGTCGACGAAGCGCACTGGATCCGCAGCGGCGATATCGCCACGGTTGACGAGGCGGGCTACGTCCGCATCGTCGGCCGCATAAAGGACATGGTGATCCGCGGCGGCGAGAACATCTACCCGCGCGAGATCGAGGAATTCCTTTACACCAACCCGAAGATCGAACAGGTTGAGGTGTTCGGCGTTCCCGATCCGAAGTACGGCGAAGAGGTCGCCGCCTGGCTCAAGCTGCGTGAGGGGAAGACGGCAACGGCTGACGAGATCCGGGATTTCTGCGAGGGCAGGCTCGCCCATTACAAGATTCCGCGCTACATCAGGTTCGTGGACGAATTTCCGATGACCGTGACCGGCAAGGTGCAGAAGTTCGTGATGCGGCAGCGCATGGCTGAGGAACTCGGGCTCGGCGAAAAGGAACCGGCATGAGCACGGTTGCGACCTTCGAGATCCGTCACGACCGCATCCTTGGCCCCGACGGCAAGCTGGAGGGAGAGGCGCCACCTTTCGCCCGCGACCGGGACAAGCTGGTCGCGCTCTATCGCTGGATGGTGCTGACCCGCGCCTTCGATGCCAAGGCGGTGGCCCTGCAGCGCACCGGGCGACTCGGCACTTTCGCCTCGTCGATCGGCCAGGAGGCGGTGAACATCGGCGTCGCCGACGCCATGGCGCCCGAGGATGTCCTGCTGCCGAGCTTCCGCGAACACGGGGCGCAGCTGGTGCGCGGGGTGACGATGCGCGAGCTCCTGGTGTATTGGGGCGGCGACGAGCGCGGCAGCGATTTCGCCGGCCCGCGCGAGGATTTTCCCGTGTGCATTCCCGTGGGCACGCATGCGCCGCACGCTGCCGGCGTGGCGCTGGCATTCAAGCTGCGCAACGAAGCCCGGGTCGCGGTCTGCATTTTCGGCGACGGCGCCACCTCGCGCGGCGACGTCTACGAGGCGATGAACGTTGCCGGCGTGTGGGCGCTGCCGGTGGTCTTCATCTCGAACAACAACCAGTGGGCCATTTCCGTGCCTCGCAAGGCGCAGACGGCGGCCGAAACGTTGGCCCAGAAAGCGATCGCCGCCGGCTTCGAAGGACGTCAGGTCGACGGCAACGACATCGTCGCGGTGCGACAGGCGACGGCCGAGGCGCTGGACAAGGCGCGTCGCGGTGGCGGGCCGACCCTGATCGAGGCGCTGACCTATCGCCTCGGCGATCACACCACGGTCGACGACGCCTCGCGGTACCGCGACGATGAGGAGGTCGGCCGGCGCTGGAAGGAGGAGCCGATCGCCCGGCTGCGCACCCACCTCGCCGCGGCGCACGGCTGGGGCAAGGCGGAGGAGGAGGCGCTGATCGCGGCCTGCGCCGCCGAGGTGGAGGAGGCGACCGAGGCCTACCTGACCACCGAACCGGAACCGCCCGAGGCGATGTTCGACCATATGTACGAGGAGCTGCCGGCGGAGCTGGTCCGCCAGCGCGCTGCCTTGTTGGGGCAGGAGTGACCGGTTGGCCAGGCGGCGCGTGAAAAGCGAGACCTCGGCCGGAACCGGCGAGCTCACCCTGGTGGAGGCCGTCCAGCGGGCCTTGGCCCGCGCCATGGAGGAGGACGAGACGGTCATCCTGCTGGGAGAGGACATCGGCGTCGACGGCGGCGTGTTCCGCGCCACCGACGGCCTGATTGCCCGCTTCGGCGCCGACCGCGTCCGCGACACACCGCTGGCCGAAGCGTTGATCGGCGGCCTGCCGGTGGGCCTCGCCGCCATGGGCTTCCGGCCGGTGGCCGAGATCCAGTTCATGGGCTTCATCTACCCGGTGCTCGACCAGATCGTGAACCACGCCGCCCGGCTGCGCAACCGCACGCGCGGCCGGCTGAGCTGCCCCATGGTGCTGCGCGCGCCCTATGGCGGCGGCATCCATGCACCGGAACACCACTCGGAGAGCATGGAGGCGATGTTCGCCCACATCCCGGGCCTGCGCGTCGTAATCCCGTCCTCGCCGGCCAAGGCCTATGGCCTGCTGCTGGCGGCGATCCGCGATCCGGACCCGGTGATCTTCCTAGAGCCCAAGCGCGTCTATCGGGCGACCCGCGAGGCGGTCGTCGACGAGGGTAGCGCCCTGCCGCTCGACCGCTGTTTCACGGTCCGGGACGGCGCCGACGTGACCCTGGTCAGCTGGGGGGCGATGCTCAAGGAAACGCTGGAGGCGGCCGAGATGCTGGCCGGGGACGGCGTCGAGGCCGAGGTCCTCGACGTCGCGACGCTCAAACCCCTGGACATGGAGACGATCCTCGAGTCGGTGCGCAAGACCGGCCGCTGCATCATCGTCCACGAGGCGCCGCTGACCGGCGGGTTCGGGGCCGAGATCGCCGCGCGACTGGCCGGCGAGGGGCTGATGCACCTGGTGGCGCCGGTCGAGCGCGTGGCCGGCTGGGACACCGTGATGCCGCTGCTGCGGCTCGAAGGCCAATACATGCCGTCGCCGCAGCGCATCGTCGCCGCGGTGCGGCGCGTCCTGGAATATGCGTGAGGTCTGAAATGGCTGAAGTCTTCAAGCTGCCCGATCTCGGCGAAGGCCTGCAGGAGGCGGAGATCGTCGCCTGGCACGTCGGCGTCGGCGATCATGTGGTGACCGACCAGCCGCTGGTCTCGGTCGAGACCGACAAGGCGGTGGTCGAGGTGCCGGCCCCGCATTCGGGTCGTATCGCGGCGCTGCATGGCGAGCCGGGCGACGTGCTCGCCGTGGGTGCGCCGCTCGTCGAGTTCGCAGCCGGCGCGGCGGCCGACAAGGGGGCGATCGTCGGCAAGGTCGCGGCCGCAGAAGAAAAGGCCCCGAAGCCGGACAAGGCCCCGGCAAGGGACAAGGCGAAGGCGGCGCCAGCCGTCCGCCGGCTGGCGGCGCAGCTCGGCGTCGACCTCGCGGCGGTCACGGCGACCGGCCCCGGCGGCACCGTGACCAAGGCCGACGTCGAACGGGCGGCCGGCGAGGTCGCGGTGGCGGAGCCGTTGCGCGGCGTCCGCCGGGCGATGTTCCACAACATGACCCGGGCCGGCCGCGACATCGTGCCGGCCACCGTCACCGACGAGGCGGACATCGAATCCTGGCCCGACAAGACCGACGTGACGATCCGGCTGATCCGCGCCATAGCCGCCGCCTGCAAGGCGTCGCCGGCACTGAACGCGTGGTTTGACGCCGACACCCTGACCCGCCGGGTGCACGAGCGGATCGAGCTCGGCATCGCGGTGGAGACCGAGGACGGGCTGTTCGCCCCGGTCATGCACGACATCGGCAACCGCGATGCCGACGACCTGCGCCGCGGGATCGAGGCCATGAAGAAGGACATCGCCGCGCGGGCGATCCCGCCGGAGCAGCTGGTCGGCCAGACCATAACGCTGTCGAATTTCGGCATGTTCGGCGGCCGCTTCGCCGATCTCGTCGTGGTGCCGCCGCAGGTCGCGATCCTTGGTGCCGGCCGGGCCGAGATGCGGATCGTCGCGGTCGACGGCGCGCCGGCCGCGCACAAGCTGCTGCCGCTGTCACTCAGCTTCGACCATCGGGTGGTGACCGGCGTCGAGGCCGCGCGCTTCCTCAATGCCGTGATCGAGGATCTCGAGAAAGCCGAGTGACGGGGACCGGACCATGAGCGAACCCGGATTCCGCTTCTGCGACGAGCTGGGCCCGAAAACGATCGTGCACGTGCATGAGCCGGCCCTCGGGCTGAAGGCGATCCTGGTGGTCGACAACGTCGCCGGCGGGCCGGCGATCGGCGGCGTGCGCATGGCGCCGGACGTCACGCTGGAGGAATGCTTCCGCCTCGCCCGCGCCATGACCTTCAAGAACGCGGCGGCGGGACTTGCGCATGGCGGCGGCAAGGCGGTGATCGCCGCCGACCCGGCCATGGAGCCCTCGAAAAAGGAGACGCTGATCCGTGCCTTCGCGTGCGCGATCGGGCCGATCGACGACTACATCCCGGGCCCCGACATGGGTACCGACGAGGCTGCGATGGCCTGGGTCAAGGACGAGATCGGTCGCGCCGTCGGCCTGCCGCGCGAGGTCGGCGGCATCCCGCTCGACGAAATCGGCGCCACCGGCTTCGGCGTCGTCGCTTCGGCCGAAGTTGCCGCAGACCATATCGGTCTGGGCATGGCGGGGGCGCGGGTCGCGGTGCAGGGGTTCGGCGCGGTCGGCAAGCACGCGGCGCGGTTCTTCTCCGACAAGGGCGCCGTGCTCGTCGCCGCCTCGGATTCCCGCGGCACGGTTCACGACCCCGACGGGCTGGATGTCGATGCGCTGATCACCGTCAAAGAGAGCGGCGGCCACGTCGCCGACCTTCCCGGAGGCGAAAAGCTGGCCGGCGAGGCCATCGTCGGCGTCGACTGCGACATCTGGATCCCGGCGGCACGGCCGGACGTCATCCGCGCCGACAACGCGGGCGAGGTCAGGGCGAAGCTGGTCGTTCAGGGCGCCAATATCGGCGTGACCGAGGAGGCCGAGGCGCTGCTTGCCGAGCGCGGCATCGTCTGTCTGCCCGACTTCATCTCCAACGCTGGCGGCGTGATCTGCGGCGCCGTCGAATTCCACGGCGGCACCCAGGCGCAGGCCTTCCAGACCATCGCAGAGAAGATCCGCGCCAACACCGCCGAGGTTCTGGACCGCGCGAAAAGCGCCGGCATCCTGCCGCGCGCTGCCGCCATTGCCATGGCGGGCGAACGGGTGCGCACGGCGATGGGCTTCCGGCGGTGGGGCTGATGCACGGACAGAAACCGGGCGTCGTCAAGGCAGCCGCGCAGTGAGCTTCGATCCTCTGACGTCGGCTCATCCGGGTGAGGGCGCGGCGCATCCGGAGTCGTACTGGGCCGCGACCGCGGGGCTGACGCCGCCCGGGGATGGATCGGTGGCCGGTGATCTCGACGCCGAGATCGCCATCGTCGGCGGCGGCTACACCGGGCTGTCCTGCGCGTATCACCTCGCCCGCAATTACGGCGCCCGACCGGTGTTGCTGGAAGCGAACCGGGCCGGCTGGGGCTGCAGCGGCCGAAACGGCAGTTTCGTGCGCCCCGGCATCGGCCGCCGCAAGTACCACCAGTGGGTCGAGAGCTGGGGCGTCGACGGCGCCCGCGCCCTGTTCGCCGAGGCGCTGGGCGCAGTCGCCACCGTACGCGGCCTGATCCGCGACGGGGCCATCGACTGCGACGTGCAGCCCGACGGCTGGCTGAAGATCGCCCACCGCAAGGGCCGCGTCGCCGATCTGGAGCACGACCGCGAGATCCTGAGCGGGCTGTTCGGCTTTACGGCCGAATTGCTCGACCCCGCTGCCATCGCCGCCGCCCATTTCCGCGGCGAGGAGGCGTTCGGCGCCCTGCGCGCCGGAGATTCCTTCGGGATGCATCCGCTGAAGCTCGCCAACGGAATCGCCCGCATGGCGCGCGAGGCCGGCGCGGCGCTGCACGACGGCAGCCCGGTGACAGCGATCGCGCGCGACGGGACGGGGCACGTTCTGACCACGCCGGTTGGGCGTGTGCGGGCACGTATCGTCGTCCTCGCGGTCAACGGCTACGGGCCGGAACTGCATCCCGCAACGCGGGGCCGCGTGCTGCCGGTCCTGTCCAACATCGTGGTGACGCGGCCGATGACGGCGGCGGAGAAGGCGGAGTCCAACTTCGTGACCAGCGACGTGATGTTCGACACCCGCACGCTGCTCAACTATTTCCGTCGTCTGCCCGATGATCGCATCCTGCTCGGCAACCGCGGGCCGTTGCGCGACGCCCCGGCAACGCAGGCCCGGCACCGGGAGGAGCTTCTCGCCACGATCCGCCGCAAGTTCCCGGCGCTGCGCGACATCACGGCCGACTACTTCTGGGGCGGCTGGGTTGCGGTGTCGCTCGACTCCATGCCGCATGTCACGACCGCCGAGGACGATCCGTCGCTGTTCTACGCCATGGGGTATTGCGGCACCGGCGTATCGGCGGCGGTTCAGGCGGGACGGCGCCTTGCCGAGCGCATCGGCGGCGGTGCGGCGCTGCTGCCGGTGCTCGACAAGGCGCTGCCGCGCATGCCGTTCGCCGCATTCCGCCGGCTCGGCCAGGCGGCGCTGTTCCGCTGGTACCGCTGGCGTGACGAGCGCGGGTGACGGATCGCCATCGGGCTTGCTTCACGATTGCGGCATCCGCCGCGCGCGGCCGTTCCGCCCGCCGCCCGCATTTCGTACAATGCCCCGGGGTCGGCATCGGCGTGGCGCTGGTGAGGGAGGAAAATGAAGATGTGGCGCGCAATCGCGATCTTTCTGTTCGGCGGGCTCCTCGGCACCGCATTTGGCGTGGCCGTCGGGTTCTTCGCCTTTCCGTTCGTCTTCCCGCCGCCGGAGGCGATGGAGACCCTGACGCCGGAGGAGGCGACGCGCCTCGTTGCCCGCGGCGAATTCATCCACGCGAATCCGTCCGATCCGATCCATTACGGGGCGGGCGCCGTCATGGTTTACGATGCGGTCGTCTATCTCGATGCCGATTTCGAGGTCGGGCCGGGGCCCGCGTTTCACGTCTATCTCGTGCCCAAGGCGCGGATTCGCGAGTCGGCCGACGTCAAGGGCACGATGTTCGTCGACCTCGGACGACTGCGGGCCTTCAAGGGCAGCCAGAAATACGCCATTCCGGCGGGCGTGAACCTGCGGGATTATCCCAGCGTCGTCATCTGGTGCGCCGAGTTCGGCGTGCTGATCTCGCCGGCCGAT
>JBFIFO010000129.1:0-11776 GCA_041602815.1 Alphaproteobacteria bacterium | reverse complement strand
GGCCGCCGAGCTGGAGGCCGATATCGTTCATCTGCATGCCCACTTCCTGCACACCCCCGCTTCGGTTGCGCGCTATGCGGCCCTGATGAGTGGCCTGCCGTGGAGTTGTTCGGCCCATGCCAAGGATATCTGGACTACGCCAGACTGGGAGATTGCGGAAAAACTGGTGGAGCTCGATTGGGCGGTGACCTGCACCGCCGCCGGCCGCGACCGCCTGCAGGCGCTGGCGCCGACGCGCGACCGTGTCGGGCTGGTCTATCACGGCCTCGATCTGGAGCGATTTCCCGAGCCTGCCGGGATAAGACCGACCCGGGACGGCAGCGCCGCCGGCGATCCGGTGACCATTCTCTCCGTGGGACGGGCGGTGGAAAAGAAGGGCTACGACGACCTGCTCGACGCGCTGGCCACAATTCCGCCGGGCCTCTCCTGGCGCTTGCGCCATATCGGCGGCGGCGAACTGATCGCGCGGCTGAAGGACCGGGCAACGCGCCGCGGCATCGCGAAACGGATCGACTGGCTGGGTGCCCAGCCGCAGGAGACGGTGCTCAGCGAGATGCGACGTGCCGACCTGTTTGCCTTGGCGAGCAAGGTTGCTGCGGACGGCGATCGCGACGGATTGCCGAATGTCCTGATGGAGGCGCAGAGTCAGGGACTGGCAGTTCTTGCGACAAAGGTCTCCGCGATTCCCGAGCTGGTCGTCGACCAGCAGACCGGGCTTCTCGTGCCGCCGGGCGATGTGAAGGCGCTGGCCGGCGCCCTGACGCGACTGATCGTCGACCCTCTCCTGCGAGAGCGTCTCGGGCAGGCCGGTATGGCGCGAGTCCGCGCGTCGTTCTCGCTCGCCGCCAACATCGAGGGAATCGCCGGGCGGTTTGGCATCGCGATCGGGACCCGGCAGGCCGTCGCATGCGAATAGCGTTCTATGCGCCGCTGAAACCGCCAGACCATCCGGTGCCCTCGGGCGACCGGCGCATGGCACGGCTGTTCATGGAGGCGCTGCGCCGCGCTGGCCACGAGGTCGCGCTCGCATCGTCGTTCCGCAGCTACGATGCTCTTGGAGACGCGGTGCGGCAGGGACGGCTGCGCGGGCTCGGCGCCCGCCTCGCCTGCCGTTACCTGGAATGGCACCGGGATGAGCCGCCCGATCTGTGGTTCACGTATCATCTCTATCACAAGGCGCCGGACTGGCTCGGGCCGACGGTCAGCGACAAGCTGCGCATACCCTACGTCGTGGCCGAGGCCAGCTTCGCACCGAAGCAGCGGGGCGGGCCTTGGGCGACGGGCCACGAGGCGGTCGCCGACGCGGTCAGCCGCGCCGATCGGGTGATCTGCATCAATCCCGACGATGTTGAGTGTTTGCGTCCGCTTCTGGGTTCGGCCAGGTGTCTGGTGGCGATGAAACCGTTCCTCGACGCGGCGCCGGCGGCCGGTGCGAGAGCCGGCCGGCTCGACCATCGCGCGGCGATGGCGACGCAGCTGGGGATCGACCCGGAAATTCCCTGGGTCGCCGTCGTCGCGATGATGCGGGCAGGCGACAAACTCGCCTCCTATAGCCTTCTTGGCGACGCCCTGCGGCGCCTCGCGGACCGCCCGTGGATCCTGCTGGTTGCCGGCGACGGCCCGGCGCGGCGAGAGGTTACGACGGCGCTCGACTTCGTGGACCGCGTGCGGTTCCTGGGCCGGCTCGAGCCGGAGGATGTCGACCGGCTCAATGCCGCGGCCGATATCGGCGCCTGGCCGGCGATCAACGAGGCCTTCGGCATGGCGGTGCTCGAGGCGCAGGCCGCCGGCCTGCCCCTGGTGGTCGGCGACCGCGCCGGCATACGCCAAATCGTCGACGCCGGGAAGACGGCGCTGGTGGTCCCGGAGGGCGATGTGGTCGCATTCGCGACGGCCCTTGCATCGCTGCTGGCGGAGCCGGCGCGGCGCGCCGAAATGTCCGACGCGGCTGCTGCGCGGGTGCGGCGCGAGCACGGCCTCGCGGCAGCCGCCCGCCGGCTCGACGCGGCGGTGACCGGCGCGGTAGCGGGGCGGTCGCGGATGGCTGCGACATGACGATCCTGGCTGTCGTCCGCCACGGCCCGACCGAATGGAACGTCATCGGCCGCGTCCAGGGCCGCACCGACGTGCCGCTCAATCCGGCGGGAGTTGAGGAAGTGCGCCGCTGGGTCCTGCCGCCGGAGGTCGAGGGGTTCGCATGGGTCTCCAGCCCGCTCTCGCGCACGCTCGAGACCGCGCGAATTCTGCGCGGCGGCGAGGTCAGGGCCGATGCGCGGCTGATCGAGATGGACTGGGCGCAGTGGGAGGGCGCGACCCTGGCCGCCTTGCGCGCCGAGCTGGGCGACCTCATGCGGGCGTGGGAAGCCAGGGGGCTCGACTTTCGCGCTCCGGGAGGCGAGAGCCCGCGAGACGTGCAGGCCAGGATCCAGCCGTTCCTGGCCGAGATCGCGCGGGGCGGCGAGGCCACCGTCGCGGTCACCCACAAGGGCGTGATCCGTGCCCTCTATGCCCTGGCCACGGGCTGGGACATGACGGACAAGCCGCCCGACAAGCTGCGCGAGTCCTGCGTGCACCTGTTCCGGCTGGCGGTGGACGGGACACCCGAGGCCGAATGCCTGAACATCCCGTTGATCAATGAGGCGGAGCCGTGAGTGGCGCGGCCGTCATGGTCTATGTCCAGCATCTCCTGGGAATCGGCCACCAGATGCGCGCTGCCGCAATTATCCGCGCGATGCAGGCAGGCGGCCTCGACGTGACCTGCGTGTCCGGCGGCGAGCCTGGCGGCATGCCGGATCTCGGCGGCGCCCGCCTCATCCAGCTGCCATCCTTGCGTGCCGCCGACGCCAGCTTCAGGCGCCTCGTGGACGACGCCGGGCGGGAGCTCGACGAGGCCGGTCGTGCGCGCCGGCGGACGGCCCTGCTTGCGGCGTTCGCGGAGATAAGACCGGCAGCCTTGCTGATCGAGAGCTTTCCCTTCGGCCGCTGGCAGTTCCGCTTCGAACTGCTGCCGCTGTTGCAGGCAGCGCGGGAGGGCGGGGTGCGCATTGCGAGTTCGGTGCGCGACATTCTGGTCGAGAAGAACGATCCCGACCGGCTCGACAAGGTCGTCGGGATCCTGCGCCGGTCGTTCGATGCGGTGCTCGTCCACGGTGATCCACGGCTGGTGCCGTTCGGCGCAACGTTTGGCGCCGCCGACCGGATCGACGATCTGATCCGCTATACCGGGTACGTTGCGCCGGCGCCGCCGGCCTGTGCGCCGAACGGACCCGGCGCCGGTGAGGTCGTGGTGGCGGCGGGCGGCGGCGCCGTTGGCGGCGCATTGCTTCGGGCCGCGCTCGCCGCCCGGCCACTGACCCGGCTGGCGGCGGCACCATGGCGTCTCATCACCGGGCCGAACCTGCCGCGCGACGAGCGGGCGGCGCTGACCGCCCCGGACGGCGTGACCATCGAAACACTGCGGTCCGACTACCGGGAAATCCTCAGCCGCGCCGCCGTCTCGGTCAGCCAGGCGGGCTACAATACGGTCATGGATATCCTGGTCACCAACGTTCGCGCGGTGCTGGTGCCGTTCAGCACCAGTACGGAGACCGAGCAGACGCGCCGGGCGCGCCTCCTGGCGGCGCAGGGCCGCGTGCAGATCGTCCCCGAAGAGGACCTGTCGCCGTCCGCATTGGCGAACGCGATCGATAGGGCGGCAACGACTCCGCCGGCCCGCGGGCCGGCATTCGATCTTGACGGTGCCGCCGGGACGGCCCGGATCGTGGGCCAACTCCTCGGCCGCCGGCAAACCTAACCGTCTCTATGCGAGCCGGCTCAACTGTGCCTATACTTGCGGAATGGCGGGCAGGACGCAGGCAGAGGACATGATGGCAAGGGTGGATGTCGCCTCTCCCACATCGTCGCAAGCGAGGTCGTGGGCGGGTTTGTCCGCCGAACTCGACGCCTGGGCGGCGGCGGGCCGGATTGCCACGTTCTGGTGGCGCGACGACGACGCGACCCGGTCCGGGGAGCGCTTGTCCCGGCTCTTGCATATCGCGCAGGGGACGCCGCTGACGCTTGCGGTCATACCGGCGGGTGCCCGGGACGATCTCGTCTTCGCTCTCGACGGTCACCGCTCCGCCGGCGGTCGCGCCCGCGCCGTGCAGCATGGCTTTGCCCATGTCAACCACGCGCCCGCCGGGGAGAAGAAGGCCGAATACGGGCCGCATCGGCGGGCCGAGGTCATGCTCGCCGAGCTGGCCGGGGGACGCGAGCGCCTGCAATCGATGTTTGCGGACATGTTCCAACCCATCCTGACGCCGCCTTGGAATCGCATCGATGCCGCCCTCGTGCCGCGGCTCGGCGAGGCGGGGTTGACGGCGCTGTCCGCCTTCGGTGCACGACCGGCTGGCTGCGGGCCGCGAACGGTCAATGCCCATATCGATTTGATCGACTGGCGGCGGACGCGCGGGTTCGTCGGCGAAGCGGCGGCGCTCGGGGCAGCCGTCGATCATCTTGCGGCGCGGCGCACGGGCGCCGTGGACGCCGACGAGCCGACCGGGCTGCTGACCCACCATCGCGACCACGACGAGGCCTGCTGGCAATTCACCGAACGCCTGGTCGCCGCAATCGACAGCCACCCGGCGGGCCGCTGGACAACCGGCCCCGCAACGGCAGCGGCGTCATGAACGCGAACCGGTACCGATATTCCGGCACGGTTCTGTCGAGGGACTACCTGCGCGCCGCGGTCGGGCTCGTCGCCACGGCCGGGCCCGTGATCTGGCTTGAGCCGCTGCCCGCCGTTGCCATGGTATTGACAGGTCTGGCGGTGTTGTTCGGCGTATTCGCGGCACGTACCGGCCTGCGCCAGTTCACCACGATCGAGATAACACCGGACGGTATCGCGGCACGCGGGCCGCTGTCCTGCCGTTTCCGCTGGCACGATATCCGGCGCGTTCGGCTGGACTATTTTTCCGTCGGCCGCGAGGGGCGACGGGGCTGGATGCAGCTCAAGATCAGCAGCCGGTTCCGCCACATTCGCGTCGATTCGACGATCGACGACTTCAATCAACTCGCAGCGAAAATCGCAGATATGGCGCAGCAGCACGGAATCCCTCTGCCGGGGACGGCGGTTGAGAATTTCCATGCGCTTGGCATCGCCGTTGCGGGCGGCGACGGGGAGGCCGCGGCGTGAGGGACGATCTGCTGACCGTGCGTGACCTGCGGGTCTGCTTCGACCTGGCGGAGGGCCGGATCGAGGCGGTGCGCGGCGTGTCCTTCGCGGTGCGGCCGGGTTCCACCGTCGCGCTCGTCGGCGAGTCGGGGTCCGGCAAGACCGTCGTATCGCAGGCGATCATGGGCATCCTTCCGAAACCGGCGCGCATCACGTCGGGGACGATCATGTTTCGCGATCCACTGCGGCCGGGGCCGGTGGATATCGCAAGGCTCGACCCGAATGGCCACGAGATGCGATCGATCCGCGGCGGGCGCATTTCGATCATCTTCCAGGAGCCGATGACCTCGCTGTCGCCGCTCCACACGATCGGCGACCAGGTGTCCGAGGCCCTGCACCTCCACCGCAACTGCGGCCGGTCCGAAGGACGTGACGCGACGCGGGAAATGCTTCGGCTGGTCGGCTTCCCCGAGCCCGAGCGTGCGCTGAGGACCTATCCGTTCGAGTTGTCGGGCGGCTTGCGACAGCGGGCGATGATCGCGATGGCGCTGATCTGCCGCCCCGCGTTGCTGATCGCCGACGAGCCGACGACGGCGCTCGACGTGACGATCCAGGCGCAAATCCTCAAGCAGATCATCGACCTGCAGCACGAGTTGGGCATGGCCGTGCTGATCATCACCCACGATCTCGGGGTCGTGGCCAATGTCGCCGAAGACGTGATCGTGATGTATCACGGCGAGATCATGGAAGCCGGCGGCGTGGAGGACATCTTCCGCACGCCCGGCCACCCGTATCTCAAGGCGCTCCTGAAGGCGGTGCCGCGGTTCAGCATGGAGCGCAACGAGCGGCTCGTTCCGATCCGCGAGATCGCGCCGCCGTCCGGCGCCTTGATGTGCCACGCGGAAGCGAAGGAAGCGGCAAACGGCGCTGCCGGCCCGGAACCCCTGCTCGCGGTCCGCGACATCCGCAAAACATTCACGATCCGAAAGGAATCGTGGATCGGCACCGCGGAGGCGGGGCGCATCGAGGCCGTCGCGGGGATCAGCTTCGACATCCGGCGCGGCGAATGCCTGGGGCTCGTCGGCGAAAGCGGCTGCGGCAAGACGACGCTGAGCAAGATCATCATGCGCGCGCTGGCCGCCGATTCCGGCAGCGTCACTTATAACGGGCCGGACGGGCCGGTCGACGTGCTGGCGCTGGAAGGCGACGATCTGACAGCCTTCCGCCGCAAGATCCAGTTCATATTCCAGGATCCGTTCGGATCGCTCAATCCCCGCATGCGCGTTGCCGACATCATCGGCGAGCCGCTGGTCATTCACGGCATCGGCGACACCGCCCACCGGACCGAACTGGTCGAGGAGCTGCTGCGCCTCGTCGGTCTCGACATCCGCCATGCCCGGCGCTATCCGCACAGCTTCTCGGGCGGGCAGCGCCAACGCATCGGCATTGCGCGGGCGCTGGCGCTGCGCCCCCGCCTGCTCATCTGCGACGAGCCGGTCTCGGCTCTCGATGTGTCCATCCAGGCCCAGATCCTGAACCTATTGAAGGATCTTCAGTCGGCGCTCGGGCTGACCTATCTGTTCATTTCGCACAATCTGGCGGTGGTCGACTATATCGCAGACCGCATCGCCGTGATGTGCCGTGGCCGGCTCGTCGAAGTGGCGCCGCGTGACGTGCTGTTCCGCAATCCGGTCCATCCCTATACGCAGGGCCTGCTGGCCGCGGTGCCCGAGCCGAGCCTGGACCAGCCGCTGCACTTCGAGCGCCTGATGGAGGAGCGTGCATCCGATCCGGCGGCGTGGCCGGCGCCGTTCACCGAAACCGTGGCAACGACGGCGGTCCTGCGGGCACTGGGCAGCGACCATTTCGTGCGCGCCGATGCGCACGCGGATCTGCCCGGCGTGTGAGGGGGAGGGGCGCGATGCGGTCGTTGCTGTTCCTGCTTGCCGCGATGTTCGCCGGCCCGGTGCTGGCGGCGTCCGCCGGTCCCGTCGAGCCCCCGTATTTCGCTACGAATGTCGCGGCGGGCCGATTGCCGCCCGTAGCCGACCGACTGCCCGATCCGCCCCTGCTCGAGGAGATGGACGGCGGGCGCACGATTGGCCGCTACGGCGGTACCTTGAACGTCCTGATGGCACGTTCGAAAGACGTGCGGCAGATGGTCGTCTATGGCTATGCAAGGCTGGTCCGGTATAGCCGCGATTACCGGATCGTGCCGGATATCCTGGAGGACGTCGCGGTCGAGGACGGCCGCATCTTTACGCTGCGCCTGCGGCGCGGGCATCGCTGGTCGGACGGTGCGCCGTTCACGACCGAGGATTTCCGGTACTGGTGGGAGGACGTCGCCAACAATCCGAAGCTGACGCCCACGGGCCCTCAGGTCGAGCTGCGGATCGACGGTGAGCTGCCGACCGTCGAGATCATCGACGAGACGACGATCCGCTTCAGCTGGTCGCGACCCAACCCGAAATTCCTGCCGGCGCTGGCATCGGCGAGTCCCCTCTACATCTATCGTCCGGCCCATTACCTCAAGCAGTTTCATGCGCGGTATACGGACCCGTCCGCCCTCGACAGGCTGGCCAGGGACAAGGGACAGCGCAACTGGGCCGCCCTCCACAACAGGTTGGACAACCTCTACAAGAACGACAACGTCGACATGCCTAGTCTGCAGCCCTGGGTGAACACGACACGGATGCCGGCGGAACGGTTCATCTTCGTCCGCAACCCGTATTTCCACCGCATCGACCCGGAAGGCCGGCAGCTCCCCTATATCGACCGGGTGGCCATGCAGATCGCCAATGCCAAGATCATTCCGGCCAAGACGGGGACCGGCGAATCCGATCTTCAGGCACGCTATCTGCGTTTCGACAACTACACGTTCCTGCGGCAGAACGAGGAGCGCAACGGGTTCCGGACCCTCCTGTGGCGCAACGGCAAGGGGTCGCACATGACCCTGTATCCGAATCTCAACACGCGCGATCCGGTCTGGCGTGGGCTGCTTCGCGACGTCCGCTTCCGTCGCGCGCTGTCTCTTGCGATCAACCGCCACGAGGTCAACCAGGTCATCTATTACGGGCTCGCTTACGCCGGTCAGAATACGGTCCTGCCCCAGAGCCCGCTGTTTCGCGAGCACTATCGAAAGGCATGGGCCGAATTCGATGTCCAGCGGGCCAACCGGCTGCTTGACGAAGTCGGCCTGACAGCGCGCGACGACGACGGCCTGCGGCTCCTGCCCGACGGGCGCGCCGCCGAGATCATCGTGGAGACCGCCGGCGAGAGCACCGAGCAGACGGACGTTCTGTCGCTGGTGCGCGACAGCTGGCAGAAGGTAGGCATCAAGCTGCACAGCAAGCCGTCCCAGCGGGACGTTATCCGCAACCGGATCTATTCGGGCGAGACCGTCATGTCGATCTGGGAAGGCCTGGAGAACGGTCTTGCCACCGCCGACACCATCCCCGAGGAGATCGCGCCGACTCGCCAGATCCAGTACCAGTGGCCCATGTGGGGCCAGTATCTGGAAACCGGCGGACGCAGCGGCGAGCCGGCCGATATCGAGGAGGCGAATCAGTTGCTCGCGCTGCTGGAGGACTGGTACCGCGCCAGCGATCGGGCCCGCCGCGAGGAGATCTGGCACCGCATGCTCGGCATCTGGACCGACCAGCTGTTCACCATCGGCATCATCAGCGGCGCGCTGCAGCCAGTCGTCGTCAACGCCAGACTGCGCAACGTCCCCGAAGACGGTATATACACGTGGGATCCAGGCGCGCATTTCGGCATCTACGGGGCCGATACGTTCTGGTTCGACCAATAATCACCGTGTGGTGACCGGGATCGAGTGGGAATGCTTCGCTACACGGTACACAGGCTGCTGGTCATGGTGCCGACGCTGCTCGCGATCAGCGTCATGGTGTTCATTATCATCCAGCTGCCGCCGGGCGACTATTTCACCACCTACATCAACGAGCTGCAAAGCCAGGGCGAATCTGTGAGCGCCGAGCGGATCGAGTTCCTGCGGGAGCAATACGGTTTCGACAGATCTCCGGTGGAGCAATATTTCGTCTGGCTGGCCGGCATCCTGCGCGGCGACTTCGGCTATTCATTCGAATACAGCATGCCGGTGTCCGACGTGGTCGGCGACCGCATCCTGCTGACAATCGTCGTCTCGTTCGCCACCATCGTCTTCACCTGGGTCGTCTCGTTCATCATCGGCACGTACTCGGCGGTGTACCAGTACAGTTTCGGCGACTACGCGCTGTCGTTTCTCGGCTTCGTGGGTCTGGCAACGCCGAATTTCCTCCTTGCCCTGGTGCTGCTGTGGATCGCGAACGTCTATTTCGGCACGTCCATCGGCGGCCTGATGGATCCGGAATACCTCGACCAGCCGTGGGACTGGGGCAAGGCGATGTCGGTGCTGGAGCATCTGTGGATTCCCGTCATCGTCATCGGCACTTCCGGCACCGCCGGCATGATCCGCCGGCTGCGCGCCAATCTGCTGGACGAACTGCACAAACAGTACGTCGTCACGGCCCGCGCCAAGGGCCTCCACCCGTTCCGGATTCTCGTCAAGTACCCGCTGCGCATGGCCCTTAATCCGTTCGTCGCCGACATCGGGAACCTTTTGCCGCAGGTGATCTCCGGCGCGGCGATCGTTTCTGTGGTCCTGTCGCTGCCGACGACGGGGCCGATGCTGCTGCGCGCGCTGCAGAGCCAGGACATGTACCTGGCCGGCTCGTTCCTGATGGTGCTGGCACTCTTGACGGTGATCGGCACGCTGGTCTCGGACCTTGCGCTGGCGGCGCTCGACCCGCGCATCCGCCTTGCCGGGGGCACGCAGAAATGACGGACCGCACGTACGTTCCCCACTACGTCAATCCGGCGCCGTTCGATCCGCAGGCGGTAACCGAGTTGACCGCGGAACAGGAGCGCTATTACACGGCCTCGCAGTGGAAACTGATGTGGTGGCGCTTCCGGCGGCACCGAATCGCTGTCGTCAGCGGCGCGTTTCTGCTGCTTATCTACCTGTCGATCGCGATCAGCGAGTTCATCGCCCCGTATGAGTTGCACCACCGGCACACCGACTCCCTGTACGCACCGCCGCAGCAGGTGCGGCTCTTCCACGATGGCACGTTCATCGGCCCGTACATCCATCCGTACGAGAAATCGCTCGATCTGGCGCGAATGCGCTGGACGTACACAATCGATTCGACCCGCGTCGAGCGGCTGCGGTTTTTCTGCGTCGGCGAGTACGCCGGTGCCGGCTACCGGTTCTGGGGGCTGGTCGACGGCAGCTTCCATCTCGTCTGTCCGGCCGAAGGGGGCCGGCTGTTCCTGCTCGGCACAGACCGGCTCGGCCGCGACATGTTCTCGCGCATCGTCTATGGCGCACGCATATCGCTGACCGTCGGGCTGATCGGCATCACGATCAGTTTCCTGATGGGCCTCGTGATCGGCGGCTTCGCCGGCTACTACGGCGGCTTCGTCGACAGTGCGGTGCAGCGGATCATCGAAGTCATCCGGTCGTTCCCGGAACTGCCGCTGTGGATGGCACTGTCGGCGGCGCTTCCCGTCACCTGGAGCCCGATGCTCGTCTTCCTCGGGATCACCGTGATCCTCGCCCTGCTCGATTGGCCCGGGCTGGCGCGCGCGGTGCGGTCCAAGTTCCTCGCCCTGCGCGAAGAGGATTTCTGTACCGCGGCACACCTGATGGGCGCGGGGCCGGGCCGCATCGTTTTCCGGCACCTGATGCCCAGTTTCATGAGCCATCTGATCGCGTCGGCGACGCTGTCGATTCCCTCGATGATCCTGGCCGAGACGGCCCTGAGCTTCCTCGGGCTCGGGCTGCGCCCGCCGATCACGAGCTGGGGGGTATTGCTCAACGAAGCCCAGAACATCAACGTCGTCGCCATCTATCCGTGGCTGATGCTGCCGGTGGTCCCGGTGATCCTGGTGGTTCTCGCCTTCCAGTTTCTCGGCGACGGACTGCGCGATGCCGCCGATCCCTATAAGTAGGAAGGTATAAGCAGGACGGAGCGCGCCGCTATCGTTCCAGAACGACGATTTCGAGCGGCGCGTCCGTGCCATGGATGTGCAGCGGTCCGACGCGTTCGGTGCGACCCGACGGGGCAAACCCCTGGGCCACGGCAAGCTCGTACGCATCCAGCGAGGCGAGCGCCCGTGTCTCGCCGACCTTGTTGTGCTTCTCCAGCTTGGCGGCGAGGTTCACCGCATCGCCGATCACCGTGAATTCGAGGCGGGTGTCGTCCCCGACAGCACCGAACACGACGCGGCCGGCCGCGACCGCGGCGCCGATCCGCAGCGGCTCGTGACCGGACTGCTCGCGCGCCCGGTTCCAGTCGTCGACCGCAACAGTGACCCCTTCCAGCGCGCGCAGCGCGTCGGCCGCATGCGTCTCGCTCGGCGCCGCGGCGCCGAAGGTCGCCAGGATGCCGTCGCCAAGGAACTTGTCGATGCAACCCCCATGCGACTGGATGACCGAAACCATGCGCGACTCGTATTCGACGAGCAGGGCGATCAGCTCCGCGGGAGGCAGCGCGTTGGCGAGCCTGGTGAAACCGCGGATATCGATGGTCAGGATCGACGCCTCGCGCGCCTCGGCATAGCCCG
>JBFIFO010000128.1:0-11835 GCA_041602815.1 Alphaproteobacteria bacterium | reverse complement strand
GTAGAGCACACCCTTGGTAAGGGTGGGGTCGAGTGTTCAATTCACTCCGGCGGCACCATTTTCCCGTCCCGTTCCTGAAATCGCCTGCCGCACCGGACCCGATGACGCATTCCGGGCGGTGGGCGCATCTGCTATGGTGCCGCCATGACCCGCATCGCCGTGGCCAGCGACCTGCACATCGAGTTCGAGCGCTCAGACGAAGCCGGGGCGGCGCCCGTCGCGTCCGGCGAGCATCCGCGCGGCGGACCCGACCTCGGCCCGATCCGCGGCGACGCCGACCTCGTGATCCTCTCCGGCGACATCGACATCGGCACCGCGGGCGTCGCCTGGGCGGACGAGGCGGCACGGTTCCTCGGATTGCCGGTGATCTATGTGATGGGCAACCACGAGGCCTATCACGGCGATCTCGACGAGGTGCTCGACGGGTGCCGCGCGGCTGCCGCGGGCACGGGCGGCCGCGTACTGTTCCTCGAGAACGATGCGGTCACGGTGGCCGGAGTGCGGGTGCTCGGGTGCACGCTGTGGACCGACTATGCGATCAACGGCAATGCCGCCGCCGGCATGCAGGCCGCCGCCGCGGGGCTGGCCGACCACATGCTGATCCGCGCCGGCGGGCGGCGGTTCTCGCCGGCGCAGGCGTTCGCCCGCCACACCGACTCGCGCGGCTGGCTGGAGCGCGAGCTCGCCCGCGGCGCATCCGGGCCGATCGTCGTCGCGACCCACCATGCGCCGGTGCGCGCCGCCGTCGAGCCGCGCTTCGAAGGCAGCCCGCTGTCGCCTGCCTTCGTCAGCGATCTGGAATATATGATCGCCGCCTACCGTCCGGCCGCCTGGATCTGGGGCCACACGCACTTCTCCGTCGACGTGACGATCGGCGAGACGCGCTGCATAAGCGCGCAACGCGGCTATCCCGGCGAGGACCCCGCGGCCGCGAGTTTCCGGCCCGCGATCATCGAGCTCTAGGGAGCCGGCGATGGCCGACGAAAGCACGTTCCCATCGCTGCGATTCCGCGCCGCTATCGCCGCGGACCTACCGGCCGTCGTGCGGCTGCCGGCGGACGATGCGTTCCGCTTCTACGGGTGCCTCGGCTTCGCGGCCAGCCACGAAGGACTGAAGCTGGACCTGTCATGACCCGCCCGATGCCGGGCGGCGCCAACTCGCGGATGCGGCTTCCTGGCGCCATGGCGCCACCTGCGCGACGGTCTTAACGATCGGGTAAGACCTCGCGGCGTATCCTTCCCGACCCGTCATGCAGCAGAAGGAAGAGGGAATGGGCAAGAAGCGCGCACGACCGACTGTTTCGCCGGACAACGCGGTGGTGACCCTGCATGGCGCCTCGCAGGAGATCTATGGATTCACGCCGTTTCCGCTGGATGCGCCGCCGTCGATCCCCGGAATATACGCCTTCGCCGCGCCGGCCGCGGCAGAGACCGGGCAGCCACTGCACTGGCGCCTGCTGTTCGTCGGCGAGACCTCGGATATCGGCGCGGGCGCGTCGCGCGACTGGCTCGATGCCGCGAAGAAGGAGGGGGCGACCCGCCTTCTGGTCCATATCTGCAGCCGCGACGAGGACTACCGGCGCTTCATCGAGGACGATCTCGTCGCTGCCTTCGAGCCGCCGCTGAACGCCCTGCAGCGCCGCGCTGCGGCCGCCTGAGCGACGCGTAACCCCACATTGCGAGGCCAGCCCGGCGCCCTCTCCCCGAGGGCGCCGATTTCTTGTCGTAACCGGCCGCGCGCCGGGGGACCGGTGCATGTGCCACGGAATCGCCTAGAATCTTTATGGTTATGGTAAAAATCTCGTTAACCTTTACTCAACTTTTAGAAGATAAAATGTGCTGGGTAATAGCCTTTTCGAGGAGGCTGTCATGAGCGCACTGCACGATGTCTGCAAGACACCGCCAGGCCAGGCGGTCGTCACGATTCAGGGCGGGTCGGCAGCGCTGTACGGCTTCACCGCTTTCCCCCTTGAGGATGCACCCTGCGGGGCGGCGGTTTACATTTTCGCGCGCCCATCGGACGGCCCGCTGCGCAGCATGTCGTCCTACTGGCAGCCGCTGCTGATCGGCGAGACGGGCGGGATGCGCGATCGCGGCGATGCCCGACAGGAGAGGGTAGAGGAGGCGCGCCGACTCGGCGCAACGCACATGCTGATCCATTTCTGCGGCCGCGGGGCGGACATCAGGAGGCGCATCGTCGCCGACCTCGGCTCTGTCCTGCCGGTGCCGCAAGACCGGGTGCTATCCCAACCGGCCGCTGCCTGACGGCAGCTCCCACCCGCCGGTTGATTTCCCCAACCTGGCCCTCTCCCCTCAACGGGAGAGGGTTTTTTTTAGCGCGGCGGTGGCGGCGGCCTAGGACCGCGCGGCCCGGGCGATCTTCTCCTCGGCGAGCTCGAGGAACTCGGCATGGCCGGTCTGGTAGTGGTAGATCCAGATCGTGCCGGCCCCTTCGGTCTTCACATGCCAGGCCTGCCAGCCCGTGCGGTATGCGCCGTCGCGCACGGCGTCCCACGGGATGCGGCGCCTCCAGTGGCGCAACGTGCGCAGGTGGATAAAGTTATCGTCGTAGGCGATGCGGAAGACGAAGGCGAGATAGAAGAACATCCCGAGGATCAGCGCCGCGCCGCCGCCGGGCGAACGCGACGCCCAGCACCTGACGATGATTCCGCGGCGGCGGTTAAAATTCCGCTTACTGCCAGAGCCGTCCCGGCGCGGCCGTGAGTTTACTTCAGCTCGACCTCGATATAGGCGTATTCGGTGTCGCCGTCGTTGACCACCTCGTGCTCGCCGCCGGCGGCGCGGAACGCCGGCTGGCCGGCCTTGAGCTCGCTGATCTTCTCGTTGCCGTTCGGCGTGATCACCCGCAGGCGACCGTCCACGATCGGCACCACCAGATAGTCGCTGTCGTGCCGGTGCCGGCCGGTGGTCGCACCGGGCGCGAAACGGTGCTCCGTGACCCGCGTCCGCGCGTTGTCGATGAGCACCTTGACCGTCGTCTTCTCCCTCATCCCCGCCTCCGCAAAGCGTGTTGTCCCGCCGCCGCCCACTCTAGCCGAAAATCGGCACGCGGGGAATCGGCGCCGTCGGGGTACGGCCGCTACCGCGGCGGCAGCGCGGCCAGGAAGCGGTCGACCGCGCGCAAGAAGGACTGCGGCTTCTCGGCGTGGACCCAGTGACCGGCGCCGCCGATAACGCTGAGCGTCGTTTCAGGGAACAGGCGCAGGATGAGGTCGCGGTGCTCGGGTTTTACATAGTCCGACTGCGCGCCGGTGATGAAATGGGTCGGGCCCGCATTGCGGCGCTCCAGGAGATGTTGGGGGAAGCCGCCGATCGTTTCCATCTGATGGTCGATGGCGTCGAGGTTCAGCCGCCACGCCGGCCGGCCGTCGCGCATCACGAGGTTCTGCAGCAGGAAGCCGCGCACCCGCCGGTCCTCGACGGAAGCGGCCAGCAGCCGGTCGGCATCGGCGCGGCGCGCCACCTGCGCGAGGTCGACCGCCGACATTGCGCGCACATAGGTGCGCAGCTCGGGCGGGCGGGCCACCGGGGCGACGTCGACGACGATCAGCGCACCGATCCGGTCCGGATGCAGGAGCGCCAGCGTCATCGCCGCCTTGCCGCCCATGCTGTGGCCGAGCACGGCGGCGCCGACGATGTCCTGCGCCTCAAGAAAGGCGCGGATGTCGCCGGCCATCGCCTCGTAGGACATGTCGGGATGCCACGGCGAGTCGCCGTGGTTGCGCAGATCGAGGCTGAACACGCGATACCGCCCGGCGAGGCCGGCAGCAATGGCGCGCCAGTTGCGGGCCGAGCCGAACAGCCCGTGCAGGATGATGAGCGGCGGCCCGTCGCCGGCCACGTCGCAAGCTAGCTCCAGCGGCATAGGGGCCGATCTAGCGCGCCGTGCGCTTCGCCGCAAGACAGTAGCAGGGACCACGGCGGGGGTTTGCAGATTCGGTGCCGGCAGCGCCCGCTTGACGCACGTCAATGCGCTGCCGCACGAATTGTGCTCCATTGCGCCCACGTCCGCGGTGGCCGCCATACGGGCCCGCTGCGGCGTTTCCGAACAGATGGGAAGCAGGAGGCCGGGTCATGCCACCGCATTGCGATTCCATGGATGGTCCCGTCGTCAGCGCCGCACGGCGCGCGCTGGAGGCGGGGGATGTCGATCTCGTCCTGCCGTTCGTGCCGAAGGACGGGGAGGACGAGGTCAAGGCCGCGTTCGCCAAGACCTTGCGGGCAGCGAAGCTCGGGGCGGCGGCGCGCGAGATCAGCGAGCTCTATTTCTTCGAGACCGTGGTCCGGGTTCACCGCGCCGGCGAGGGCGCCGCCTTCACCGGCCTGAAACCGGCCGGTCTCGACGTTGGCCCTGCCGTGACCGCGGCCGAGGCGGCCGTGGAGAGCGGCTCGCCGGACGCGCTGGTACGGCTGCTCTGCGACGCCATTGAAACGCAAGTGCGCCATCGTTTCGCCGAGGTCGCGGCGCGACGGGCCGGCGCCGACATGGGCGTCGCGGAGGCGCGCGATTACGTCGACCACGTGCTGGGCTTCGAGGTCTATTCGAACCGTATCTACGAGTGTGTGAACGCGGGCATCCAGCACACGCATTGAGGCGCTGCCCCGGCACCATCCCGGCGCACTCCAGCGCCTCCGGGCAATTGCCACGACCGCTTGATCGGGCGGACGGATGTTCTATTGTCTCGGCTGCACGCCGTCTCATCAGGATCAAAGGGCCGCCCGCATGCCGAAGATCACCCATATTTCGCTGAAAGTGGCCGATATCGAGACGACGAGCCGGTTCTACGAGACGGTGTTCGGGTTCCGCCACGTCAACACCGTGCACCGCGAGGGCAGGCGCGGCTCTCATGTCTCGCGGCATCTGACCGACGGGACCATGGATCTGACGCTGATGCAGTACGAGCACGAGGAGGCGGACGAGGCGGATTTCGCCGGGCCGGCGCCGTGCATCCACCATTTCGGCATCGAGGTCGACGATGTCGATGCCTTCGCACAAGCGCTGGCCGCGGCCGGCGGCGAGATCCTGAGCGCGCCGGGCAAGCTGCCGGTCAAGTTCCGCGCGCCGGGCGGGCCCGTCGCCGAGGTGGTGCCGCGCGGGCGCTACCGGAAGGAGACGCTGAAGGCCGGCACGCACGGGCCGGTGATCGAGTAGCGGACTGGTGCCGCCTCCCGGCATGAGCCCCGCTCAGATGCTGAACTTGATGTTCTTCTTCAGCAGCCCGTAAACGTATTCCCAGAGCTGCTCCATCTCCTGCGCGGATTCGCTGCGCGGGTCGAGTTCCATAACCGTGCGGCCCTGCGCCATCGCCTCGGCGAAATCGCTGCGGCGGTGGATGGTCACCGGGGAGACCGTGCCGTGTTTGGCCAGTTCGACCGCGATGGCCTCGGTCATGCGGGCCCCGATCGTCGCGGCGCTGACCACGAACACGCTTTTGCGGCCCAGCATATGGGTCACCTCGGCGACCTGGTCGGCGCGCGGCAGGTCGCTGCGGCTCGGCCGGCACGGGATGACGACGAGGTCGCTGACCTGGAGAAGCTGCTCGACCTTTTCATCGATCACCGGGGGCGTGTTGACGATACACAGCTTGTGTTTCATCTCGCGCAGGCGGTCCAGCGCCTCCGACACATTGGCCGCACCGCCCAGCGAGGACAGTGACGGCTTCGGTCCGCTGCGCCGGTTCCACCAGGCGGCCAGCGGCCCGCGCGCCGCGGTGTCCGCCATCACCACCGATTCGACACCGGCGCGCTGCGCCTGGATCGCGAAATGCGCGGCGAGCGTCGACTTGCCCGCACCCTGGGAGCCCGAGGCAATTGTCAGCACAGCCATGCCCGTGCCGATCTTCTCGGCGAGCGCCATCAATTCCTTATGCGATAACCCGTGGAACGGGTTCGCGGGATTACTGGACATAGTAGTCCTGTTCCGTCTTCGAGACGTACAGTTTACCAAGAAAGTCCTTGCCCGATGATTAATGACGGCCGACACGCGCTGGGCCTGCCGCATCGCGCGGCGCCCGTGTCATCTACGCACCTCTCACCCCGCGACGAGGATGCCTCGCAGATTGGCCCACAGCTCGGCAATGTCATCGGCGGCGTAGATGTCGGGATGGGTCTCGATCACAGTCCGCCCCGCGGTCATCGACGCGGCATAAGCGTCGGCGTGGCGCACCATCCCCGCCGGCCAGCCGCCGCCGGCGGCAAGGCGGCTCGTCAGGTTGCCCTCTTGCTCGCCGGCATGCGAGCGGCCGTTGATCACGAAGGCGATGGTGGCCCGGCCGGCCAGCGCCCTGCCCAGCGCCGACGCCTCCATGGCGCCGGCGGCATCGGCATCGGCCGGAACGACAACGACGTCGGCGCGATCGGCGATCGGCGCCAACGCATCGGCGTCGCCGCACCCGGTGTCGACGACGCACAGCCGCGCGCCCTGGTCCCGCAGTCGCGCGAGGGCCGCGTCGAGGCCCTCGATATCCGCCGTCTCTGCGAAGCTGGGGGCGCCACCCTTGCCGTGGCGGCGGTGCCACCACTCCAAAAGGCTGCACTTGGGATCGGCGTCGAGGACTGCCACCGGACCGTCGCCGGCGCGGCCCGCCTGGGCCGCGATATGGGCCGCCAGCATGGTGCGTCCGGTGCCCGGCGCCGTCGAAGCGAATGCGATCACCGCCATGCCGCCGGCGCGATCAACAGTGACGTCCGGCCGTTCCCTGGAGCCGCTTCCGAACCGCACGATGTCGCCCATGGACCTCCCCCTCCGCTCTTCAGGTGGCGCGCACTATGGCATATTGATCCGGCGAGCGCAGGCGCTTTCGCCGCCGGACCAGCCATCAGGAGCACAAGGAATGGAGCAACGCTCAAATCATGGTCGGTTCCTGGCGCTGTATTGCGAGGTGCGCCGCTTGCTGCGGCGGGCCCTGCCGACACGGCACCGCGACTGGCTGGCGATGCTGCCCGATGCGCCGATCGCCCGGCCGACCGACCCCGCCGGTCTGCCGGTGCTGGCATGGCTGTCCCGGACGCGTTCGTGTGCGGTGCCCGGAACCCAGGCACTGGTCGACGCGATCGCGGCGATGGGCGCGTCCCTCCCATGGGGCCAGTCTTACGCCGCCGCCGATTTCGGAGTCGATTTCCAGACCCGCTACGGCTTCATGGAACTGATCGGGCCGCGCGGCCCGTTTGTCGCCGATGACATCGCCTGCGGCCTGTTGCTGTTCGCACCGGAGATGGAGTATCCGCAGCACCGGCACGAGGCCGAGGAGATCTACCTCGTGCTCGCCGGGACCGCAGCGTGGCGGGCGGGTACGAAGGACTATGCGACCGTGCCGCCGGGGGGCGTGCTGCATCGCCGGTCCTGGGTACCGCATGCGACCCGCATGGGGGCGGAGCCGATGCTCGCCCTTTACCTGTGGCGCGGCGGCGACCTGCTGCAGAAGTCGGAGATCGGCTAGCGCCCTGTCCGGGCCGTGCGGTCAGGCCTGCCTGACCTCGGCAATGAAGCGTTCGATTTCGCTGCGCAGCGACTCGGCCTGCCGGTTGAGGTCCGCGGAGGCCTGAAGGACCTGCGCGGAGGACGTGCCGGTGTCCTGCGCGATGCGGCTGACGCCCTCGATATTCGTGGTCACGTTGTCGGTGCCGCGGGCCGCCTCCTCTGCATTGCGGCGGATATCGCGAATGGCGGTATCGTGCTCGGCGATCGCGGTTGCGATCCGCGAGGTGATGCGGGCCATTTCACGAATGGTGCCGCGGATCGTCTCGATCGCGCCGACGGCACTCTGCGTTTCCTCCTGGACCGTGTTGATCTGCTTGGCGATATCATCGGTGGCGCGGCTGGTCTGGTTGGCGAGGTTCTTCACTTCCTGCGCCACCACGGCGAAGCCCTTGCCGGCCTCGCCGGCGCGTGCCGCCTCGATCGTCGCGTTCAGGGCCAGGAGATTGGTCTGGCCGGCGATATCGTTGATCAGCGTGGTCACTTCGGTGATGCGCAGCGCCGCGTCGGACAGGTCCTGCACCACCTGGTCCGTGCGGTCAGCCTCGATCCCCGCCCGTTCCGCGATGCGGGCCGAATCGGACAGTTCCCCGCTGATTTCCTCGATCGCGGCGCTGACCCGTTCCGACGCTTCCGCCAACTCGCGGACATGCTGCGATGCCCGGCTCGCGGACGCCGCCACCGTCATCGACTGGCGGCTGTTCTCTTCCGCCGTCTCGGCCATGGACCGCGCCGTCGATTCGAGTTCCGCGGATGCGGACGACACGGTACGGATAATCTCGTTGACATACTCGTGGAATTTTCCGGTGGCCTGCTCCAGCCGGTCCGCTTCACGTATTCGCTCCTCCTGGCGCCGCGTCCTGTTGCGGGCCAGTTCCTTGCCCCGTGCCACATAATCGGCCAGCACGGCGAGCGCCGCTCCGATGATGCCGAATTCGTCGCGACGGTCGCGGTTGAGTTTGAGATTAAAGGTCGTCTCGTCATCCGTCGACGAGGCATACGCCGACAGCGCCCCGATGTCGCGCTGCACGGCTGCAATGCAGGCGTTGATGTTGCGGTACAACCGCACGGCGCCATACAGGGCGATCGTCAATCCGACCCCGGTGAAACCCAGGACCAGCGCCTTCAGGATCCGGTTGGCGTCGCGCAGTGACGCGGTATTCGCGAAGAGGGATGCCGTCTGACCGCGCGCCCGCTGCTCCGCGACCGCGACGAGGCGGCCGGCCGTCTCGGCGAAGCCCGGCGAGCCCTGCCGGCTTTCGTTCGACAGTATTTCGAGCAGCTGCAATGCCTCGCCGAACTGGGCCTGGCGCGCCAGATCCTGCGCCGTTTCGAGCGCCCGATCGAAGGCGTCCATATCGGTTCCCGGCGCCTGCAGGAGACGATCGGTTTCCCGTTCCAGGCGCTGGGCGGCCACCAGGAACGGCAGCCCCGAGGCGTCAAGCGTGCCGGCATCCTCCGAGATCACGTCGAGTTCACCCTGTCCAAGCTGCAGGTTGATGAAGACCGTGGTGCCCGCGCTCCCGATAAGGGCGACGAGAAGGGTCAACACCGTGATGATCTTGCCCTTGAGGGTCATGGCGTTCTCCGGATCAACAAGGCATCGCCCTCGCGCATTGCGACGATTGTCCTGCGGCGCCACGTTCCATCGGCCGGCCGGCGGCGTTTCGGCCTCTGCCTCGATAATTCATACCGAAGTAAGGTTGCCAATCGGTAAATGACTCCGTCCATCCAATGTTGGCAAACGGACGCTTGCGGCAGCCATCCTCCGACGTGGCCGAGCTGCGTGCGACGGAAGGATGCATCGGGCACGCGGACCGCGTGTCGCAGCCATCAGACCCGCCCGCGTCGCACTTCGCTCAGGCGGCCTTTATCTCGCCGATGAACCGCTCGATCTCGCTGCGCAGCCGCTCGGCCTGCCGGTTGAGTTCGGTCGACGCGCTGAGCACCTGCGCCGAAGAGGCGCCGGTTTCTTCCGCCGCGCGCGATACGCCGACGATGCTCGATGAAACCTCGTTGGTGCCAGTCGCCGCCTGCTGCACGTTCGAGCTGATTTCTGTTGTTGCGGCGTTCTGCTCCTCGACGGCGGAGGCGATCGTCGTCGCGATATCGCTCATTTCCTGGATCGTCTGGCGGATCGCTTCGATGGCGCCGACGGCGCTCTGGGTTTCGTTCTGCACGGCGAGGATCTGCTGCGAGATTTCCTCTGTCGCCTTGGCTGTCTGGTTGGCCAGGTTCTTGACCTCGCTCGCGACCACCGCGAAGCCCTTGCCTGCCTCGCCGGCGCGCGCCGCCTCGATGGTCGCGTTCAGGGCCAACAGATTGGTCTGGCCGGCGATGTCGTTGATCAGGCTGACCACTTCGCTGATCCGCGAAGCGGCATCCGACAGGCCACGCACCACGTCGTCGGTGCGATTGGCGTCCTCGACCGCTCGTCCGGCAATGTTGGCGGACTGCGCGGCCTGACGGCCGATTTCCGCGATCGAGGCGCCCAGCTCCTCGGACGCCGTGGCGACCGTCTGCACGTTTTGCGTCGCCTGCGCCGACGCCGAGGCGACGGCGGCGGACTGGCGGCTGGTTTCTTCCGCCGACGCGGTCATGGCCTGCGCCGTTGTCTCAAGTTCGGTGGAAGCCGTCGCCAGGACCCTGATAATCTCCGCAATATCGTTGCTGAACGCACTTGTTGTCTTTTCCAAAAACTGCGCCCGTTGCAGGTCCTTCTCCTGCCTTGCCTGGGTCACTGCAAGTTGCTTGCCGCGGCCGAGGAACTCGGCCAGCACCTTCAGAGCGGCACCGACCGGACCGAATTCGTCCCGCCGGTCGGCGCTGAGCGTGAGCGGCAATTCCGCATCGCCGGTCTCGTCGGAGACGGCATGGTCGGACAACAGCCTGAGATCCGCCTGTACCATGGCGATGCTGCTGCTGATTGTCCGATACAGGAACATCGAGCCGGCGCCGGCCGCTAACAAGGCCGCGCCGCCCAGCACGAGGACCAGCCAGAGCAATTGACTGTTGTCATCGCGAATCTCGACGGTCTCCTGTTCTAACTCCATAAGCTTTTCGCGCGAATGCGCCTCGGCGAATTCTATGAGTTGATCCGTTGTCCGCCACAGCTTTTCAGCCTCCGAGTCGAACTCGAGCATGATCCTGTTGCCGGCATCTGACCCCTCGTCTATGTAGGCTTTGGCCATGCGCTGACCCATTTCGTAATAAGGGCCGAATTTGGCCTCCATTTCATCGAGCAGCCGCTTTGCCTCGGTCAGACCGAGTTCGGAAGCCTGTTCCCGAGCCGATGCAATATGCATCGCAAATCCCTTCGCATAGCCTTCCGCCACTTCAAACCCGTCATCGAGACCGTCGCGCGCGCGGGTCGCCGAGATATCGGTCAACCACTGCTGAACCTGGATGATATCAGTCTTGGCTTCCTTGATGTTTATCAGCAGCGGGATTTCCAAGTTGGCGGTCCGGGCAACGCCCTGCGAGGCGTGCTCCAGGTTCAAAGCCGTCATCTGTAAAGTGAAGAAAACCGAGACGGTCGCTGCTGCGAATAGGCCGATCAGGGCCCCCTGCACGCAGATCAATTTCATTTTCAGGGTCATAGCGGTTCTCCTTCCAGCGCCCCTCAACCCGCCGTCCGGGTCCCTGGTCGAAGCGGTCCAGTTCGCGGTGCCCCTCGGTTCACAAAAAACTGAACCAGTGCGGGCCAATGCAACGAGAACGGCTTGCAATTGCCGTGCCGTTATCCACAAGATTTTGTGTTATTTTGTCGCGCCATCCAAGGTTACGATTTGCATTGTCAATCCGTTATTCAAACAAAGAAACCGGCCACCGCACACCACGCTGGGGCGTGAGAGCCGCGCCTCCCACCCGCCGAAACAGGGTCTATGAAGGGCCCGTCAGGCCGCCCGGATCTGGGCGAGGAACTTCTCCACCTGCGTTTGCAGCAGGCCCGACTGCCGCGAAAGGTTGTCGGCGGAGCTGAGCACCTTGTCCGCCGCCGCACCGGCCTCGCTCGCGGCGCTGGACACTTCCTCGATCTTGTTGTTGACCTCCTGGGTGCCCTTGGCCGCCTCCTGGACGTTGCGGGCGATCTCGCGGGTCGACGTGCCTTGCTCCTCGACAGCCGAGGCGATGGTCGTGGCGATATCGCTGATCTCGCCGATCACCGACATGATGGCGTCGATGGCATCGACGGTGCCGCGCGTCTCGTCCTGCACCGAGACGATCTGCTGCGAGATCTCCTCGGTCGCCTTGCCGGTCTGGTTGGCGAGGTTCTTGACCTCCTGGGCGACGACGGCGAAGCCCTTGCCGGCCTCGCCGGCGCGCGCCGCCTCGAT
>JBFIFO010000127.1:0-12097 GCA_041602815.1 Alphaproteobacteria bacterium | reverse complement strand
CCCTCGCGCCGGCGCCTGACAGTCTGAGCATGTCCTTCACGGGGGGAGGGTTTGGGGAGGGGGTGACCTGCGATCCGGGGTTCTACGCAGTGACTTCCATGCTGAGGAGCGGCATGGCCGCGTCTTGACACATGAGGTCGCGCCCCGCGGAATGTCAGTCGACGGCCTCCTCCACCACGACCAGCACCTCGCCTTCGCGGACCTGGTCGCCGGCCTTGAAGCGGACCTCGCTGACCTTGCCGGCGGCCGGTGCCGCGATCGTGTGCTCCATCTTCATCGCCTCGACGACGATCAGCGGCTGGCCGGCCGCGACCGTCTGGCCATTCTTGACGTGCACTGCCGCGATGCGGCCCGGCATCGGCGCGGTCAGCCCGCCGGACGCGCTCTCGTGAGCTTCCGCCGCGGCCAGCGGGTCGTGGATGCCGAGCTGCCAGTGGCCGCCCTCGTGGAACACGTGCAGCGCTTCGCCGTCGCGGATGACCTTGGCTGCAAGGCGCTGCCCGTCCAGCTCGACGCGGACGGTGCCGCCGAACAGGTCCAGATCGTCCGGCAAACTCGAATCCATGACCAGCGCGGCCGCCACCCCCATCGCGCCGCCCGGCAGGTCGAGCCGCCAGCCCTCACCGGCAGCGCTGCAGGAGATGTCTATCTCCGCCCCGTCGTCGAGAAGGCGCAGCACGGTGTGGCCAATGCCGTGCAGCCGCCAGCCATCGTCGCGCCGCCAGGGCGACCAGCGGTCGTCGGAATCGCCGGCGCCGGATTGGCGGCTGCGCCGCCGTCCGGACAGCAGCAGCCCCAGGCATGCCAGCGCCAGGACGCGCGGCGGCGCGGGTTGCCGCGCCGGCACCAGCTCGGCGAGGTGGCGCCCGATGAACCCCGTATCGACCGCGCCGGCCTGGAAATCCGGATGGCCGAGGACGGCGCCCAGAAAGGCGGCGTTGGTGTGCACGCCGACCGCCTTCACGTCGGCCAGGGCATCGCGCAGGTCCTGCACGGCTTTCTCGCGGCTCTCCCCCCATCGGATCAGCTTGGCGATCATCGGGTCGTAGTCGGGCGGCACGACGCCGCGCCCCGCATCGAAGGCGCTGTCGATCCGCAGATTTGCCGCAAAGGACGGCATGTCGAAATAGCGCACCCGGCCCGGCGACGGCAGGAAGCCGTTGGCCGGATCCTCGGCATAGAGCCGGGCCTCCACCGCATGGCCGGCGATGGCAATGTTGCGTTGTTCCATCGGCAACGGCTCACCGACAGCAACCCGGAGCTGCCATTCCACGAGATTGGTGCCGGTGATCATCTCGGTCACGGGATGCTCGACCTGCAGCCTTGTATTCATCTCCATGAAGAAGAAATCGCCGGGCTTGCCTTGCGGGCCGCTCTCGGCGATGAACTCGACCGTGCCGGCGCCGACATAGTCGACCGCCCGCGCCGCCGCGACCGCGCCCTCGCAAATCCGGGCGCGCCATTCCTCGTCGACGCCGGGGGCCGGCGCCTCCTCGATCACCTTCTGGTGCCGGCGCTGCACCGAGCAGTCGCGCTCGAACAGGTGGACGACGTTGCCGTGAGTATCGCCGAACACCTGCACCTCGATATGGCGCGGCCGTTCGATCAGCTTTTCGACCAGCATGCGGTCGTCGCCGAAGGCCGCCTTCGCTTCTCGTTTGGCGCCAGACAGCGCGTCCGCGAAGTCCTTGCCCGCGCGCACCACGCGCATGCCCTTGCCGCCGCCGCCCGCCGCCGGCTTGAGCAGGACCGGAAAGCCGATGCGTTCGGCCGCCTTCAGCAGCGTTGTTCTGTCCTGCCTCTTGCCGTGATAGCCGGGCACGACCGGCACGCCCGCCTTCTCCATGATCGCCTTGGCGGCGGCTTTGTCGCCCATGGCGCGAATCGCCGCCGCCGGCGGGCCGATGAAGACGATACCGGTCGCGGCGCAGGCCTCAGCGAACGCCGCGTTCTCGGCAAGGAAGCCATAGCCGGGATGGACGGCTTCGGCGCCGGATTCTTTCGCCACCGAAACGATCGCCTCAATCTTGAGGTAACTGTCGGCGGCCGGCGCGGGGCCGATGAAATACGCCTCATCGGCCTCGCGCACGTGCGCCGCATCGCGGTCGGCCGCCGAGAACACGGCGACGTTGCGGATGCCCATCCATTTCGCCGTCCGCATAATGCGCCGTGCGATCTCGCCGCGATTGGCGATCAGGATCTTGCGGAACATCTAATCCGCCGACCAGTCGGGCTTGCGCTTCTCGAAGAAGGCGGCCATGCCCTTGCGTGCCTCGTCGCTGGCGCGGCGCCGGGCGATGCGCTCGGCGGTCGTCGTGCGGGCCGCCTCGCCGGTGCGGTCGAGATCCCAGAGATCGCGGAACAGCATCTTGATCTCGGCCTGCGCGCCCGGCGCGCCGGCCAGCAGGACCTCGACGAGCTTGGCCACCGTGGCGTCAAGCGCCTTCGCCTTGACGACCTCGTGCACGAGGCCGAGCCGCAACGCCTCCGCCGCGCCGAAGCGCTCGCCGGTCAGCGCGTAGCGGCGGGCCTGGCGCGGCCCGATGGCACGCAGCACATAGGGCGAGATCACCGACGGGATCAGGCCGAGCCGCACCTCGGTGATGCCGAACATGGCATCGTCGGACGCCACCGCGATGTCGCAGGCGCCGATCAGACCGACGGCGCCGCCGTAGGCCGCGCCGTTGACCCGGGCCACGGTCGGCTGCGGCATGGTGTCGAGCGCGTGCAGCATCGCCGCCAGCCGACCGGCGTCGGCCAGGTTCGAGTCCACCGAGTAGCTGGCGATCTCCTGCATCCAGTTGAGGTCGGCGCCGGCGGAGAAGCTCTTGCCGGCGCCGGTCAGCACGACGACCCGCACGAAGGGGTTGCGCGCGAGGTGGCCGAACGCCTCGGCAAGGTCGCCGACCAGGGCCTCGTTGAAGGCATTGTGCTTGTCCGGTCGGTTCAGGGTTACCGTGGCGACGCCCCGCTCGTCGGTCTCGACCGTCAGCATCTCCTGGATCATGTTTTCGCTCCCTTCACATCCGGAAGACGCCGAAGCGCGTCGGCTCGACCGGCGCGTTCAGCGACGCCGAGATCGCGAGGGACAGCACCGTGCGGGTGTCGGCCGGATCGATGATGCCGTCGTCCCACAGCCGCGCCGTCGCATAGTAGGGGTGGCCCTCGCGCTCGTACTGCTCGAGGATCGGCGCCTTGAATTCGGCCTCGTCCTTCGCGCTCCACGTCTTGCCGGCGGCCTCGATATTGTCGCGGCGCACCTGGGCCAGCACGCTCGCCGCCTGCTCGCCGCCCATCACCGAGATGCGCGCGTTCGGCCACATGAACAGGAAGCGCGGGCCAAAGGCGCGGCCGCACATGCCGTAATTGCCGGCCCCGAAGGAGCCGCCGATGATGACGGTGAACTTCGGCACGCGCGCGCAGGCGACGGCGGTGACCATCTTGGCGCCGTCCTTGGCGATGCCGCCGGCCTCGTACTTGCTGCCAACCATGAACCCGGCGATGTTCTGCAGGAAGATGAGCGGGATGCCGCGCTGGGCGCACAGCTCGATGAAATGCGTGCCCTTGAGCGCCGATTCCGAGAACAGGATGCCGTTGTTGGCGAGGATCCCGACCGGATAGCCGTGGATACGCGCGAATCCGGTGACCAGGGTCTCGCCGTAGAGCCGCTTGAACTCGTCGAATTCGCTGGCGTCGACGATGCGGGCGATCACCTCGCGCACGTCGTAGGGCTTGCGCAGATCCTGCGGCACGATGCCATAGAGCTCGGCCGCGTCGTACAGCGGCTCGCGCGGCTCGGCGAGGTCCAGCGTCACCTGTTTGCGGCGGTTCAGATGGCCGATGATGCGCCGGGCAATGGCCAGCGCATGGGCGTCGCTGTCGGCCATGTGGTCGGTGACGCCCGAGACGCGGGCGTGCACGTCGGCGCCGCCCAGCGCCTCGGCGCTGACCACCTCGCCGGTCGCCGCCTTGACCAGTGGCGGGCCACCGAGGAAGATCGTCCCCTGGTTCTTCACGATGATCGATTCGTCCGACATCGCCGGCACATAGGCGCCGCCGGCGGTGCACGAGCCCATGACCACGGCGACCTGCGGGATGCCGGCGGCCGACAGGGTGGCCTGGTTGTAGAAGATGCGGCCGAAATGGTCGCGGTCGGGGAACACCTCGTCCTGGTTCGGAAGATTAGCGCCGCCGGAATCGACAAGGTAGACGCAGGGCAGGTTGTTCTCGCGGGCGATTTCCTGCGCCCGCAGGTGTTTCTTGACGGTCACCGGGTAATAGGTGCCGCCCTTGACCGTCGCGTCGTTGCACACGACGACGCATTCGATGCCGGCGATGCGGCCGACGCCGGTGATGATGCCGGCGGCCGCGATGTCGGCATCGTACATGCCGTACGCCGCCCGCTGCGAGAGCTCGAGAAACGGCGAGCCGGGGTCGAGCAGCGCGCGGACCCGTTCGCGCGGCAGCATCTTGCCGCGGTCGGTGTGGCGCTTGCGTGCGGCCTCGCCGCCGCCACCCCGGACCTGCTCGACCCTGGCGCGGAGATCACCGACCAGCGCCCGCATGGCCTCGTCGTTGGCCGCGAACCCCTCGGCCCGGGGATCGAGCGATGTTTTCAGCACCGTCATCGGTGCGATCCTACCAGCCGCCGGTTTCGAGCCAAGCGTCGATCTCCGCCAGCTTGTCGTGGCCCCAGAACGGCTCGCCGTCGATCACGATGTAGGGGGAGCCGAAGACACCGCGCGCGATCGCCGCGTCCACCTCGGCCTTCAGGCGCTGCTTGACCGCGGGGTCGTTGAGCGCCGCGCTCAGGGCCGCGGCATCGACGCCGAGCCCGGCGGCGACCGCGATCACCGCCTCGGCGCCGGAAATGTCCCCGCCGGCGCCGAACGCCCTGTCGTACAGTGCGATCGCCAGCTCCCGCGCCGTGGCGGGATCGCTGTCGGACAGCCAGTAGAAGGCTCGCGCCGCCGCTACGGAAAGGAACGGGAACGGCTTGGGCAGCTGGAACGGAATGCCGAGCCGGCGCGCGGTGCGCGGCAGCTCGCGCCGCGCGTAGTCGCCCTTTAGCGGGATGTCGAGCAGCGGCTTCGAGCCGGTGGTCGCGAATGCCGCGCCGATCAGGTGCGGCCGCCAGGTGACGCTGCGCCCGTGCCGTGCCGCGATATCGTCGATCCGTTTGGCCGCGAGGTATCCGTAAGGACTGGAGAAGTCGAAATAGAAGTCGATCGGATCGGACATCGGGCCCTCGCTCAGCGATGGTCGTGGTTACTCGCCGCCCCTTATGGTGACGATGGCGATTTCGGGTCGCAGGTTGACCCGCACCGGAATGCTGTTCGAGCCGATGCCCGACGATACGAACAGGGTCTTGCCTGCCGTCCTAATGAGGCCGCGGGCCAGGCGCTTGTCGGTATCCGCCGGCACCAGCTTGATGTGGTCGGCATAGGGGATGTTGAACAGGCCGCCATGGGTGTGCCCGGCGAAAGACGCCGTTACGGTGGGCGGAATGCGGTCGATATGGATCGGATTGTGCATCATAACGAACACCGGTTCGCCGCGGCGCACGGCACCCGCCGCCTTGCCGTAATCGGGCTGGACTCCGGAGCTCGGATCGCTCAGCCCGACGATCCAGAAACGCCGGGTCTTGCCCGTCCGGACCGCCGCCGCCTGGTTGTTGAGCACCCGGATTCCGGCCCGCTGCAGGGCGTCCTGCACCGAGGTGTCGCCGGTCCGCCAGTCGTGCTCGCCGAGAACCGCGAACACCCCGTGCCGAGCCGACAGGCGGCCCAGGATCGGCGCGAAGGTGGTGGGCGCCACCGCCTCGTAAAACCCGTCGGCCATATAGTCGCCGAGCAGCAGCACAACGTCGGGCTCCTGCGCGTTTACCGTCTCGACGATGAATTCCAGATGCTTGGTATCGATATGGGGCGAGCCGACATGCAGGTCCGACAACAAGGCGATCCGCAGCGGGCTCCAATAGGTCTCCCAGTTCGACGTCCTAATTTCCGTTGCCGTTACGCGCAACAGCCCCGGTTCGATTCCCAGACCCCAGGACAGGAACACGATGGCCATCACGGCCACCGCGAATATCAGTTTGAACAGGAGGCCGAACGTCGCGGCCACCAGCTCGACGAACACCTGCATACCCGATCCTTCCCGTCTTATCGTTGTATCTTCGGGCCGTCGGCTCAGCCGGCGGCAAGTGTAATCAGTGCGAATTCCGGCGGCATGTTGATGCGCATCGGCACGGCGCTGGTGCCGAGGCCGGACGTCACGTACATGTGTTTGCCGCCCTGCTCGACGAGACCGTACATCATGCGCCGCGAAATCCCGCCGAAGCGATATGGCGTGCCGACCCAGGGCAGCGAGATCTGGCCGCCATGGGTATGGCCGGCGAAGGTGACGACCGTCCGCTCGGGAATGTCGAAGAACGTCACAGGGTCATGCGCCAGCGCGATCACCGGTTCGTCCTCGGGCACCGGGCCGAACGTGGTCTCGACGCAGGGCGAGCGGGTCGACTCGTCGGCGAGGCCCGCCACCCACATGCGCCCTTCCGGCAGCTTCACCGGCACCGCCTCGTTCTCGAGCACCGTGATGCCCGCGTCTTCCAGCTCGCGCCAGATCGCCTCGCCGTCGTGCCACCAGTCGTGATTGCCCAGCACCGAATAGACGCCGAACGGCGCCTCGAGTTTCGACAGGCTCCGCGCGATCGCCTGCGGCTCGACGAAGCGGCCGAACAGCACACCCTCGATCACGTAGTCGCCGAGCAGCACGACCATGTCTGGCCGCATCGCGTTGACGCGCGCCACGACCCGGTCGAGATGCTTGATCTTGAACCATGGTGCACCGACCTGGAAATCGCCGAGCACGGCCACGCGCAGCTCGCGGCAGTGGCCCGGCCAGCGCTTCGATTCGAGGCGCAGCTCGCGCTGCCGGACGAGCCGCGGCTCGACCAGGAATCCCCAGGCTCCCGCGGTTGTCGCGCCGACGCCCCCAAGGGCCATCAAGGCCTTTAGTATCACTGGATCACCTAACACCGATAAATCTCCAAACGAATAGCGGAACCCGGGCCGCCTACCAAGGCAGTCGTTTTCCGTCGTAGTTGAAGAAACGGCCGCTGTCGGCCGCCGTGGCCCGGTCTATGACCGCGCGCATGCCGGCAACGCTGGCCGCCGCATCGATCGGGGCGGATGTGCCCCCCATGTCCGTCTTGACCCATCCCGGGTGGAACAGAAGACAGATAATGGCGCGCCCCGAAAGATCAACCGAAAGACTTGCGACCGCCATATTCAGGGCGGTCTTCGATGTACGATATATATATCCGCCGCCGCTCGTGTTTTCACCAATACTACCCATCGTGCTTGAAATAAAAACCATCTTTTTCTTGTCGGACCGCTCGACCAGGTCCGCGAACGCCTCGGCCATGCGCACCGGCCCGAACAGGTTGGCACGCAGGACATCTTCCCAGGCGTCGTAGTCGATCGTCCCCAGCGCCGTGCCGCGGGGCCCGTAGACGCCCGCATTGTTGAACAGAATGTCGATGGCCTCACCGTCGAGCTCGCGGCGCAGGGCGTCGATTGCCGCCGGGTCGGTGACGTCCAGCGGATAGACCTCGCCGTCGAGGTCGTATTTCGCGGGATCCCGGCAGGTGGCAATGACGCGCCAGCCGTCGGCAAGGTACTGCCGGGCGAACTCGCGTCCGATTCCGCGACTGGCGCCGGTGATGAGGACTGTCGGCATGCTGCGTCGTCTCCGCCCCTCAGTCCCCCGCGATGAATACGGTCATCCGCCACCGACCGCCGATCTTCTCGAACCTGGCGCGATAGTCGGTCGCCATGCGCGCATCCCAGTGCGCCAGGAACGCCCGGCCGCCGCCTGGCAGGCGCACCGGATACCAGTCCTCGCCCGAATAGGCGTCGGTGTCCATCTGCAGAACGTCGTAGGAGAAGCGCGCGACAATTGCAGCGCCGGCATCCGGCTCGGCCCGCGCCGCAACGTCCTTTCCGGTGACGAACACCGTCTCGAACGGATCGCATTCCGGGCAGCCGGGAAGATCCAGACAGGCCAGATAGGGCGAACAGAACGCCCCATCCTCGAGGAACACGCCGCCCAGCTCCAGCACCCGCTGCAGCTCCAGCCAATACGCCTCGCCCTGCCAGCCCTCGAAGCCTTCGAGGTTCCGCCGCAAGGACTCGCGGCCCGCATCGCCGCCGAACGACAGCATGACGTCGATTGCGGCGAGGTTGACCACGGCCGCCGAATCCCGTGCGTGCACCGCTTGCAGCAGCTCGTCCCGGTATGCGACGAACGACGGATCCTGCGCCGCCTGGTCTACCGGCTCCAACTTCAGGCCCTGGGCATAGCCGGGCTCCGGATGCAGGGCGACGGTCACCGCGCAGGCCATCGCGGCCAGCACCAACCCTTTGGCTATGTCTGTCGTCAATCGCAAATGTGCGGGTTCCTCACCGTGGATTTCGCCGATTATGTTGGCCAATGCGAACCAACTGCTTAACCCGGGCGCCACTATCGCATCAAATAAACGTAAAATGCGCCTCCACCGGGATGCAAGCCTCGCCGTTGATCGGCACCATGTCCTGCGGGCAGGCGGAGAATGCGATCACGGCGTCGATTTCGGCGCGCAGCACCACGAAATCGCCCGGATTCGACACCGGCGGCAGATAGTCCACCGTCCCGTCCGCGCCGACCGGGATGTTCATCCACAGGTTCAAGGGCGACGGGGTCTCGGCCGCCGCGAAGCCGATCTCGGCCAGCGCCGCGTGCAGGTTGTCGGTGCAGTTCGCATGCCCTTCGGCGCATCCAAGCAGACGATAACGGTGCACGTCGCAGGCGGCCAGCAGCGTATCGTGGATGCCCGGGGACGTGTCCTCGACCAGGGTGAGGATCGGGCGGCGGCGGTTGCTGACCAGCGCATCGCCGGCCTTGGGGAAGATGCCGCCGATGGCCACCCGCAGGTGCTCCATCGACAGGAACTCCGCGGGCTCGTCGCGATTGAACGCCCAGGTATCGACCACCTGGGTGCCATGCGTGTTGATGACCTTCACCGAGCGGCCGCGGTCGACGTGCACCGCCGTGCCGCCGCGGGCCGGAATCTCGATCAGCGCCCCCATCCGGATCTCCCTAGTGCACCCGTTCCAGCGCCACCGCCGTCGCTTCGCCGCCGCCGATGCACAGCGCGGCGACGCCCCTGTCGACATCGTATTTCTGCATCGCCGCCATCAGCGTCGCCATGATGCGCGCGCCGGAGGCGCCGACCGGATGCCCCAGCGCGCAGGCACCGCCATGGACGTTCATCTTGTCGTGCGGGATGTCGAGGTCGCGCATCGCCGCCATGGTGACGACGGCGAAGGCCTCGTTGACCTCGAACAGGCCGACCGCATCCTTGTCCCAGCCGACCCGCGCCAGCACCTTGCGCACGGCGTCGATCGGCGCGGTGGTGAACCAGGCCGGCGCCTGGGCGTGGGTCGCATGGCCGCGCAGGATGGCGAGCGGCTTAACCCCGCGCTTCTCCGCCTCGCTCATCCGCATCATCACGAGCGCCGCCGCGCCGTCGGAGATCGAGCTCGAGTTGGCCGGCGTCACCGTGCCGCCCTCGCGGAAGGCGGGTTTCAGCGTCGGGATCTTGTCGAGATTCGCCGTGCGCGGCTGCTCGTCGGTCGCCACCGTCGCCTCGCCCTTACGGGTCTTCACGGTCACCGGGGTGATCTCGGCTGCGAAGGAGCCGTCCTCGGTCGCCCTCTGCGCCCGGCGCAGCGAGGTGATGGCGAACTCGTCCTGCGCCTCGCGGGTGAACTGGTAATGCTCCGCCGTGTCCTCGGCGAAGGCGCCCATCAGCTTGCCCTTGTCGTAGGCGTCCTCCAGCCCGTCGATGAACATGTGGTCGTAGATCCTGCCGTTGCCGAGGCGGTAGCCGCCGCGCGCCTTGTCCAAGAGATAGGGCGCGTTCGACATGCTCTCGAGCCCGCCGGCGACGACGATGTCGGCCGAGCCGGCGGCGATCAGGTCGTGCCCGAACATCGCCGCCTTCATGCCGGAGCCGCACATCTTGTTGATCGTGGTGCAGCCGACCGCCTGCGGGATGCCGGCGCCGAACGAGGCCTGGCGCGCCGGGGCCTGGCCGATGCCGGCCGGCAGCACGCAGCCCATGACGACCTCGCCGACCTCCTCGCCGTTTATCTGCGCGCGCTCCAGCGCGGCCTTGATCGCCGCGCTGCCCAATTGCGGCGCGGTCAGCGGCGCAAGCTCGCCCTGGAAGCCGCCCATCGGCGTGCGGGCGGCGGCGGCGATGACGATGGGATCCTTGCCGTTGGCGGTCATGTCGACGTTACTCCTGTAATTCCGTAGTCAGTCGTTTTCATACGGCGTGCCGTCCTTGTGCACGAACCGGTCCTCGCCGCCGACGATGCGGACCAGCATGTCGATGTCCGGGTAGTCGACCGCGTCCCGTTCCAGCCGCGTGCCGACCTCCAGCACGACCGCATCGCGCGCGGAGCGGTTGACCAGATGGTGCCCGTCCGCAACGCCGGCCTTGAAGCCCGCGACCATGCCCGGGCGAAGAGTCTGCTCGCCGGCATCCGTGACCAGCGTCACCTCGCCGTCCAGCACGTACACGAATTCGTCCTCGCCGTGGTGCCAGTGCCGCTGCGACGACCACTGGCCCGGCGGCAGGCGCAGCAGGTTCACCCCGAACTGGGTCAGTCCGAACTCATCCCCCAGCCGCCGCCGCTCACGCCTGGCGCAGTCCGCATCGAACGGCGCGGGATAAGCGGAGCCGACATGCGCTTCGACGGATTGCGCGTCGATCGCGGGTTTGGCCTCGTGCGTCATTTTGTTACCTCCAGGAAACGCCGGCCCGGATCCTTCGATGCTGGCAACACCGTTTGCCCCCTTTGGTCCCTCAATTCGGGCGGGAGCATTCTGATATCTAAGGCCAACTCCCCTTATTCCCTCCCCCTTGATGGGGGAGGGTTAGGGAGGGGGCGCGCGGCCACACCGGAGTGGAGAGCCGCCCGTACGACCTCCTCGACGCCTTCGATATTCTCGAACACCTCGTTGTTCCAGAAACGGAGTACGCGAAATCCCTGCGACGCCAGCCAATCGGTCCGATCGGCGTCCTGATCCGCCCGTATTGCATGCTGCCCGCCATCCAGCTCAATGACAAGCTTCGCTTCGAAGCACACGAAATCGACAATGTACTTCCCGATCGGTGCCTGCTGCCGGAATCGGTAACCATCGATCCTTTTGCGCCGCAGCTTTTCCCACAAACGCTTTTCTGCGTCCGTGCGGTTCTGGCGCAACGCTCTCGCCTGTCCTGTAGACATGGAGGCAGTATACCCCCCTCCCTGACCCTCCCCCACAAGGGGGGAGGGAAATTTCTCAGCGGCGACGGGATTGCCACGTACCCCAGGCGACATCGTCGAACACGTAGTGAGTTTCGACCTACCCGTAGGGTGGTCCGTCGCTATCGAGACCATCACCTTGTCTCCTCAAACAGCTCTCTTCCGATCAGCATCCTCCGGATCTCGCTCGTCCCAGCACCGATCTCATAGAGCTTGGCGTCGCGCAAGAGCCGTCCCGTCGGGCTTTCGTTGACGTAGCCCATGCCGCCGAGCGCCTGGATCGCCTCCAGCGCCATCCAGGTCGCCTTTTCGGCGGCATAGAGGATCGCCCCCGCCGCGTCCTTGCGGGTCGTGCGCCCGGCATCGCACGCCCTGGCCACCGCATAGACATAGGCGCGCGCCGTGTTCATGGTCACATACATGTCGGCGAGTTTGCCCTGAATCAACTGGAACTCGCCGATCGGTTTGCCGAATTGCCGGCGCTCGTGAACATAGGGGATCACCACGTCCATGCAGGCCTGCATGATACCGAGCGGCCCGGCCGCCAGCACTGCGCGCTCGTAGTCGAGGCCGCTCATCAGCACGGCAACGCCACGCCCCTCCTCGCCCAGCACGTTTTCCGCCGGCACCTCGCAGTCCTCGAACACCAGCTCGCAGGTGTTGGAGCCGCGCATGCCGAGCTTGTCGAGCTTCTGCGCCGTGGAGAAGCCCTTGAATCCCTTCTCGACGAGGAAGGCGGT
>JBFIFO010000126.1:0-12186 GCA_041602815.1 Alphaproteobacteria bacterium | reverse complement strand
CGGAGCTCCTGCGGCCACAGATTGACGTTGAAGGTGGCCTCCAGCCAAACCCGTATCGCGTCGATATTGACTGCTAACGCGATGCCGATCACGGCGCCGACCGCGGTGCCGAGCACGCCGACGCTGGCGCCGGCGGCGAAGAAGATGCGCAGCACCATGCCTTGCGTTGCGCCCATGGTGCGAAGGATGGCGATGCCCCGCGCCTTGTCCTGCACCAGCATGATCTGCCCGGAGATGATGTTGAAGGCGGCGATTATGATGATCAGGGTGAGGATGATGAACATGACGTTGCGCTCGACGATCAGCGCCGCGAAGAAGCTGGAATTGACGCGCTGCCACTCGTAGGTGACGCCGGCGTCGCCGACGACCTCGGCAATCGCCGGTCGTACTGCAAGCGCGTGGTCGGCATCGTCCAGCATGATCTCGATATGCGAGACGCTGTTGCGATAGCGGAAGAAGAGCTGGGCCGCTTCGAGCGGTGCGTAGACGAAGCTGCTGTCGTATTCGTACATCCCGACTTCGAAAACGCCGACCACCGGATAGGCCTTCATGCGCGGCACCGTGCCGAAGGCCGTCACCTCGCCCTGCGGCGAGACCAGCGTGATCTCGTCGCCGAGCACGACGCGCAACTTGCTGGCCAGGCGGCTGCCGATGATCACCCCGTCGCCCTTGGCGAACTCGGCGATCGACCCGGCCTTGAGGTTTTCCGCCAGCAGCGTGCGCTTGGCGAAATCCTCGGCCCGCAGGCCGCGCACCATGGCGCCGACGCCATAGCCGTGCGCCGTCACCATGACCTGGGCCTCGACCAGCGGGGTCGCCTGGACCACGCCGGGGACGCCGCGGATCCGTTCCGCCACCGCATCGTAGTCAACGATCGGCGCCTTCTGGCCGACGACGGTGACATGGCCGTTGACGCCGAGGATGCGCGCCAGAAGGTCGTCGCGGAACCCGTTCATCACCGACATGACCACGATCAGCGTGCCGACGCCGAGCAGGATGCCGACGAACGAGAACGCGGCGATGACCGAGATGAATCCCTCCTGCCGGCGGGCCCGCAGGTAGCGGACGGCGACGAGGCGTTCGAACTGGGAGAAAGCCATAGCGCGTCAACCGGCCAGCCGCGCCAGCGCGGCGTCGAGCGAGAGCTCCTCGCGCGCGCCGCTGGCCCGGTTCTTCAGCTCGACGACGCCACTGTCGAGGCCGCGCGGCCCGACGATCAGCTGCCACGGCAGGCCTATCAGGTCCATTTCGGCGAACTTCTGTCCGGCACGCTCCTCGCGCTCGTCGTACAGCACGTCCACGCCGGCCGCCCTGAGCTTGCCGTAGAGGTCGTCGCACGCCGCGGTCGTCTTCGCGTCGCCGGCCTTCAGGTTGATCAGGCCGACATGGAACGGCGCCACCGATTCCGGCCAGACGATGCCATTGTCGTCGTGGCTCGCTTCGATGATGGCGCCGACCAGGCGCGAAACGCCGATGCCGTAGGATCCCATCTCGACCGTCACGTCCCTGCCGTCGCGGTCGGCGACGACGGCCCCCAGCTTCTCGGAATACTTGGTGCCGAAATAGAAGATGTGGCCGACCTCGATGCCGCGCGCGGTGACCAGCTTGTCGCCCAGCGCCTCTTCCTTCGCAGCATCGCGTTTCTCGTCGGTGGCGGCGTACTGGCTGGTGAATTCATCGACGATTGGCTGCAGGTCGCCCTCGAAATCGATGTCCCGGTCGGTCCAGCGTTTGTCGAGGAAGTCCCTGTGACAGGCGATCTCGCTCTCGCCGGTGTCGGCGAGGATCAGGAATTCGTGACTGAGGTCTCCGCCGATCGGCCCGGTATCGGCGGCCATCGGAATCGCGGTCAGCCCCATGCGCTCATACGTGCGCAGGTAGGAGACGAACATCTTGTTGTAGGACCGGCGCGCGCCGTCCTTGTCGAGGTCGAAGGAATAGGCGTCCTTCATCAGGAACTCGCGGCCGCGCATGACGCCGAAGCGGGGGCGGATCTCGTCGCGGAACTTCCACTGGATATGGTATAGCAGCTTCGGCAGGTCGCGGTAGCTGCGCGCCGAAGCCGCGAAAATCTCGGTGATCTGCTCCTCATTGGTCGGGCCGTACAGCATGTCGCGCTCGTGCCGGTCCTGGATTCGCAGCATCTCCGGCCCGTAGTCGTCGTACCGTCCCGACTGGCGCCACAGGTCGGCCGGCTGGATGGTCGGCATCAGGACTTCCTGGCAACCGATCGCGTCCTGCTCCTCGCGCACGATCTGCTCGATCCGCTTGAGCACGCGAAAGCCCAACGGCAGCCAGGAATAGATCCCGGCGCTCGATTGCCGGATCATGCCGGCGCGCAGCATCAGGCGGTGCGAGACGATTTGCGCTTCGGATGGCGTCTCCTTCAGGGTCGGCAAAAAATACTGGGACAGGCGCATCAAGCGGGCTCTCGAAGTCGTGGCGGGGATTATGCCGATGAATCGGGCGGTTTTCGGGCAGAGGGAATGTAGGAAAAGGCCTCGCCCTTGTCCATCCGCTAGCGCCCGCTTTCGGCAGTTGCCACCCTCGATGCAGCGGATTACCGTTGTCGCGCAGTCGGCCGGGCCCGGATCCGGCGATGAAGGGGGGTATTCACTCATGCAGCAACTCGACCGGTTCTTCGAGCTGAGCGCGCACGGCACCACCGTGCGCACCGAGGTCCTCGCAGGCATCACGACGTTCCTGACGATGGCCTACATCATCTTCGTCAACCCGATGATCCTGGCCGATGCCGGGATGGACCGCGATGCGGTGTTCGTGGCGACATGCCTTGCCGCCGCGATCGGCACCGCGATCATGGCGCTGGCGGCCAACTATCCGATCGCGCTGGCCCCGGGCATGGGGCTGAATGCGTTCTTTACCTACGGCGTCGTCCTTGGCATGGGCAACAGCTGGCAGGTCGCGCTGGGCGCGGTGTTCGTGTCCGGCGTGATTTTCCTGCTGCTCAGTGTCCTGCCGGTGCGTGAATGGATCATCAACGCCATCCCGAAGTCGCTCAAGATGGCGATCTCGGCGGGGATCGGGCTGTTCCTCGGGATCATCGCCCTGAAGAACGCCGGCATCGTGGTCGACAACCCGGCAACGCTGGTCGGGCTCGGCGACATGACGGCGCATACCACGGTGCTGGCGGTGCTCGGCTTCGTCGCCATGGTGGCGCTGGACCGGCTCAAGGTGCCAGGCGCCATCATCATCGCCATCCTCGGGGTCTCCATCGTCGGCATGATCCTCGGCGAATCGCAGTTCGGTGGAATCGTCTCGGCGCCGCCCAGCATTGCGCCGACCTTCCTGCAGATGGATATCCTCGGAGCGCTGGAGGCCAGTTTGTGGGGCGTCATCTTCGCCTTCCTGTTCGTCGACCTGTTCGATACGGCGGGCACGCTGGTCGGCGTCGCCCACCGGGCCGGGCTGCTCGATGCACAGGGGCGGCTGCCGCGGCTGCGCAACGCGCTGCTGGCGGACAGCGTCGCCACCGTAGCCGGCGCGACGATGGGGACCTCGACGACCACCAGCTATATCGAGAGCGCGGCCGGCATCAAGGCCGGCGGCCGCACCGGCCTGACCGCCCTGGTGACCGCGGTGCTGTTCCTGCTTGGCCTGCTGTTCGCGCCGCTCGCCACCTCGATCCCGGCCTACGCCACAGCGCCGGCGCTGCTGTTCGTCGCCTGCCTGATGGCGCGCGGCCTGGCCGAGCTGGACTGGGAGGACGTCACCGAATACGTGCCGGGCGTGGTCGCCGCGGTAACCATGCCGCTCACCTTCTCGATCGCCAACGGCATCGCCTTCGGGTTCGTCGCCTATGCCGCGATCAAACTGCTAAGCGGCCGGCCCGGCGAGGCGAGCATCGCGGTCTACGTGCTGGCCGTCCTGTTCGTCCTCAAATTCATCTTCTTGCCGGGCTGAGCCCGGCGCCATCGGCCGGACTCCGCCGCGGGCCCGGGCCCGGTGCGGAGTCCGGCCGGCATCAAAGGCCGGATCCAAGGCTGCCCGATTGCTGTTCAAATCAGGTTCTGCCTCTTTTTGCGGCAGTTTTCTGTGGATACTTTTGTGGAAGACAGGGGCTGGCCGGACCGCCTTGCCTGTCCTACAGTCGCCGCAGCGTAATCCACCACGGAGTCGATGGGATCATGGCCGACACGGATCTCTTCAACCTGCACGACATGAGCCAGGGCATCGCGCGCGAGCTGGCGGCCGGCGTCACCACTCGGATCTTCCCGGGCGACCAGGCGATGCTGTCGGTGGTGCGGCTGGATCCGAACGCCGAGGGCACGCTGCACAGCCACCCGCAGGAGCAGTGGGGCGTCATGCTCGAAGGCTCCGCGATCCGCACCCAGGACGGCCGGGATTTCCCGGTCAAGGCCGGCGATTTCTGGCGCACCCCGGGCGGTGTGCCGCACACCGTGAAAGCCGGGCCGGACGGCGCCGTCATCCTCGACGTCTTCGCCCCGCCGCGCGACGAGTACCGCAAGGCGGGCAAAGGCTTCGGAGACAGCTGACCGACTATGGCAGCGGCAGGGTAATCCAGCCGTTGGCGACCACGACGTAGAGGATCGCCCACAAGACCGCGGTTATTCCCGTGGTCACGGCGAACTTCATGCCGATCCGCGGATTGTCCGGGGCGCCCGGCATGTGGCCCTCCTCGGGCCGGTCCGGCTGGCGCACGCCGAACGGCAGCACCGTGAACAGCACCACGACCCAGATGATCACAAAGGCGACGAGGCCGCCGACGACGTCCATGTCTAGACCTCTTCCAGCTCGACAAGAGTGCCATAGAAGTCCTTGGGATGAAGAAATAAAACGGGTTTTCCGTGGGCGCCGATCCTGGGTTCGCCATCGCCGAGGACGCGGGCGCCCGCGGCCGTCAGCCGGTCGCGCGCGGCGATGATGTCGGTGACCTCGTAGCAGACGTGGTGGATCCCGCCGGACGGATTGCGCTCGAGGAAATTGGCAATCGGCGAGTCATCGCCCAGGGGGTGCAGCAGCTCGATCTTGGTGTTCGGCAATTCCACGAACACCACGGTGACGCCGTGCTCCGGCTGGTCGAGCGGCTGTGAGACCGCACCGCCCAGCGTATCGCGATAGGTCGCCGTCGCGGCGTCGAGGTCCGGTACGGCGATGGCGATATGGTTGAGTCGTCCGATCATGCTTTGCTCGCTTTCGTCTGTACGCTGTCCATGAATAGGAGATAGCGGTTGCCCATTGCAACAGTGCATTGGCCAGCAAAAGCGCTTAAAATTGAGCCATGGACAGGGTCATCAGATTCACCTGCGGTTTCTGCGGCAAAGAGCATGTGGGCGCACCGAGCGTTGCGTATAAGGCGCCCGACTCCTGTCATGCCATACCCGAGAACCAGCGCGGCGATGACACACGACTGCAAGACGATTTCTGCATGGTCGAAGCCAGGGATTATTTTATCCGGTGTACGCTCGAGATTCCCATCCACGATTATGATGAGACGTTCATGTGGGGCGTCTGGCTGCACGTCGCCTACGAGGATTTCATCGACTACTGGGAGAATTTCGAGGAAGACGATCCGGATGGCCGCTACCTCGGTTGGCTTGGCAATCGGTTTCCCGTCTATCCAGACACGCTGGGTCTCGCGGGCTGGGCCATTCTGCAGCCCAACGGGAAGCGCCCGACAATCGGGCTCGATGCAACGGAGCACCCGCTCTCGATCGACTTCCGCAACGGCATTTCTTGGGAAAAGGCTGTCGAGATCGCACAGATCGCCATGCATAGACACGACGCATAGGCCGGTTTCACCCTACACCCGCACCAGATGCACATCGATCTGCGGACGCTTGCCGCAGAGCGCGCGGATCGAGCGGCGCACCGCCAGTCGCGCCGCCTCGCGCACCTCGCCGTCATCCTGGCGGCGCGGCTTCGGCAGATCCTCGACGGCGGCAGAGACGGCGTCCTCGACCTCATGGGCGATCTCCGGCTCGACGTCCCGGTCAAAGACGCCGGCGATCGCCACCTGCGGCGTGCCCTTGACGCGCCCGTCGGCGTCCACGACCACGGTGACCACCGCCGAGCCGTTCCAGGCGAGGCGCCGCCGGTCGCGCAGGGCCGCGCTCTCCATCGGGATGAGCCGGGTCCCGTCGACCGCGACCCGTCCGTGCGGCACCTCGTCGACCACGGTCGCCCGACCCGGGGCAAGGCGTACCACATACCCGTTGCGGGCACCGACGGGTTCCGGCACCTGGCATTCGCGGGCCAGCTCGGCATGGGCGATCAGGTGGCGCGCCTCGCCATGGACCGGCACGGCGATTTTCGGCCGGACCCACTGGTACATTTGAATCAGCTCGTCGCGCGCCGGATGGCCCGAGACGTGCACCGCCTCGTCGCGCGCGGTGACGATGTCGATGCCGCGCGAGGCGAGCTTGTTCTGCACCCGGCCGATCGCGCGCTCGTTGCCAGGAATCTCCCGGCTTGAGAAGATGACCGTATCGCCCGCCTCCAGCGTGACCTCGGGATGGTCGTCGTCGGCGATGCGGGACAGCGCCGAGCGCGGCTCGCCCTGGCTGCCGGTGCAGATCAGCAGCACCCCGTTGCGCGGCAAGTAGCCGACATCGCTGTCGGCGACGAACGGCGCGACGTCCGAAAGATACCCGGTTTCCTGCGCCGCCTCGACGATGCGCCTGATCGAACGCCCGACCAGGGCGACACGCCGCCCGCTGGCCTCGGCGGCGCGGCAGATCGTCTCCAGCCGCGCCACGTTGGACGCGAAGGCGGCGACGGCCACGCGATGCGCCAGGCGACCGACCAGTTCGACGAGGTTCTCGCGCACCGACGCCTCGGAGCCGGAGGTGCCCGGCACCAGCACGTTCGTCGAATCGCACACCATGGCGAGGACGCCCTCGGCACCGACCCGCATCAGCGCCTGCTCGTCGGCGCTCGGGCCGACCAGCGGATCCGGATCGAGCTTCCAGTCGCCGGTGTGCAGGACTGTGCCCGCAGGGGTACGGATCACGACCGCGTTGGGCTCGGGAATCGAATGGGTCAGCGTAATGAGCTCGATATCGAAGGGCCCGACCCGGAAGGTCCCCGACATCGGCACCTCGGTGATCTTCGCGGCGCGCTGCAGGCCCGCTTCCGCCAGCTTGTGCCGCAGCACCGCGGCGGTGAACGGCGTCGCGTAGATCGGGCATTCGAGCTGCGGCCACAGCCAGTGCACGGCGCCGAGATGATCTTCATGCGCGTGGGTCAGGACGAGGCCGGCCAGCACGTCTTTTCGTTCCACGATGAAGGCGGGATCGGGCATGATGACTTCGACGCCGGGAGTGGAATCGTCACCGAACGTTATCCCGCAATCGACCATCAGCCATTTGCCGGCGTAACCATAGAGATTCAGGTTCATGCCGATCTCGCCGGCGCCGCCAAGCGGAAGGAAGACCAGGTCGCGCTTGCCCAGCCGATCGATGTCGAAGCGCTCTGAGGTCATCCCGTGTTGCGCCGGTGCAACAGCACGAGGCCGTGGATGGTCAGATCGCGGTCGATGTGGTCGAACAGCGAGGTCGCCTCGGCGAACATCGGCGCGAGGCCGCCGGTTGCTACAACAGGCATGTCGGCGACGCCCCATTCGCCGCGAATGCGCTGGATCAGGCCCTCGATCAACCCGACATAACCCCAGAAGATACCAGACTGCATGGCCGGAACCGTGGCCTTGCCAATGACCTGTTCGGTGGGGCGGATTTCGACGCGGGGCAACTTGGAGGCCGCGAGATAAAGGGCCTCCAGTGACAGGTTGATGCCCGGCGCAATCACGCCGCCGCAGTAGTTGCCGTCGCCGTCGACCACGTCGAATGTGGTGGCGGTACCGAAATCGACGACGATCAGCGGCTTGCGGTATCGGTCGTGCGCGGCCAACGCGTTGACCAGTCGGTCGGCGCCGACCTGCTCCGGCCGGTCCGTGAGGATTTCGATCCCGATGTCGACCCCCTCCTCGCCCACCACCAGCGGCTCGCAGCCGAAATACCGGCGGCACAGGCTGACCAGATGAAAGAGCGCCTCCGGCACGACGCTGGCGATGATCGCCGCATTGATGCCGGCGCGGTCGACGCCTTCCAGCTCCATCAGCTGCATCAGCCAAACCATGTATTCATCGGCCGTGCGACGCGGATTATTGGAACAGCGCCACACGCCCTGCGACGCGTCCCCGTTGTAGACGGAAAAGACGACGTTGGTGTTTCCTGAGTCGATGGCGAGCAGCATGGCAGTCTCAATGGAAGAAGACATCGCCGGCGTTCACAGTCCGCCGGCTGCCGTCCGGCAGGTCGAGCAAAAGTGCCCCGGCTGCATCCAGCCCGGCGAACCGGCCGCGCAACTCATCCCCGGGGAGGCGCACGGAAACATCGCCCCCGATTTGCGCTGCCCGGGCCAACCAGGCATCGCGCACCGGGCCCAGCCCGTCAGCCTGCCACCGCGCGCGCCACAGCGCAAATGCCTCGACGAAGGCGGCCAACAGCTCTGCGACGGCGGGCACCGCCGAGCCGACGGTACGAAGACTGGTGGCGGGGTAGGCGGCGTGCTCCGGGAAGTGGTTCACGTTGAGCCCGCATCCAACCACCAGCCAATCGAGGCGCCCGTCGCGGCTGCCCGACGATTCAAGCAGGATTCCGGCGACCTTGCGACCGCCGAGCAGGACATCATTCGGCCATTTGAAGGTGAGCTTCGCATCGGCGGGCAGTATTCCGTCGAGCGCCCGGCCAAGGGCCAACGCCGCCACGAAGGTCAGTTGCGCGGCCTCGCCCGGCGTCACGTCCGGTCGCAAAAGGATCGAGCAGTAAAGGTTGCCGTCCGGAGATTCCCAATGCCGGCCGTGCCGCCCGCGCCCCGCCGTCTGCCGCCGTGCCCAGACCACCGTGCCGTCCGGAGCGCCGTCCCGTGCCCGGCGGGCCGCTTCCTCATTGGTCGAGTCGAGCGCATCGCGCGCGACCAGCCGGTAGCCGGCCGGAAGCGTCACATCCTGCACCATGGGTTCAGCCTGCCAGCAGCGCCGCGGCGGCTTCTCCGGCGCTGTTCACCAGCGGTCCGGGGAAAACGATGAACATGGTCACCAGCAATGCCGTGACCAGCATGACGAGGCCGAGGGCTCGGCTCGTCGGCCGGTCGAGCGGCTCGACCGCAGTATCGAAATACATGATCTTGACGATGCGCAGGTAATAGTAGGCGGCCACGACGCTGGCCAGGACACCGAGGATGGCCAGCACGTAAAGCCCCGCATCGATGGCCGCCATGAAGACGTAGAGCTTGCCGAAGAAACCTGCGAACCACGGGATACCCGCCAGCGAGAACATGAATGCCGTCAGCATCAGCGCCATTTTCGGGTTCGTTGCGGACAGGCCGGCGAGGTCCTCGATGCCCTCCACCGGGTCACCGTGGCGCCGCATCGCGAGGATGCAGGCGAAGGCACCGATGTTCATCACCAGATAGATCGCAAGGTAGATCAGCACGCCGCGCACGCCGTCCTGGCTGCCGGCGGCGAGCCCCATCAGCGCGTATCCGACATGGCCGATCGAACTGTAGGCCATCAGCCGCTTGATGTTGGTCTGCGGGATCGCGGCATAGGCGCCGAGGGCCATCGATGCGATCGAGATGACGATGATGACCTGCCGCCATTCCTCGATCAACGGCCCGAACGGGTCGAGCATGACGCGGAGGATGAGTGCGAAGCCGGCAATCTTCGGCGCGACAGAGAAGAATGCGGTGACCGGCGTCGGTGCGCCTTCGTAGACGTCCGGCGTCCACATATGGAACGGCACCGCGGATATCTTGAAGGCGAGGCCGGCGATCACGAAGACGAGCCCGATGATCAGCCCGACCTCCGCCTCGCCGGCCGTCGTGAAACGGTCCGCGAGACCGGCGAACCCGGTGCTCCCGGTAAAGCCGTAGACGATCGAGATGCCGTACAGCAGCATGCCGGACGACAGCGCGCCGAGCACGAAGTACTTCAGCCCGGCCTCGCTGGAGCGCAACGAGTCGCGGTGGAAGGCGGCGATCACGTACAGGCACAGGCTCTGCAGTTCAAGACCGAGGTAGAGCGCCATCAGGTTGTTGGCCGAGATCATGGCCATCATGCCGAGCGACGCGAACAGGATCAGCACGGGATACTCGAACCGGCCGATGCCCTCATGCGCCAGGTACTCGCGGCTCATCACCACCGCGAGCAGAGAACCGAGCAGCACCAGCACCTTCATGAAGATCGCGAAACCGTCGGTGACGAACATGCCGCCGAAAGCGGTGGCCGTACCGCCGCCGACGAACAGGACGAGGCCGAGCGCCATAGCCAGCGCGACGAGCGTCAACCGGGTCACCGTACCCTCCGCGGCATCGGGCCGGCTGAACGAACCGATTATCAGCAGCACCATGCCGGCGACGGCGAGGAACATCTCCGGCACGGCCGGCGTCATGATTGGAAGATCGGTCATGGCCGTTCGCCCCCTGCCCTAACGCGCCGCCAAGGCAGGCAACTCGGCCGTGCCACCCGCCGCGGCCAGCGCCGCCTGGTAATTGTCGATGAGGTTCGCGACCGACGCCTCGATCGGGCCGAGGAAGGTCATCGGGAAGATTCCCATCCACAGCACCGCGACGACGAGTGGCGCGAACACCAGCACCTCGCGGCGGTTCAGGTCGAGGATCGACTTCAGCTCGTCCTTGACCAGTTCCCCGAAGATGACGCGACGGTAAAGATACAGCATATAGGCCGCGCCCAGGATCATGCCCGTGGCGATCAGCGCCGCCACCCAGGTGTTGGCCCGGAACGTGCCGACCAGCACCAGCAATTCGCCGACAAAGCCGCTGGTGCCGGGCAGCCCCACCGAAGCCAGCATGAACAGCATGAACACGGCGGCGTATTTCGGCATCCGGTGCACCAGCCCGCCATAGGTGGCGATGTCGCGGCTGTGCATGCGGTCGTAGACGACACCGACGATAAGGAACAGCGCAGCCGAGACGACGCCGTGGCTGAGCATCTGGAAGATCGCACCGGCGACCGCCTGCTCGTTCATCGCGAAGATGCCGGCGGTCACGAACGCCATATGGGCGACCGAGGAATAGGCGATCAGCTTCTTCATGTCGGTCTGCGCCAGGGCGACCAGCGACGTGTAGATCACCGCGACGATGCTGAGCCCGTAGACCAATGGCGTGAAGTATTCCGAAGCCTCGGGCATCATCGGCACCGAGAATCGCAGGAACCCGTAGCCGCCCATCTTCAGCAGCACGCCGGCGAGGATCACCGAGCCCGCCGTCGGCGCCTCGACATGGGCGTCCGGCAGCCAGGTGTGCACCGGCCACATCGGCACCTTCACCGCAAACGAGGCGAAGAAGGCAAGCCACATGTAGATCTGCATGTCGCGGGCGAACTCGAATGCCATGAGGGTCGGGATGTCGGTCGTGCCGGCCTGGTAGTACATGGCGATGATGGCCAGCAGCATCAGCACCGAGCCGAGCAGCGTGTACAGGAAGAACTTGAACGCCGCGTAGACCCGCCGCGGCCCGCCCCACACGCCGATGATGATGAACATCGGCACCAGCACGCCCTCGAAGAACACGTAGAACAGCACGATGTCGAGGGCGCAGAACATGCCGATCATCATCGTCTCGAGGACGAGGAAGGCGATCATGTATTCCTTGACCCGGGTCTTGATGGCGGTCCAGCTGGCGAGGATGCACAGCGGCGTAAGGAACGCCGACAGCACGACGAAGAACAGCGAGATGCCGTCCACCCCCATGTGGTAGGCGAAGCCGCCGGCGCCGAACCATTCGCGCTGCTCGACGAACTGGAACTCGTGGGTCGCGCCGTCGAAATGGGGAAAGACCCCATAGCCCGTCCAGAGCCCCAGGGCGATGACGAGGGTCGCAAGCGACGCCAGCAGGGCACCGCCGCGCACGTTGCTGGCGACGACCTCGGGGTCCTCGTCATTGACGAACCACAGCCCCACCGCCACCACGGTGGGCAGGAAGGTCATGATCGACAGCCAGGGGATCTCGCCCATCGCCGGTTACCCCACCTGAACGTAAAGATAAGCGGTGATGAACAGCACCACGCCGATCAGCATCGCGAATGCATAGTGATAGACATAGCCGCTCTGCAGCGCGCTGGCCCTCTTCGAGACCTTCAGCGTCACATCCGCCAGCCCGTCCGGCCCGACACCGTCGATGATGGCG
>JBFIFO010000125.1:0-12194 GCA_041602815.1 Alphaproteobacteria bacterium | reverse complement strand
GGACGTCAAGTGAGAGCGGCACGAACACGCGACCGGGCCGTTGCGACGCCGGCAACCGGTATACGGCGTTGGGGGCCGATCCGGTTCACCCTATATGTCCTCCGCACCATCCGCCATGCGGCCGTGCCGGCGGTGCTGGTGCTTGCGGTGGCGGTGCTGTGGACGGCGACACCGCTGCAGAACTTCGTCGACGCCGAACGCCTTCGGCTGGCCTCAGAGACGATCCACCGCAGCGAATGGGCGGTGCTGCTGGTATTGCTGATCTATCTGGGAGCCAGTCCCACCCTGTTCCCCATCACGATGTTGAACATGATCGTCGCGGTCATGTTCCCGCCGGCCGCCGCGTTCGCCCTGGCGCTCGTCGGCTCGATGCTGAACGCCGGCCTGTCCTATCTTGCGGGCTGGATTCTCGGGCGCGCCTGGCTGCGCCGCTTCATGGGCCCGCGGCTTGCCCGCATCAGCCGGCAGTTGGGCCGCCGCGGCATACCCGTGGTGGTCGGAATGATGGTGACACCGCTCGGCCCGTTCACCATGGTCAACATGGTCTGCGGCGCATCGCACATTCGGTTCCTGCATCACCAGATCGGCGTCATGCTGGGCCTCGCCCCAACGCTGGCGCTGCTGGTCATTCTCGGCGACAGCCTGTGGCGGCTGATCGAAAACCCGACGCCGATGAACCTCGGCCTGCTGGCCGGCATGGTCGTGCTGTGGGCGCTCGGCGGGTTCGGCCTGCAATACCTGCTCGACCTCATCCCCGGATCGCGGCGGGCCGAGGCACTGCGCCGCATGGCAGCCCGGCGCCGCCCCGGCGCCGCGCGCCCGAAGCGCCGTCGCCGGTAGTGCCGCTCCTAGGTTTCGAGCGCCTGCAGCCGTCGGCCGCCGCCGTCGTTGCGCAGGCCGAGGCTGCCCTTTCTGTCGAAGTCGATCTTGGGCAGCAGGACGTGGTCGAGGAACGCGGTGCCGGTGAGGTGGTAGTCGAGGCTCCCCTGTTTCTGCACGGCCTGCAACTGGAGCAGCACCGCCAGCATCGAGATCGAGACATCGACGGGCACTGTCGCTCGGCCGCGGCGCGGCAGGGTAACCGCCGCGTTCGACAGCCCCTCCGCGAAATCCTGGCCGTTGACCGTCATGATGAAATCGAGCCCGGTCAGCGGAATGTCGAAATCGTTCGGGTTGCTGACCATGAGGTCGACGCGGATCATCTGCATCAGGCCCCTGGCCTCCAGCAACCGCACGTTCTGAAGCGCAATCCGCGGCGCCTCGACCGATTTCGGCGTCACGCAGGCGCCGAGGTTGAGGACGACGACAAATACGGCAATCGAAGCGAACAAACGCGTCATGTCAGGCGAACCTCCTCGCTGATCCGGGCGCCGGGCGCGACGGCCATCACGGGCCGGCACGGTACCACGCCAATGGTGAACGGTTTGCTTATGCGGTGCGTGGCGGCGGCGCATCCTGTCGTGCCCGGCGGCGCCGCCGGCCGGCGAGGTGTGCCGCAAGGCGGCGCCCCGAGCGCAGGACGATACCGACGTCGCGCTGCATCGCGACGAGGGCGGGCGTGACCACCAGCACGATAAACATGCCGAAACCGAGACCGTAGACCAGGGTTATGACCGTCGGCATCAGGAACTGCGCCTGGCGACTGCTTTCGAACAGCAGCGGCGTGAGGCCGAACACGGTCGTCGCCGTGGTCAAAATGACCGGGCGCAACCGGTCGCAGACGCCGTCGACCAGTGCCGGCACCAGCGCCCGCCGCTGCGCGTAGCGGTCGATCGTCGTCACCAGCACGATCGAATCGTTGATGATGATGCCGGACATCCCGATCAGCCCGATGATCGAGAACATGCTGATCGGCAAACCGTGCCAGTGATGGCCCCAGATCATGCCGATCAGACCGAACGGGATGGCCGCCATCACGACCGCCGGCCGGACCCAGGAACCGAACACCCAGCTGAGCACAAGATAGATGCCGATGAGGCAGAGGGCATAGCCGACCACGGCATCGGACAGGAACTCCCGCTCCTGCTCGGCGAGGCCGCGCAGCTCCCAGTCGATGCCGAATCGGGCCGCGATGTCCGGCAGGATGTCGCCCTCCAGCGCCTCGGCGACGGCGGCGGCCGCCTCCGGATCGTCCTCCGAGATGTCGCCGTTCACGCGGATGACCCGCTCGCCGTCTTCACGCCGCACCGAGGCAAAGCTCTGGCGGCTTTCGATACGCACGATCTCGCTGACCGGGACGTAGCCGCCGCCCGGCGCGCGCATCCGGGTCTCGTACAGGAACGAGGCCGTGAGTTCCTCGTCCGGCAAGTTGATGCGGATCGTCGCCGTGCGTTGCCCGACCGGGAACTCGACCGCGTCGATGCCGTGCAGCCGGCCATACAGCTCGGCGGCGATCTGCTCGCTGTTGAAGCCCAGCGCCTCGCCCCGGGGAGTGAGGGTGAGCAGCTGTTCCGCCCTATCGTAGGCGAGCGAATCCTCGAGCGCGCTGACCGCCGGGAACTCGGCCAGGCGGCCCTTCAGCGCCTCTGCCGCCGCCTTGAGGGTATCGCCGTCGCGGCCGTACAGAGCAACATCGATCGCATCGCCGCCGGGCCCCGACCGGTGACCACGCATCGAGAGCGTTTCCAGCAGCGGATGGCGGATGATCTCCGATTCCCAGTCCGCCATGAAAGCGAAGGCCGAGTACGGTCGCAGGTCGGGATCTATGAGTTCGAGCGAGAAGCCCCCGAGAAGATCCCGGTCCTTGGCCTGCGTGCCGTGTAGCCCGCGTCCCACGCTGCCGCCAACAGCGGACAGCGAGAATTTGACCGGCGGCGCGCCGTGCGTTTCGGCATAGCGCGCGTTCACCGCGTCCAGCGCGCGCTGCATTTCTCTCAACATGTCCCGTGTATCGCTGCGGCCTGCACCCGGCAGCATGGCGATATTCGCGCTGATGTAACCGCGCTCCGGCGCGTTGAAGAACCGCCAGCCGACGGTCCCGTCGACGTAGATCGAGATCGACACCAGGAGCAGCATGACGGCGGCGCCGACCATCGGGTAGCGCAGCATGATGACGAGCCGCACGAATCGCCTGAACGGCCCGTCGCGGAACCAGGCGAACCCCCGGTCGAAGAGACGGCTCGGCGCGTCGTACCAGGGGCGCGCATTGCCGGCCGCCAGCGAATGGCGCATATGCGCCGGCAGGATCAGGAAGGCCTCGGCCAGGCTGGCGATCAGCACGACGGAGACGGTGAACGGGATGTCGACGATCAGATTTCCGAAACGGCCGCCGACCACGACCAGCGACGTGAACGCGATGACGGTGGTGATCGACGCGCTGAACACCGGCGCCCACATGCGGCGCGCGGCGGCGATCGCGGCTTCGGCCGGCCGCATCCCGCGCCGTGCGAGGAAATCCGTGTGCTCGCCGACGACAATGGCGTCGTCGACGACGATGCCAAGGCAGATGATCAGGGCGAACAGCGAAACCATGTTGAGGGTCAGCCCCGCGACATATATCAGGGCCACTGTCGCCGCCATGGCGGTGGGGATGCCCACCGCCACCCAGAAAGCAGTGCGCGCCGACAGGAACAGGAACAGGAAGCCCAGCACGAGGGCGAGCCCGAGCAGGCCGTTGTCGAGCAGGATCTGCAGCCGGTCCTTGATCGCCTGGGCCCGGGTCCGGGTCAGCTGGATCGTTACGTCGCTCGGAAGGGTCGGCCTCATCTCGTCGACGACTTGCTGCACCAGGTCCTGCAGGGCGATGGCATCGCCTTGCGCGCTGCGCTCGACCCGCACGACGACGGCCGGGTCGTCCTTATGGTAATAGGCGGTCCCCGCTTCCACCCCTTCCGTCTCGATCCGCGCGACATCGCGGAGATACAACCTGCTTCCGTCGGGCAGGGAACGGACGGCGATGTCGCCGACGAGTTCGGCCGACCGTCGCTCGACTCCAGCGCGGACACGTGCGCCGCTGGCCCCGACATCGCCCGCGGGGCCGGCGGCGCTTTCCGCCGCCACCGTATCGGCGATCTGCCGCAGGGTAAGGTCGTGGCGGAGCAGCATGGCCTCCGGGACGGACACCCGGATCACCGGATCGGCCACGCCGAGGATCGACGTTCGCGTCACGCCTTCGCGGAACAGCCGCGCCTGAAGTTCCTCGGCATAGCGGGACAGCTGCTCGATCCCCGCCGGACCGTAGATCGCAACGTCGGTAACGCGGTCCCGGTACGCCCAGCGACGGATCACCGGCTCCTTCGCATTCTCGGGGATGTTCGTCGTCGAATCGACGACGGCCTTCACGTCATCCGTGGCGCGGCCCATATCCCAGCCGGGCTCGAAATCCAGCGTAATGGTCGCGCTGCCTTCGGTGGAGACCGAATAGGACGATTCGACACCCTCGACCGCGCGCAGCGCCGGCTCGAGCAGGGCGACGACGGCCCGGTCCATGTCGTCCGGCCCGGCGCCCGGCCAGGCGATACTGACGGTGACCGTTTCCAGCACCACGTCGGGAAAGAACTGGGTGCGGATCTTAAGCCCGGCAGCGATACCGCCGACCAGCATCAGAACGAGCAGCAGATTGGCCGCGGTCCGGTGACGGACCATGTAGCCGATGATGCCGGTGCCGATGTCCGGACGCTCGGGGCGGTCCTGAGACATCAGCCTTGCCCGGCCATGCGCGCCTCGAGGCGTTCGATCATGGCCTTGGGAACCTCTGGCTGGCTCAGCAGCTGCAGCAGGCGCGCCCTGCGGCCCTCCGACATGTGCCGGCTGTTCTGCACGAACGCGATCAACGCCTGGCGCCGCTCGTCGCTGATCGCGATGCGCTCGTCACCGCCGCCATGGTCGCCCGCCGGCGGCGGTACTGCGCCGGGCGCGCGATCCACAGGCCGCACCTTGACACCCGGGCCGAGCTGCGGCGCCCGCTCCGTTACGTAGCGGGCTCCGTAGGGCGCGTCCTTCAGGATCAGGCTGTCACCCTGGCGCCGCACGATCGTAACCGTGCGCTCGACGATGCGCGCGTCGGCGTCGATGATGAGGATCCTGCCGTCGGCCGTAACCGCGGTCGCCGGCACGATGGCAACGTCGGCCAGCGCCGGTTCCTCGATCGTGGCGGTGATGAAGTCGCCCGGCCGCAGGATCGTCGCCGGCCCGGCATCGAGCTTCGCATAGACGAGCCGGCCGCTCTGCCCCTGCGCGACCACTGCCGCCGCGCGCCCGATCGTTCCGGTCACCGCGACCGGCACATCGCCGAGGTCCAGGGTCACGGTCACGACGCTGCGGCGCAGCGCACCCTTCTCGTCGATCAGCCGCGCGAACTGCGCGTTGGAAACCCGGAACACCGCCTCCAGCGCCGCCGGATCGATCAGCACGCCGAGCTTCTCGTTCGCCGTCACCAGCCGGCCGAGCACGGCGTCGACCTCGCTGAGCAGGCCGTCGAACGGCGCCTCGACGCGGGTGTCGTCGGCGATCCGCCGGGCATCGTCGAGGGCGATCCGCGCCCGGGTGATGGCGAGCGCCGAGCGCTCGACCCGCTTGCGCGCAACGATCCGCGCCTGGGCCCGGCTGAGCACCGCCTGCTCGGCGGTGGAGAGCGCGAGCTCCGCCTCCTCGACGGTGGCCTCGGTGGCGAAACCCTTGTCGAGCAGCTGCCGCTGGCGCTGCACCGCCTGGCGCCGCAAGTCGCGTTGCCGCAGGGCCGCCTCGTGCTCCAGCTCGGCGACGATGACGGCCTCGTCGGCTTCGGCCTTATCGGCCTCCGCGTCGGCCAGCGCAGCGGCGGCATCCGCGAGCCGCGCCCGGGCCTCCGCGGGATCGATCAGGAACAGGAGGTCGCCGGTCTTCACCGCCGCGCCGTCGCGGAACTCCGGCGAGATGTCGACCAGGCGCCCGCTGGCCGAGGCCCGCAGCTCGAGGCTGCGCCAGCTGCGGATCTCGCCATAGGCGACGATCTTCGGGTGCGCGACGGCCTGCTCCAGCGTCGCCGCGTGGACGACGAAGCTGCGTTCCTCCGGACCGTGATGGCGCGCCTGCCCGGCCTCCCGAGCCTCCATCAGGCGCCACACGCCGATGGCAATGAGGCCCGCCGTGGCGGCCATCAGGACAACCCCCGCGATGCCGCGGAACAGGAAACGCATCTTTACCTCGAGCCGGTCGCAACACAACAGGCCGCACACGGACGGACCCGTTCGTTCAGCAAGATCATGGACTTAAGCCCATTCTCTGCCGATCATACCGCAGCGTCGCGCTGCGGGTAAGGGGCTTCCGCGTCGGCCGATCCAAGGTAAAGGTGGTCCTTGCGCCGCCGATGTCCAGCATCGCGGCGATCGGGCAGCGGTTTGAATGACCGCTCCCAAGTCTTGCGGACGCGGACAGGGACGTGACCGGCGGGCGCAGATGTGATTCAGATTGCCTGGGTGCAAAAAGCCGACCTGGAGGGCATGATGCACGACCAGGCAATTACCGGGATAGCGCCGTGAAACGATTGGGCCGCCTGCTTGCTGTGCTCCTGATCCTGGGCGTCACGTGGATGGTCGGTTACGTGGCGTGGCCGAAATACGGGATCTGCCTGGTGGCCACGCGCTATGACGAGATCGCCTGCCTCGCCCGGCGCAACCTGCATTTCAGCGGGCACCTCACCTGGTCGTTCAACAGCCATACGGTCGACGCCGTGATGGCAGAGGTCGGCCCGGCCGACATTCCGGTGCTGGTGGAAATGCTGGGCGACGAGCGGGCCGTTCTGCGCATGCTGGCAGGCCACGTCCTGGCCGCCCTCGGCGCGGACGGGCTTGCCGCCCTCGAACGAGCCGCGGAATCACCGGACGCCGATCTCCGCTGGGCGGCCCAATCGGCGCTGATGGACTACGACATCGCCCGCAGACAGGCACAGCCTCAGGAATAACAGCGCCAGCATGCCGTGGAGACCCGCGCGCCCCTCGTCTCCTCATGGCCATTCCCGGATTGCATTCGCGTTTTCAGGCCCATGAGGTTATCGTTAATGCCCGTGGCCGCCACTGGACGCATTCCCAAGCGCGACAGCGAAGTCTGATCGGCCAGGCATGCTCCTGCAATAGTGGAGAACGAGATGAATTTCCGGGTCGGTTACGAACTGCAATACGCGTTCCCGCAGCCGACTCCGGCGATCCTGATGCTGAACATCCATTTCTCACGCGTCTCGGACCTCGCGATGCCCGACAACATGATCATCAGCCCCTCGGTTCCGGTCTCCGGCTACCGCGACGGCTTCGGCAACTGGTGCAGCAGGATCGTCGCCCCGGCCGGCCGCACGGTGATCTCGTCCGACTTCGTCGTGCGGGACACCGGCCGGCCCGATCCGGCGGTGCCGGACGCAAGGCAGGTTCCCGTCGAGGAGCTTCCCGAGGAAGCTCTGGTCTTCCTGCTGGCAAGCCGATTCTGCGACAGCGACCGGTTGCTGGACCTCGCCTGGACCCTGTTCGGCGAGGCGGCGCCTGGATGGCCGCGCGTGCAGGCGATCTGCGATTTCGTGCATCAACACGTCACCTTCGGCTACGAGCACGCGCGGGTGACCCGGACGGCCTCCGAAGCGTATGAGGAGCGCGTCGGGGTGTGCCGCGACTTCGCGCATCTCGCCGTGGCGTTCTGCCGGGCGCTCAACATCCCGGCGCGCTACTGCACCGGCTATCTCAGCGACGCCGGCACGCCGCCGCCTTATCCGCCCGGCGATTTCGCGGCCTGGTTCGAGGCCTATCTCGGCGGTCGCTGGCACATGTTCGACCCGCGCAACAATACGCCGCGCATCGGCCGGATCCTCATCGCGCAGGGCCGCGACGCGGCGGACGTCGCCATCACCACGACGTTCGGCCCCAACACCCTCGAAGGCTTCCGCGTCTGGGCGGACGAGATTGTCGAATAGGGCGGAGTTAGGCGCCTTGCCGGGCGGGGGTCGTTGGTAGCGTGACGCGGTTCGGGTTGCGGCGTCACCCGGTCACGCCGGCCAGGGCATGGAGTAGGTCTTGACGTTGGTGAAGCTCTTCATCGCCTCGATGACGCCTTCCTTGTAGCCGAGACCGGAATCCTTGATGCCGCCGAAGGGAGACATTTCGATCCGGTAGCCGGGGACCTCCCAGATGTTGACCGTGCCGACGTTCAGCCCTTCGATGTAGGCGGTCATGCGGTCCAGCCGGTTTGTGCAGACGCCCGACGACAGGCCAAAGGCGGTGGAATTGGAGATCTTGATAGTCTCGGCGTCGTCGTTGGGCACGCGCACGACGGGCACGATGGGGCCGAACGTCTCTTCCATCACCAGTTTGCTTTCATGCGGCACGTGGTCGACGACGATCGGCGGCAGCACCGCGCCCTTGCGGCCCGGATCATAGAGCACCCTGGCGCCCTGCTCCGCCGCGTCGTAGACGCGCTTTTCAAACAGCTTCGCCGCTTCCTCATGCACCACGGTGCCGAGGTCGGTCTCGGGGTCCATCGGGTCGCCGAACCTGATCTTCTTCGCCTTCTCCAGGGCCAGTTCGACGAAGCGGTCGGCGACGGCCTCCTGCGCGAGGATCCTCTTGACCGCAGTGCAGCGCTGGCCGGAATTCTTCGTGGCCCCGGCGACGGCGAGTTCGGCGGCCCTGGCCAGATCGTCGTCGGACAGATCGTCGCAGACGATCAGCGGGTCGTTGCCGCCGAGTTCCAGCACCGTGCGGCGATAGCCTGCCTTCGCGGCGATCATCTTGCCGACCGCCACGCCGCCGGTAAACGTTATCAGCTCGATATGCTCGTTGGTGATCATCTCCGCGCCGATGTCCTGCGGCCAGCCGGTGACTACGGAAAACATTTCCGGCGGCAGGCCTGCCTCGTACAGCACGTCGGCGAGCCACAGCGCCGTCATCGGCGTCAGCTCGGTCGGTTTGCAGACCATGCAGTTGTTGGTGGCGATCGACGGCGCGATCTTGTGCGCCACCATGTTGAGCGGATGGTTGAACGGCGTGATCGCCGAAATTGCCTTGAGCGGCTCGCGTTTCGTATAGATCTTGCGCGACTTGCCGTGCGGGGTGAGGTCGCAGGAGAAGATCTCGCCGTCGTCGAGGATGCAGAGCTGGCCCGCGAGCGTGAACACGTCGAAGGCGCGGCCAACCTCGTAGAGCGAGTCCTTCTTGGATATGCCGAGCTCCAGCGTGATCAGGTCCGACAGTTCGTCCCTGCGCCCGACCAGCAATTCTGCCGTCTTCTGCAGGATCTGCTGGCGCTCGTAGCGGGTCAGTTTCGGCTTGAAGTTCGCCGCGATCTCGAAGGCCTCCTTCGCGTGCCGCGCATCGCCGGCCGGGACCTGGCCTATGACCTCGTTCGTAAAGGGATAGCGGACCTCGACGATACCGTCGGCCGCCACCTTGCGGCCGGCGATGCGCATCGGCTCGAAGCGGGGGGATTCGGTCCAGGTTTCTGCGACGGACATCGGTTTATCCTCATTCGGCGGCAGCCGCGGCCGCCTGTGCGTGATTGAGCGCAAGATCGAAGGCGTCGAAGTTGCGCAGCCGGCGCGCGGCGTCGAGCCCGCCGATGGCGCGGTTGAAGGTCAGCGGCACGGTCTGCTCCGAGATGCCGCCATGGGAGCGCAGCGGCACGTCGAGGCCGGACAGGTCGTGCTCGGACTCCTTCGTGCCGAGCACGACCCCCTTGGCCGAGACCACGACCAGATCGCCCATGCGGTCCTCCGGCAGCTCGAATTCGGCGCAGGCCTTCGCCTTGGGCTCAATGTAGTCGATCCCGTCCAGCGCCCGCAGCCTGTCGGCCGCATCCGTTCCGTCCGGCAGGTAGACCGTCGCGAAGGAGCCGAGCGCCCCGTGATGCACCACATAGGGGTCGGTGATCGGCAGGATCACGCGCGCCGCGCCGGCGCCGAGCCATTCGTCGAGATGGTCCTGCAGGTAGATCACCGCAGGCGCGCCGTCGGCGCCGTGCTTTGCATTCATGCCGTGATCGGCGGTCAGCGCGATCACCGCGCCCATGGCGTCGAGGCGCGCGAGGTAGCCGTCCATCATCGCGTAGAAGGCGTTTGCGCCCTCCGAGCCCGGGGCGTGCTTGTGCTGGATATAGTCGGTGGTCGAGAGATACATGATGTCCGGCCGGCGGCTTTCCATAAGCTTCACGCCGGCGGCGAAGACGAACTCGGACAGCGCCGCCGAATAGACGTCCGGCACCGCCATGCCGACCATGCCGTTCACGTCCTCGATGCCGTTCCCCGCCAGCGTCGCCTTGTCGGATTTCTCGGACGAGAAACAGATCGCCCCGCCCTCGCCATAGATCAGACCGTGACCCAGCAGGCCGCGCAGCTTGTCCTTGGCGGTGACGATGGCGATCTTCGCGCCGGCCTTCTGGAAGGCCTCAAAAATCGTCGGCGCGCGCAGGAACTTCGCATCGTTCATCATCACCGCCTCGCCCGTGTCGGGGTCGAGGAAGTAGTTGCCGGAAATCCCGTGCACCGACGGCGGCCGCCCCGTGACGATCGACAGGTTGTTCGGGTTGGTGAAGGTCGGCACCACGCAGTCGACCCGCAGGTCGCTGCACCGCGAGGTGATTCGGGCGAGGTACGGCGCGGCTCCGGCCTTCACCGCCTCCTCGATATAGCCCGGCTCGGAGCCGTCGATGCAGACCACCACCGTCGGGAACTCGGGCCAGCCGTAGCGGCGGCCGTTGACTTCGATGCTCTTCATGCTCTCTCCCTCACTCCGCGGCGTTTGCGGCGGGGGCGCAGTGCGTCACACCCATCGCCTCGAGCGTCCCGCGGATCGCCGCCAGCGCGGCCTCGAGGTCTTCACGCACCAGCTGGCCGATGCAGCCGATGCGAAAGGTCGGCGCGACGGTCAGCTTGCCGGGATAGATCACGTAGCCCTGCGCCGCCAGCCGGTCGTAGAAGGCGGCGAAATCGAATTTCGGGTCGGCCGGCATGCGGAAGGTGACGATGATCGGCGCCTGCAGCTCGTCCGGCAGCAGGGTCTCGAAGCCGAGATCGCGCATGCCGCCGACCAGGGTGCGGCAGTTCTCCGCATAGCGGGCGTTGCGCGCGGCGACGCCGCCCTCCGCCTCGAATTCCGCGAGCGCCTGATCGAAGGCCGCCAGCACATGGGTCGGCGGCGTGAAGCGCCACTGGCCGTTGCCCTCCATCGCCCGCCACTGATCGTACAGGTCGAGCGACAGCGAATGGGCGTTGCCCTCGCACGCCTCCAGCGCGGCGCGGCGCAGGATCGCATAGGCCATGCCCGGCGCGCCCTCGAAGCATTTGTTCGACGAGGCGACGATGGCGTCGCAGGGCACGGTGCGGACATCCAGGGGGAGCGCGCCGAAGGCGCTCATCGCGTCGATTATGAGGCTCCTTCCGCGCCTGGCGACGATGTCGGCGATCTCGCGGATCGGGTTGAGGATGCCACTCGTCGTCTCGCAGTGGACCGCGGCGACATGGGTGATCGCCGCATCCTCGGCCAGCAGCGCGTCGAGCGATTCCAGATCCGGCGTGCGGTCCTCGGCACAGGAGAGCGCAATCGCCGGGCGGCCGAGATACTTGGCGATCTTCATCATGCGCTCGCCATAGGCGCCGTTGACCAGCACCAGCATCTTGCCGTTGCGCGGCAGCAGCGTGCCCAGCGTCGCCTCGACGGCGAAAGTGCCCGAGCCCTGAACGGGGACGCAGACGAAATCCCCCTCCCCTCCTGCGATCGCCACCAGCTTCTCGCGGATGCGGGCATTGAGCGCGATGAACTGCCTGTCACGGCTGCCCCAGTCGCGCAGCATCGCCTGCTTGACCGCAAGCGAGGTGGTCAGCGGGCCGGGGGTGAGCAGGAACTCGTCATTGCCGGTGCGCACGGCGCGTCCGGCGGCGTGGGTTGCGGCGCTCATGGGTGCGGTCCTCCTGGACGCAGTCGAGTCGGGACGGTCGGGACCCTGTGCCAGAATTTAGTATTTGTAAAATGAATTCGATTTATGGATTATATAGATTAGATCTATAGACACGTGCGCATGAACCACGCCCAGCTCAAGGCCTTCCATGCGGTGGCGCGAGAAGGCGGCTTTTCCGCCGCCGCACGCGCGCTGGGGGTAACGCAGCCGACCCTGACCGTCCAGGTGCGGGCGCTGGAGGATGGCTACCGCGTCGCCCTGTTCGACCGTCGCGGCCGGCGGGTGACGCTGACCCGTGCCGGCGAAGAGCTGTACACCATCGCCCAGCGCTATTTCAGCGTCGAGCG
>JBFIFO010000124.1:0-12221 GCA_041602815.1 Alphaproteobacteria bacterium | reverse complement strand
TTCGGCCAGGCCACCGCCGTGTTGTGCCGGGCAAGGCCGGCCGGCAGGTAGGTGAACAGGATCGCGGTCACGGTCAGATAGCCGCCGACCGCCGGCGCGCCGAGATTGTACCACTGCTCGATCATCCAAATCACGGGCCACGAGGCGGCGCCGGCCAGCGCGCCCCAGGCGAGCCAGCCCCAGCCCTTGTAGCGCAGCACCGCCAGGGCCGCCGCATTCACCGCGGTCAGATACGGAAAAAGGGAGTATGCGGACGGATGGCCGGTCTGGACCAGACCCGGCACCAGGAAGCCGCCGAGAATGCCAAGCGCGGCGACGAGCGGGCCGTGGTTGATCGACAGCACGATGGCGGTGGCCCAGACCGCGCCCAGCATGGCAAATGCGGGCAGCGGCGCCAGCAGGTCGTACCGCGCATAGGCTGCATAGATGCTGACGAACAGGGCCGACACGCCGGCCGCGACCAGCGCCGGCGTGACGATGGTTGGTTTTAGCGCCGCGATCTTCCGTTCGGCAGGGTGGCGGCGCAGTAGCTCGCCGCCGAAGATCAGCGCGACGCCGATGACCGCGCCGAGGGCGCATTGCACCTTCGGCCCGAGCCAATCCATCTCGATCGCATGGCGGACCAGGAACACCACGGCAAAAGCCACCGCGACAGCGCCCACCACCGGCAACACCAGCGGCGCGAGTCGTTCTTCGAATCCGCTCTTCTTGGGGCCGCCCGTCGCCGCGGTCGCCGGCGCCGGCGGCTCTGGCGGTGACGTCGGCGGCGGCGAGGGCGAGGCGGCGACGCGCGGCGGCTCGGCTGCCGGCTCGGGAACAGCCGGTTCCGGTGTCGGCGCCGGCACTGGCGGAGTTTCCGGCCGCTCCCCCGGTGCCGGTGCGGCGGCGCCGGACACCCGTCCGTGCAGATCGCGTAGCGAGCGGTTGGTGCGCGCAAGATCGGCCCGAAGATCGCTGATCTTGACCAGGGCGACGATTGCCATGACCGGCGATGCGATCAGCAGCCCGCCAAAAGCCAGCAGCGTCAAGATGAGCAGCAGTTCCATGGCCGTCCCCTTTCGTGCGTCCGCGCAGCGCGCGCAACCAGACATGTTTTGCCGGAAAATATGAAATGCAAAGTTAACCGGGCTTCCGGTCGCCGCCGCGGGACGACTCTTACAAGACGAGGCGGGCCGTGCGGCGCTTGGCGCCGGTCTTTGCAATCTGGTAAGAGATTGCCGGTACCATCGGCGGCTGCTTGCGGGCGGACACGGCAGAGGACGGCATGCTGGCCTTCGAAAAGGACGAATATCTCGAGCGAATCGAGAACACCAAGCTGCGCATGATGCAGTTCGGACTCGACGTATTGCTTGTCGCCGACCCCGCCAATATGAACTACCTGACCGGTTACGACGGCTGGTCCTTCTACACGCCCCAGGTCGTTGTCGTGGCGCTGGCCCTCGACGAGCCGCTCTGCGTCGTCCGCGGGATCGACCTCAACGGTGCGAAAGTCACGACCTTTCTCGACGACAGCAATCTCGTCGGCTACCCCGACGACTACGTACAGAACAAGCGAATGCACCCGATGGACTTCGTCGCCGAAGTGCTGGAGGCGCGCGGTCTGGCACGGGGCACCATCGGCGTCGAGATGGACGCCTATTACTTCACGGCGGCCGGCGCCGAGGCGTTGCATCAAAGCCTGCCCAACGCCACCTTCAAGAACGCCTACACGCTGGTCAACTGGATCCGCATGATCAAGTCGCCGCAAGAGCTTGCCTACATGCACCAGGCGGCGCGCATCCTCGAGAAGGTGATGGAGACGGCGATCGCCGCGGTCACGCCGGGCGCGCGCCAGTGCGACGCGGCAGCGGAGATCCTCGCCGCGCAGGCGCGCGGGACCGCTGAATTCGGCGGCGACTACGCCGCCATCGTGCCGATGCTGCCGAGCGGCGCCGGCACCGCAACGCCGCATCTGACATGGTCGGACCGGCCCTTCGCCTCTGGCGAGGCGACGATCCTGGAGCTCGCCGGCTGTCGCATGCGCTATCACTGCCCGCAGGCGCGCACGGTGTTCCTCGGCTCCCCGCCGCAGAAACTGACGGATACGGCAAAGGTGGTCGTCGAAGGGCTGAATGCCGTCATCGCCGCAGCACGGCCCGGCTTGACCTGCGAGGAGGTCGAGGGCGTGTGGCGCCGGATCATCGCCCGGGCCGGCATCGTCAAGGAGTCCAGGATCGGCTATTCCTGCGGGCTGAACTACCCGCCGGACTGGGGCGAACACACGATCAGCCTGCGGCCGGGCGACAAGACGGTGCTGCAACCCGATATGACGATCCATGTTATCCCCGGCATCTGGCAGGACGACTGGGGCATCGAGATCAGCGAATGCATCCACCTGACGGAAGCCGGCGCCGAGCCGCTGGCTCGCACGCCACGGGAGCTGATCGTCAAAGCGTAGGGCGCAACGACAATGCTCGTCGCGCGTCGGCGTCGCGGTGGCAGGACACGAAGGATCCGGGAACGGCCGCTAGCGGACTATCCAGTTACATGGAATCGGCGCCGGCCCGCCTTCCCGCCCGGCGACCCAACGACATCGTACGCCGCGGGTGGCCGGGTTGGGGGAGCGGGCTGAAGCGACCTTAACGGACAACGCGCTAGCGCACTGCGCCCCGGTCCGAAATCGGCTTCGCGTAGGTCAATTCCACATCCCAGGGGAAAAGAATCCAGGTATCCTGGCTGACCTCGGTAATGAACGTATCGACCAGTGGCCGGCCCGCCGGCTTCGCGTAGATCGTCGCGAAATGCGCTTTCGGCAGCATATCCCGCACCACCTTCGCCGTGGTCCCGGTGTCGACGAGATCGTCGACGATCAGCCAGCCTTCGCCGTCACTGTCCAGGCCTTTCAGGATTGTCGTCGCGCCCTGGTCCTTGTGTTCGTACGACGCGATACAGACCGTGTCGACCAGCCGGATGTCGAGTTCCCGGGCAACGATGGCCGCCGGGACGAGGCCGCCGCGGGTGATGGCAACGATTCCCTTGAACGGCCCCTGTTCGTGCAGTCGCCACGCCAGGGCCCGCGCATACCGGTGCAACTCGTCCCAAGAGACAGGAAATTCCATCTGCGCCGATTCGCTCATCATCCGGATCCTCTGTGCCCCAAAAGCTGCGTTCTAGCCCATGGATCTGGCGGCGGCAACGTCGATACCCGGCATTTTAGAGGCATTCTCGGTTTAACCGCCGATTCATACCCATCGTCGATTATGTCCCTTGGTTTAGACCGTAGATGACCGTTGGGTGTCCGGTTTGGAAGGCAGATTCACCTTGGAGATACTGAAAGTCAGCATCGGCCTCGGCATGACTTTGGCCCTGGTGGGTTGTGCCACCGACGTCAGCGATCCGTTCGCCTTTCGCAATGACAACCTGCCCGCACCCGATCCTGTGGCAGGTCAACAGCCGCCGGCGAATTTCGAGACCGTGGAATTTTCCGCCAATTACGGCCTCAACCAGATCGGTGCCCAGAATGCCTACGCCAAGGGGGCCTATGGCGGCGGCGTCGTGGTGGCGGTGATCGACACCGGGATTCAAACCGACCACAGCGACCTCGACGCCAATGTCTCCCTGGACAGCATCGACATCGTGCGCGGAGACCCTGTCACGGACGAGGATGGCCACGGAACGCACGTGTCAGGGACCATCGCTGCGGAAAAGAACGACCTCGGGATGCACGGCGTTGCCTTCGACGCAACGATCCTGGCGATCCGCACAGATACCGTTATTGCCGATCCGATTTTTTGCGGCGGGCCCGCCCAGTGTTCGGTGTTTTACGAAGGCGACCTTATCAACGCGATTCGCTATGCAACCGGAAAGGCACATGTGATCAATCTGAGCCTCGGCGGTCCCCTCCCCCTCAGCTTCCAGTTCGAGCAGGAACTGCGTCGTGCAATGAATTCTGGTTCTATCATCGTTGCGGCCACGGGCAACGACGGAGCCACGGAACCCGGCTGGCCTGCAATGTACGCGGGCTCTCCGACCGTCAACACCAGCGGCCAGCTGATCGCCGTGGGCGCCGTTGACAGTACCGGCACAATCGCGGCCTTTTCCAACGAATGCGGTTCGGCCAAGGATTTTTGCCTCGTAGCGCCCGGCGTAAACATCTTTTCGACGGTTCCCGGCGACACCTACGCGGTCTACTCCGGGACTTCGATGGCTACGCCGCATGTCTCAGGCGCGGCGGCATTGCTGATCCAGACCTGGCCGATGCTACCCCCTTCGGATGTCGTGAGTATCCTGCTGACGACGGCAACCGATCTGGGTGCGGCCGGGGTGGATGTCGTGTACGGCCACGGGTTGCTGAATTTGAACGCCGCAATGCAGCCCGTCGGTAGCCTGGCGATCCCGATTTCCGGTTCCACCACAGGCCAAACCGTTTCGCTGGATGATACCTCGCTGTCTCTGGGCCCGGCCTTCGGCAACGCGCTCAACGGCTCGACGCTGCTTGCGCAGGCCTTCGCCCTGGATGATTTCGATCGCAATTTCGTTGCCGGCTTGGATGGGCGTATCGTTCGTGCCGACCGGAACTTCGGTCTCGACGCTCTTTTGGCCGGCGGCATCCAGTCGGTCGAAACCGGCCTGCCCAACGGTGCGAGAGTCTCCCTTGGCGTGGCAGACCAGGCGAGCACCGCACGGGGATGGGACTCCATCGGCATGGCGTCCGATGAAGAGGCAGAGCGCGACGTGCGCGGCATGAGCCTGGCGTTCTCGGGGCGCGACGGCACCGCCTACCGCCTCGGCTACGACGTAACGCCGGCGCAGATGGTTGCCGACATCGCAGTCGCCCCGGCAGCAAGCCTGTTCTGGATGCCCGACGAGCTTTTCAATCCGCAACACGGGCTGGTCGGCGCCGGAGCGGCCTTCACGGCAAGCCGCGGGCTCGGTGACGGGAGTGTGGTGACCGTTGGCTTGGTCGACGAGCATGGTCAGCCGGATGGCGACACCGGCAACGCGCGGATCGGCGAAATCGCGTTTGCCCATCAATTCCCGGGCGGTGCCGCCCTGACGGCGCGGTTTTCGAATGTCGACGAGCGTAGCGGCTTCCTCGGCAGCGACGCGGATGGCGGCTTCGCGGTCGAGGGGGCCAACAGCCGGTTCTACATCCTCGGCGGCCGTCTGCCGCTCGGCGCGGGCGTAGAACTGCTCGGCAGCTATACGCTGGGGACGACTGACATGACGGCCGACGGGACCAGCCTCCTGGGCGACTGGAGCGGCGCCCGCGCGGATGCTTTCGGGCTTGGCATCGTCAAGGACGACGCACTGGGCACCGGCGCGCGGATCGGATTTCTGGCGGGGCAGCCACTGCGGGTCAATGCAGCTTCGGCCAATCTGACCGTGCCGGTCGACTATCAACTGGACAAGACGGTTGTGCAGGATTCCGAGCGGGTTTCGCTGGTGCCGACCGGCCGGGAGATCGACCTGCAGCTTGCTTACGACCAGACCGTCGGGACCCGCGGAAGCCTGTCGGGCTGGCTGATGATGCAGCTGGAACCCGGGCACGATGCCGACGCGCCGCCTGCATACGGCATCGGCGTGCGTTTCTCGACGGCCTTCTGACGCCCAACACACCGGTTGAGAGCGCGCCGCGCTATGGCGGGATCACCGCCCAGCGCAGTGGCAGCTGCGCCCGATCAATGGGAAGTGATGGCACGCCACCGTGCGCTGCTTGACTTCCATATTCGATTATTACAATCTTCTAATGAAATAACGCGCCCGGGTCGCTTGCCGCCTCGCTGGCGCGCCCAATTTCGACAATTCTGTCGGGACAGGGCATTGATCTCGAAAGGGAATTGCGACGATGTCGGAGAACAACAACGCGAAGAGTATGTCGATCATCGTGACCAAGGGTTCGCTGGACTGGGCCTATCCGCCCTTCATTATCGGCACGACAGCTGCGGCTATGGGGCTGGACGTCACGATGTTCTTTACGTTCTACGGCCTCGGCCTCCTGAAGAAGAAGCTCAACCTCCAGATTACCCCGCTCGGCAATGCGGCAATGGAAATGCCAATGATGGGTGGCCATATGGCGATGCCGAACATGGTCGGCATGCTGCCCGGCGTCGACAAGGCGGCGACCGTCATGATGAAGAACCTCATCAAGAAGAAGGGCGTGGCGTCGATCGAGGAATTGCGTGAGGCCGCGATCGAATCCGAGATCCGCATGATCGCCTGCCAGATGACGCTGGACCTGTTCGAATACAAGCGCGAGGACCTGATCGACGGCCACGAGCTTGGTGGTGCGGCGACCTATATCGACGCGGCGACCAAATCCGACATCAACCTGTTCATTTGAGGCGGCATCCGGCCGACCTTTCGCAACGCGACGAAACCAGCAAGGAGAAACCACACATGGCCGATCAGGTGCTCGACGCCAAGGGGCTGAACTGCCCGCTGCCGATTCTCAAGGCGAAGAAGGCATTGAAGGACGTGCCCGCGGGCGGCACGTTGGAAATCCAGGCAACCGACCCCGGGTCGGTCGCGGACTTTGAGGCATTTTGCCGCACGACCGGGAACGAGTTGCTGGAATCCAAGACCGAAGACGGCGTTTACGTGTTCGTCATCAAACACACGGGTTGACGGGATCGCGAAACGCCTGGAAAATAAGGAAAAATCATCAACCGGCCCGGGATGTGACGCCCCGGGCCGTTTCTGTTCGACAATCCGAGTTGCCGCTAACGTCCTGCAAGTATACGCAAGGCTGACCTTTATCATGACGCTTCGGGGCGGTCATGCGGCCTGTATTCGCAGCATTTTGTGCTGGGCTGTATTTAGGCTGCTTGGCCTTTCAATCTGACGACTTTCGCTCAGGTGACAAGTCTGTATGTCTGCTCTACGATAATATTCGCCAAATACATACCATACGACATAAGTCAGTCGTTATTATTTGTTAAACAAACACGGATTTGGTTTCGCATGTAACGGACTGCTATTTGGCGGTTAACCACATATTTTTTTTGCACAATACATTAGATGATGTTAATTTAGAGAAATATAACACACCTTGCTCGCTCGGTTCGGCGGGCATGAGCCAAGACAGGGGGTGCGTCTGGTGCTTCCGTCAACAAGCCAGGAAAGAGGGCGTGGGCGGGAACTCCTGAACACAGCAAGTTGGCATCTCGGTCTTCACACTCAGGAGGTAGCATGAAGAAGGTACTGTACAGCTGCGCAGTGGGCGCTACCGCCGCGATTGTCGTATGCGCGCCCGCACAGGCGACAGAGGGGTATTTCTCGCACGGTTTCGGCGCCGTGAACAAATCGATGGCCGGCGCCGGCGTCGCCACCGGGTTCGACGCCATGTCGCAGGCGACCAATCCGGCGTCTCTGACACTCGTGGACCCACAGTTTAACGTCGACATATCGATCTTCAGCCCGCGCCGGGAAAGCACAATTTTCGGCACCGTCGCCGCCGTTCCCGGCAATTACGAAAGCGACCGGAACTACTTCTTCATTCCCTCGCTGGCCGGAAGCTATGCCATCGATGATGTGTCGTCCTATGGCTGGGCCTTGTACGGCAATGGCGGCATGAACACGACCTATGATGATCCCGTCGGCCCGTTCGGCGGCGGAAAGACGGGCGTCGACCTGGCCCAGGCGTTCCTGCAGCTGACCTATGCCCGAGATCTGACCCCGGGGATTTCCGTCGGCGTCAGCCCTATCCTTGCCGCGCAGCGCTTCAAGGCGTTTGGCATCGGTGCTTTCGCCGGAAACTCCAGCAATCCGGCCAACCTGACCAACCGCGACTATGACACCTCCTACGGCTATGGCGGCAAGATCGGCATCCAGGCCGATCTCACATCCGGGTTCCGGTTCGGGGCGAGCTACCAGACGCGGATCTACATGTCGGAGTTCGACAAGTATTCGGGGCTGTTTGCCGAGCAGGGCGATTTCGATATCCCGCCGGCGCTGCAGGCCGGACTGTCTTGGAGCTCCGGCGCCGGGGTTACAGTCGCCTTCGATTACAAGCGGATTTTCTATGGCGATATCGATTCGATCGCCAACTCCATCAACAATTTCCTGCTGGGTGCGCCGGGTCTGCTCGGCGCGGACAGTGGCGCCGGATTCGGCTGGGAGACGATCAACGCCTACAAGCTGGGCGTCGAGTGGGAAGCCAGCCCGACGATCAAGGTGCGCGGCGGAATCGGCCTGAACGACAATCCAATCCCGGGCAATGAAGTGTTGTTCAACGTCCTGGCACCTGGTGTGCAGGAGCAGCACTACACGGCGGGCATGACCTGGCAGGCGACCCCCAACAGCGCGCTGGTGCTGGGCGTCATGTATTCGCCGACCAGCAGCATAAACGGCACGGTCCCCGCCTTCCTCGGCGGCGGTACGGTCGAGCTGGAGATGTGGCAGTTCGAGGCCACGGCTGGCTGGACCTGGACGTTCTGACCTCGTCCACCAATGTTTTCCAAAAGGGCCGGGCGCTGCGCCCGGCCCTTTTGCGTTGCCAGCACGCGCCGGGCAAAGGACCACTTCCACATCGGGTCGAAAAAAATCTGCTGCGAGGCAGGGAATGATTCCGGGTGGTCGCGGCGTTTCCTCCTCAATAACGAACAAGAACGTGCGTCCGCTACGTCGGGAGGAGACGGTGAGACGAATCAAGATCACGATCGGTCCGGTCGAGCTTTACGCGAAGCTGCTCGACACGCCTGCCGGGGAAGCCATACGCAGCTCCCTGCCGTTCCTGTCGATGGCGCGGGTCGCCGACAGTGCGGTGGTCTTTTCCGCGCCCGGTCCCGTCCCGCCACATTCGGGACTGCCGGCCATGGGCCGGCCCGGCGATTTTGTCCTCTGTGGCAGGAGCGGGACGTGCGGCATCGACTTCGGGATCGCGCCGTTCACGCGCAACCGGCGTCGCGGGCCGCGGCGGTCGGGCGATGTGTGGGCGCGCGCGATGGGTGACATCGCGGCGCTGAAACACGTCATCGACGGCGACCGCGTGGCGGTCCACGGAGTCGAATAGCCATCAAATCCGGCACGCGGCGTCTCGTTGACGCCACCTGTCCGACGCGCCCGTCCGGTTGCCAGCCCATAGTGCCGCCATCGACCCGCAGAATCTTCGATATGCATGTCTATCCGTCCCGGTTCCGGGCAAGCACGAGTCGTCGAGGCTGAGAAAACGTCCGCCGCACTGATGGTACCCAGTCGAGGTGATCGCGGACGTTCTTGCCTGTCTCGACGTAGGGCTCATTCCCGAAGAATCGGCTTGGCATAAACTGCAAACATGTTGCGCCCGTCAATGCCGGCATGCGACATCGCGTCAGCTGGCGGCGACCGCGCCGATGTCCAACATATATTAGATGTTTCTAATTTGTTGAGATCAGGAGGATGCCGATGGCGACGACGGCACGTGTCAAATGGATCGAAGGATCCCGTTTCATCGGGGAATCGCAAAGCGGCCATGCCGTCGTCATGCAGGGCCTGCCCGGGGCGGGAGAACCGTCGGTGGGCATCCGGCCGATGGAGATGCTGCTGCTCGGCATGGGCGGCTGCACGGCGATCGATGTCGTGATGATCCTGCGGAAGGCGCGCGAGGCGGTGACCGACGTGGTCATCGAGCTCGAGGCCGAACGGGCCGAATCGGTGCCCAAGGTCTACGAGCGGATCCATGCGCACTACGTCGTCACCGGCCGCGGGCTGAAGCCATCGGCGGTCGAGCGTGCGGTCAGGCTGTCGGCCGAAAAATACTGCTCGGCCACCGTCATGCTGGCGGCGACGGCGGCCGTCACGCACGACTTCGAGATCGTCGAGGCGGACGGTTAGCGTGTAATCCGTCACATTGGGCTCGGCCGCATCGGCGCGACCATACGACCAACGCGTCAATCGTCGGGAAGGTACCGGAAATGCCCGCTGATCGGGTAGGCGAACAGCATGTCTTCCAGTTGCGGCCCGCGGCCGATGTTGTGCGCGATCAACGGGCGCCTGCCGTCGGCCGAGCGGCGATCGGTGACGATGCCGATGTGCGGAAGGTTGCCGGGCAGACGCCAGGTGACGAGATCGCCGGGCCGGTAGGCGTCCGGGTCATCGCTGACCGCAAGCGACCGGCCGTGCCGCGTGAAGAATGTCTCGAGGTTGGGCACCCGCCGATGATCGATATTGCGGTCCGGCCGATCCAGACCCCAGATCTGCGGGTAGGCGCCGAACGCCCGGGACATGTCCTCGTGGACCACTCTCTGCAGGTCGATGCCGAGTCCTGACCGGTAAGCGCGAATGACCAGGTCCGTGCACACGCCGATATCGCCCGGCACGTCCCCGCCCGGATAGCCGAGGGTACGGTACGAGCCATCGTAGACGACCCTGTGCCGGGTGCGCTCGATCGCCGCCGCGACCAGCGCCTGTTCGGCATTGCCTGGCCGGAGCTGCGCCCCGGTCCCTTGCGGCAACAGGACGACGATGGCCGCCAGATACGGAATGGCACTCCGACATATCCCGCGCACGACGACCTCCTGCCATGATCCGAGGGGCATTTCGCCCCCGCGGCGTCATCAAATCACGGCAATCCGGCAAAAAAGCGACGGCGAACGCTCAACCGGAGCACGTCGGCACGAGGCCGCGCTTCTCCAGGTAACGTTGGTGGTGCTCCTCTGCCCGCCAGAAAGCGCCGGCGGGAACAATCTCGGTGACGATCGGCTGGCGGTGGCGACCGGACGCTTCGAGTTCGCGCTTGGAATGTCGGGCCTGGCGCTCCTGCGCGGCGTCGTGCACGAAGATGACCGAGCGAAACGCGCTGCCAACGTCGGGACCCTGGCGATCCCGTTGCGTCGGATCGTGGAAGCGCCAAAACGAGCTCAGCAGTTCGGTGTAACTCACGCTGGCCGGGTCGTACTCCACGCGTACTACCTCGACGTGTCCTGTCGTACCCGAGCCGACCTCCCGGAATGTCGGGTTCGGTACGTGGCCGCCCATGAACCCGACTTCCGTGGCGGTGACGCCCGGGATGAGCCTGACGGCCGCCTCGACGCACCAGAACCGTCCGGCGGCGAATGTTGCGGTGGCCATGGCGAGGCCCTCCTCCGTCTCGCATGTAAGAGTATCACGTTCCCGTGGTCCGGCAACCGTCGTGTCCGCCGCGGCAGCGCCCGTTACGGGCGAGAAGACCCTATTGGCTCTCGGCGTCGGTTGCGCGCCGTTCGCAGTTCGCGGCCCGCTCCATTGCGGCGCACACGGCCGACTGGTCTTCGTTCCCGTGGCCCTGCGCCACCGCGGCGTAATAGGTCTGCAAGGCCGCGTGGTAGATCGGCGTCGGCACGAGATGGCGGGCGGCGTGCTCGGCGATCAGCCGCGAGTCCTTCAGCGGGATCGAGAAATTCATGCCCTCCCTGCGATAGTCATTCTCCGCCATAAGGGCGCCGCGCACCTCGAACATGGCGGAGGACGAGCCGCTGCCGCTGATCACCTCGTGGATCATTTTCGGGTCGAGCCCGGACTTCATGCCGAGCACCATGACTTCGGCCGCAACGCTGTTGTGCACCAGGTTCAGGATGTTGCCGCAGAACTTCATCTTCATGCCGCAGCCGAAATCGCCGACGTAATGGCTCCGGCGCGTGAACAGGTCGACGATCGGCCGCACCTTCTCCCAGGCTAGAAGGTCGCCGCTGCCGAAGGCGGTCAGCTTGCGCTCGAGAGCCATGATGCGGTTGCCGCTTACCGGGCAGTCGAGCAGGATCCGGCCGGCTTCGGCCAGGGCGTCGCGGGCCTTCTCCTTGTCCGCGATCGAGAATGTGGAAAGCTCGACGACGATCTGGCCCTCCCGCCCGCCGTGCACCAGCCCGTCCGCCCCGGACACCGCCGCGTGCAGGGACTCGGCGGTCGGCAGGCAGAGAAATACCACGTCGGCCCGGTCCGCCGTTTCGCGCGGTGTCGCCGCGGCTTCGCCGCCGGCCGCAACGAGATCCGTTGTGCGCTTAGCATCGATATCGCACCCCACGACGCGCCGCCCTGCCGCGACGAGATGGCCCGCGATGGCCGAGCCCAGCACGCCGAGCCCGATGAATCCGACAGTTTCGCTCATCTTTACGTCCTCCATCTTGCGAGGAGTGTAGCGGTTGTTCGAGGCGCCGCAAGCGGTGCGCGACCAGGCGTTGCGACGACCTCCGGGAACCGTCGCGTTGTCACCGATTGATGGAAATTTAAGACATTGGCTGGTATTGATGTGGACGGCGCTTGCGGCGACCGGAACGACGGAGCTGGAA
>JBFIFO010000123.1:0-12301 GCA_041602815.1 Alphaproteobacteria bacterium | reverse complement strand
TCCAGCAGGCCGCGCGGCGACAGCCGGCCGAGGATCAGATTGGCGTCGGACACCGTCGGCGCGGCGCCGCCGCGGCCGTAGCAGGCCGGCCCGGGATCGGCGCCGGCGCTGAGCGGCCCCACCTTCATCAGCCCGTCACGGTCGAACCAGGCGACCGAGCCGCCGCCGGCGCCGACGGTGTTGATGTCGACCATCGCAAGGCGGATCGGAAAGCCGGCCACGCTGCGGTCGAAGGCGATGTCGGCGCGGCCCTCGCGAATGAGCGCGACATCGGCGCTGGTGCCGCCCATGTCGAGGGTGATGACGTTCGGCCGCCCGGCGGATTTCGCCACGTGCAGGGCGCCGACGACGCCGGCGGCCGGGCCCGACAGCGCGGTGCGCACCGGGAAGTCGCGCGCCGTGCCGAGCGACATCAGCCCGCCGCTCGACTGGTTGATGCCGAGGGTCGCGTTCGGCACGATGTCGGCAAGCCCCGCCTCGAGATGCCGGACGTAGTCGTGCATCACCGACTGCAGGTAGGCGTTCAGCACCGTGGTCGAGAAGCGCTCGTATTCGCGGAATTCCGGCTGTACCTCTGACGACAGCGAAACCAGCAGGCCGGGGTCGGCCGCGCGCAGCGCATCCGCGACCGCCCGCTCATGCGACGGGTTGAGAAAGGCGAACAGGAAGCAGACCGCACAGGCCCGGGCGCCGGTGGCGCGCACCTGCGCGACGATGTCGGCGATGGCGGCATCGTCGGGCGCGCGCAGCACGTCTCCCGCGGCGTCGATGCGCTCGTCGAGCTCGAGCCGGTGCCGGCGCAACACCAGCGGCGGCGGGTGGTCGCGGTAGAGGTCGTACATGTGCGGGCGGGTCTGGCGGCCGATCTCCAGGAGGTCGCGGAAGCCCTTCGTCGTGATGAGCGCCACCGCGCCGCCCCGGCGCTGGATCAGCGCGTTGGTGGCGACCGTGGTGCCGTGCGAGAAGCGCCTGACCTCGGCCAGCGGGATGCCGTGCTCGGCGGCGACCTCGCGCAAGCCTTCGAGGATCGCCCGGCCGGGGTCGTCCGGCGTCGACGGCCTTTTTTCGACGCGCACCGCGCCGGTCGCCTCTTCGAGCGCATAGAAGTCGGTGAAGGTGCCGCCGACGTCGACCCCGATGGTCCAGGCCACGATAGGGCTCCTTCGCGCCGTTGTTGCCGAAATTTGAATGCAACAAGTATACAAAACGTATTTTGGCTCTCCGTCAAGCCATAGGATGTCTCCGATTGTCCCCGATGGCGTGTCTGCGCTACGCTGAAGGCCAGCCGGACCGCCGTTTACAGCAGGAGAGGCTTGCGTCGTGACCGACCTCAGACTGACCCTGGCCTGCGTCGCAACCGACCGCTCGCGGCCCATCCTCGACGGCCGCGTGACCGTGCCCGGCGTCACCTTCGACGCCGAACCCGGCGAGCCCGAGGCGATCTTCCGCACGGCGCTGCGCGAGCGCAAATTCGACGTGACCGAGCTGTCGATGTCGAGCCACATCACGGTGACCGCGCGCGGCGACGCGCATTACGTCGGCATCCCGGTGTTCCTGTCGCGCGCCTTCCGCCACTCCGCGATCTATGTGCGGACCGACCGCGGCATCGAGCGGCCGGAGGATCTGAAGGCCCGGACCATCGGGCTGCCGGAGTACCAGCAGACCGCGGCCCTTTGGGTGCGCGGCATCCTGCGCGACCTGCACGGCGTCGGCGTGCGCGACGCCAGGTGGCGCATCGGCGGGGTCGAGCAGGCGGGCCAGACGGAACGCATCAGGCTCGACCTGCCGGCCGACATCGACGCCGCCCCGATCGCCCCGGACGCAACGCTGAACGGACTGCTGGCGGCCGGCGAGATCGACGCCATCGTCTCGCCGCGCCCGCCCCCCAGCCTCGCCGACCCGGAGGTGCCGGTGGCGCGGCTGTTCCCCGACTACCGCGCGGCCGAGATCGCCTATCACCGGCAGACCGGGTTCTTCCCGATCATGCACTGCCTTGCGGTCCGCCGCGAGCTGGCGGCGGCGCATCCGGACCTGCCGCGCCGCCTGCTGGCCGCGTTCACCGAGGCGCGGGACCTGGCGCTCGCCGAGCTCGGCCTGATCAACGTGCTGCGCGTGAGCCTGCCCTGGGTCGCAACCGCACTTGCCGAGACGAAGGAGATCATGGGCGCCGACATCTGGCCCTACGGTTTCGCGCGCAACCGCGACGAGCTCGCGGCGATGACCCGCTATGCGCACGAGGACGGACTGACGGCAACGCGTCTGGACCCGGCGGCGCTGTTCGATCCGTCGACGCTGGATCCGGCGCCGTAGCCGGTTCGCCACGGGAAGGGCTTGAAATTCGCGGGCCGCGTACAGAGTTTCTGATGCGGCGGACAATCGGCAGGCGCAGCGGAGGAGACAGGACATGCTGTTCGGACTTGGCGGGGATGCGAATACCGGTGAGGGCCTGCGCGTCAGCCCCGACCGGGTTCCGGAGGCCGCGCAGGACATCGATCCGGCTTCGGCGCCGGCGGAGTCCGTCGCGGTGCTGGCCGGTGGCTGCTTCTGGTGCGTCGAGGGCGTCTATCGCCAGCTCGACGGCGTCACCGAGGCGGTGTCGGGCTATGCCGGCGGCGCCGCGGAAACCGCCAACTACCGCGCCGTGTGCTCGGGCGACACCGGCCATGCGGAGGTGGTCCGGATCCGCTTCGATCCGGCGCGCATCAGCTATGGCCGCATCCTGCGGATCTTCTTCGCCATCGCGCACGACCCGACCCAGCGGAACCGCCAGGGCAACGACATCGGCCCGCAATACCGCTCGGCGATCTTCCATGCCGACGACGCCCAGCGCGAGGTGGCCGAATCCTATATCCGGCAGCTCGACGCGGCCGGCGTGTTCGCGACGCCGATCGTCACCGAGGTCGTGCCGCTCGACGCCTTCTACGAGGCCGAGGACTATCACCAGGACTACGCCGCGCTGAACCCGACGCAGCCCTATATCGCCTGCGTCGCGCTGCCGAAGATGGACAAGCTGCGACGGTACTTCCCGGACCTGCTGAAGCAGAAGACGAAATAGCGGTGCGCAACGGGGGGCCGCCGCATTGACCGACCAGCCTGCCCGCGGCTCGCAGATCGTCACGCGCCTGCGGCTCGGCACCGGCCTGGTGCTGTTCTCGTTCCTGCTCACCCATTTCGCGAATCACGCGCTCGGCCTCGCCTCGCTCGACGCGATGGAGTGGGGGCGCAAGCTGTTCGTGGCCCTGTGGCGCAGCCCGCCTGGCACCGTTGCGCTCTACGGCTCCCTGCTGATCCATTTCGCCCTTGCGTTATGGTCGATCTTCCGCCGCCACACGCTGCGCATGGCGGGATGGGAGGCGGCGCAGTTGCTGCTCGGCCTGACGATCCCGCCGCTCCTGGTCGCGCATATCGTCGGCACCCGCATCAGCCACGAGCTCGCCGGAACGCAGGGCAGCTATGCCTGGGTGCTCTACGTCCTGTGGGTGGTCGACCCGATGAACACCGTACGCCAGCTGACGGTGTTCACGGCGGCGTGGATCCACGGCTGCATCGGCCTGCATTTCTGGCTGCGGTTCCGGCCCTGGTATCCCCGCCTGCTGCCGCTGACCTACGGGGCGGTACTGTTGGTTCCCGCCTTCGGCGTCCTCGGTTTCGCACAGGCGTCGCAGACGGTCGCCGCCTATACCGGGGACGCCGAATGGGCCGCCGCGCTGGTCGCTCGTGTTGACCCGCCGCGGCCGGACGAAGCCGCCTTGCTGGCGTCGATCAAGGACGGGCTGCTGGCCGCGTTCTGGATGCTGCTGGGCGGAACCTTGCTGGCCCGCGCGATCCGCGATGGCATCAACCGGCGGCGCAAGATCTCGGTCACCTTTCCCGCCGGGCGCCGGGCCGCCGTCCTGCCCGGCACGACCATCCTCGAGGCGGGCCGCATGCTGGACTATCCGCAGGCGGCAGTGTGCGGCGGCCGGGGACGGTGCTCGACCTGCCGGACGCGGGTCTCGCAGGGACTCGACCGCCTGCCGCCGCCCAATCGCCAGGAGCGGGAGGTGCTGAAGCGGATCGGGGCACCGCCGAATGTGCGCCTTGCCTGCCAGACCCGCCCACTCGCCGATGTCTCGGTGATCCCACTGGTGCTGCCGGCCGACGGCATGCGCGCCGCGGCCTCGCGCGAAATGGTCGCGCACGGCCATGAGTCGGAGGTGGCGGTCCTGTTCGCCGACCTGCGCTCCTTCACCCGCATGTCGGAGCAGCAGTTGCCCTACGACGTCGTCTTTCTGCTGAACCGCTATTTCGACGCCGTGGGCGGCGCCATCGAGAGCGTCGGCGGCCACATCGACAAGTTCATCGGCGACGGCGTCATGGCCGTCTTCGGCATCCGGCGACCGATCGGCGAGGCGTGCCGCCGGGCCCTGGCCGCCGCCCGCGCCATGTCGGAGAACCTGCAGCAGCTAAACGAGAGCGTCGTGCTGGAGAACATCGCACCGCTGCGCATCGGGATCGGAATCCATGCCGGTCCCGCAATCGTCGGTGAAATGGGATATGGCGGCGCGACCTCGATCACGGCGATCGGCGATACGGTCAACATCGCCAGCCGGCTCGAGGCGCTGACGAAGGAATACGATTGCCAGCTCATCGTCTCCGAGACCGTGCTCCGGCACGCCGGCATTTCCCTGCCGTCCTGCGACTCCCACACCGTCGCCATCCGCGGGCGCTCGAAACCGCTGACGGTGTACGCCCTTGGCGACGCGCGCGACATTTCGGTCCCGGCCGAGGTGGAGAGCGCCTGAGCTCTCGCCTTCAAAAAAACTGTCTGCGGCGGCATCGAAGCGGCTCCCTGCCGGCATACCTTGTCGGGCCCGGCCGTCACGGTTCTTTCAACCGGGCCCGAAATCATGGTTAATGGACGCAATCCAGCGAGGAGACGTCACAGTGATCAGCAAACATCTGTCGATGGCGGCGAGCCTTATTCTGGCCACCGCCACGTTGACGATGCCGGCGGCCGCCGCAGCGCAGGACCTGACGCTCAAGCGGGTCATGCTGTCGGCCGGTGGCGTTGGTTATTTCGAGTACGAAGCGCAGGTCGAGGGCGATGCGACCTTGCCGCTGTCGATCCGGCTCGACCAGGTCGACGACGTGCTGAAAAGCATCGTCGTCTACGACGACACCGGCGCCGCCGGCGCGATCCGCCTGCCGGGCCGGGAGCCACTGTCCCAGGTCTTCCGGGACCTGCCGTTCGGACCAGAGGCGCTGCAGTCACCGGTCGCGTTGCTTAACGCCCTGCCGGGTGCACGGATCCGGGCGACCGGGCAGCGCCAGATCGAGGGCCGCCTGGTCCGCGTCGTGCCCGAGTCGACGATGCTGCCCGACGGTGCCCGCTCGGTGACCCACCACCGGGTCAGTGTCATCACCGCGGAGGGGCTGCAGACCTTCATCTTCGAGGAGGCAGAGTCCGTCGTCTTCAGCGATCCGGACCTGCGCGCCCAGATCGACCTCGCGCTTGCCGCGGTGTCCGAGCACCGCACCCGCGACCGCCGCACACTGCAGGTCGTCAGCCGCGGCAAGGGCAAACGCACGGTGCGCGTCGGCTACGTTGTCGCGGCGCCGCTGTGGAAGGCGAGCTACCGGCTGAGCCTCGCCGACGGCGCGGCGGACAAGGCGCGGCTGCAGGGCTGGGCGGTCATCGAGAACATGAGCGGCCAGGACTGGACGGACGTCGAGCTGACTATTGTCTCCGGCAATCCGGTGACATTCCGCCAGGCGCTTTATTCCGCATACTACGTGCACCGGCCGGAAGTCCCGGTCGAGGTTCTCGGCCGGGTCATGCCACGCGCCGATACGGGTGCGGTGTCCCTCGACGTTGACGAGCTCGCTGCCGCCAACCTGGAATACGAGCAGCAGTTCCGCAAGGCCCAACGCGGCTTCGCCGGCGAAGGGGCGATGATGGGAATGTTCGACATGCGGAACGAGGGAGATGTCGGTCGCCGCGAGCGGGCGATGGCCGAGGCGCCGCGGGCCGGTGAGCCGATGGCGTCTCTTGCGGCGCCGGTGCCGCCGAACCAGGCCCGGCTGGTGGCGGCGGCCTCGAAGGAGGCGGCGACCCAGGTGACCTTCCGGATTCCGCACGCCGTCAACGTGACCTCGGGCCAGTCGGTGCTGGTGCCGATCATCGACCGCGACATTCCCGGGGAGCGGGTCGGGCTCTATCAGCTGTCCGCCCATGACAAGCATCCGCTGGCCGCCGTGCGGCTGGCCAACGACGGGGAGACCGGGCTGCCGGCCGGCGTCATCACCCTGTACGAGACTGGTCCCGGCGGCGCCTCCTATGTCGGCGACGCGCAGCTTTCGACCCTGCCCGCCGGCGACGAGCGGCTGGTCAGCTTCGCGCTCGACCAGAAGACGCTGATCGACCGCGAGGTCGAATCGAAACAGGCGATCGCCAAGGGCCGCATCGTGCGCGGCGTGCTGGAGCTGACCTACCAGGTCGAGGAGACCACCGTCTACCGGATCAAGGCGCCGGCGCACGAGGACCGCGACGTGCTGATCGAGCATCCGCGCCAGCAGGGCTGGAAGATCGTCACGCCGGATCCCAAGGAGATCGAGCTGACCGACGACCAGTACCGTATCCGCCGCCGCATCGCGGCCGGCCAGCAGGCCAGGGTGACGGTGCAGCTGACGATGCCGCGGGTCCAGACGATTGCGCTGACCGGCCAGTCGCGGGACACCTATCTGGCCTATGCCGGCAACGGCGAGCTGAGCGAGCGGCTGCGCCAAGCGTTGCGTCAGCTGGCACAGCTGCGCGATGTCGTCGATACGCACCAGCGCCGGCTGCAGGAGCTCGAGGGCGAGCGCAACAGCATCCACGAGGAGCAGCGCCGCATCCGCGACAACCTCGCGCGGATTCCGCGCGACAGCGACCTGCATCAGCGGTATCTGAAGAAGCTCGACATGCAGGAGGACAACCTCGAGACCATCCTCGCGGAGACCGAAGAGACCCGCGACGCGTTCAACGCGGCCACGGCCGCGCTGGGCGACTACATCCGCGGGCTGGAGATCTGACCCGCCGCGGGAAGCCGGGCCGCCGCGCCCGGCTTTCCGGAGGCTCAGAATTTCTGCAGGAAGCGAACGATCTTCCGCGTCCGCTCGCTGAACAGCTTCGGCGCATAGAAGCTGCCGGCGGCGCGCTTGCCGGCCTCCGAGAGCGTCGGGTAGGGGGCGATGACGCCAGCGATCGTGCCGATCTTCTGTTTCTGCGCGACCGCCATTACCCAGGGCAGGATCAGTTCGCCGGCGTGCGGGCCGACGATGGTGGCGCCGCGGACGCGGCCGCGCCGGTCGGTGACGACCTTGGCGAAGCCGTCGGACCTGTGCTCCGCGCGGGCGCGGTCGTTCTCGGCGAACGGCCAGCGCAGGATACTGATCCCGTCGCCGAGCTCGTTCTTGGCCTGGACGTCGGTCAGCCCGACCTGCGCCAGTTCCGGGTCGGTATAGGTGACCCACGGGACGGCATCGTGGCTCGCCTTTGCCGGCAGATGGAAGAGCGCGTTGCGCAGGACGATCCCGGCATGATAGCCGGCAACATGGGTGAACTGGTACCCGCCCGCGACATCGCCGATGGCGAAGACGCGCCGGTTGCTGGTGCGCAGGCGTCGGTCCACGACGATGCCCTTTGGGCTGTGTTCGATGCCGGCTGCGTCGAGGCCCAGCCCCTCGACATTGACCTTGCGCCCGGCAGCGACCAGCAGGTGCGAGCCCCGGACCGTCTCGGCGGTGCCGTCCCGCTCGAGCGTAACGGCGATGTCGCCTGTCGTGCCGGAAATCTTCTCGATCCGGATGCCTTCACGAATGTCCATTCCCTCGGACAGCAAGCGCCGGCGGACGACGCCGGCCGCCTCCGGATCGTCGCGTCCGAGCAGGCCGAACATCTCCAGCACCGTCACGCGGCAGCCCAGGCGACGGTGCGCCTGTGCCATCTCGGCGCCGATCGGACCGCCGCCGATCACGAGCAGATGCTCCGGCCGCACCGCGAGATCGAAGATCGTCTCGTTGGTCAGGACCGGGACATCGTCGATGCCCGGGATCGGGGGAATCGCTGCGGTGGAGCCGGTCGCCACCACGAAGCGCCGGGCCCGGATGCGTTGGCCGTCCGCTTCGACCTCTCGCGGCCCGACAAAGCGCCCCGCAGCACGGATCACCCGAACCCCCATGCCTTCGAACCGCTCCTGCGAATCCATCGGCGCGATGCCCTCGATGACACCTCTGACGTGGCCGTTCACCGCCGCGAAATCGATGTCCGGCTCGACGGAAGCGACGCCGAAGCGTCCGGCCTCGCGCATCGCCTGGGCGGCATGACCGGCCGCCAGCAACGCCTTCGACGGCACGCAGCCGTAGTTCAGGCAGTCGCCGCCCATCTTGCCCTTTTCGATCAGCGCGACGCTGGCCCCCATCTGCGCGCCGCCGGCGGCGACCGTCAGGCCACCCGATCCGGCGCCGATAACGCAGAGATCGGCCGTGATGGTATCGGTCATTGCTGGGATGTTCCCGGTGGTTGTCGATGCTCGTGCGTCAACACTTTAGGTCTGCGCCTTTCGCGTCAAACCAAAATCTTCGTGATGTGGCGTGAAGTCGGGGCCGTCGCGTGCCCGTTCTGCTGCGACCGTACGGAGTTCGGTCGGGGCAAGCGGACCGCGCGGTCAGGCGACCTGGCTCTCGTGCCCGGTTTTCTGTTCGGGGCGGTTGGCCCAGTCGAGCATCCAGTCGAGGGCGCGCCACACCGCATAGAAGGGCGCGCCGGCTTCGAGCTGGATCACTGCCGTGTCCCCCGAAGCATAATGCACGGTCAGTTCATGGAACTGCCGCTTGTCCAGCTGTCCGCGCTGCAGGGCAACCCCCATGTCGTGGGTGACGCGCCGAATATCGAAGATGTGCGCCCGGTGCACCCCTTCGAGATCGAGCCAGACTAGGCCACGGTTGGTAACGAGGCACCAGCTGGTATCGCCACCGAGATAGGCGATCACGGGATCTTCGCCGCTCTCCAGCTGCCCGTGCTCCAGCAGCAGCCGCTGCTTCGTTTCCGGCAGGTCGCAGAAAAGCTTCGTTTTCTTGGCATTGCCCATCCTGCGGCGGAAGATCGCCGCGATGATCTTGCTGTTTGCGGACCTGCTCATCGAATCACTCCCCCTGGTAACGACGGCCGCCGCGCCGCAGCGGCAGATCCCGCGGGCACGCCGGTCGCGGACGATGAAACCGGATTACCGGCATTATTATTTTCCGAAATTCGCTTCCGAAGGGTTAAGTATGGGATTTGCGGAAAAAGCCGCCATTTGCCCGTTTGCCGCAATCGTTCATCTGTCAGCCGTTGGCCGGCGTGAACGGCGCTTCAGCCCGCCGACTGTCCTGTCCCCGCGCCGAAAGAATGACCCGGCGGCAGGACGGGGGGTGCGCCGCCGGGTCGGTTAGGTTGGGGCGCGGAGGGAACAAGCGGTTCCGCGCCCTGCCGGCAATCCGCCGGATCTGCCGCCCGTTGCCCCGTGAGGGTTCCGGTTCCGGGGCGAGCGGCTTGCGACCCGATTCAGGATCAAAGGGGGATAGCAGAGATCGCGAACCGCATGCCTGACCGGCACTATGGCAGATGCCGGCTGACAATAAGGTTTCGCCATCGTGAATTCATGTTCATGTTTTCGTTGTGGCGGATATCCTGAATGGTGCCTATCATCGCTGGCCCCGATTAACGAACACGGCACGCCGGCAATGAAACTCTACGACTTCCCACTGTCCCCGAGCCCGCGCCGGGCGCGGATGTTCGCGGCCGAAAAGGGCATCGCGCTCTATATCGAAACCGTCAATATCCGGGAGAAGGAGCAGTTCACGGAGACCTTCCGCCGGATCAGCCCCAACTGCACCGTGCCGGTACTCGAACTGGAGGACGGCACGACGATCTGTGACAGCCTTGCGATCTGGCGCTATTTCGAGGAGATCAAGCCGGAGCCGCCGCTGATGGGCACGACGCCGCTGGAGAAGGCGATGGTCGAGCAGTGGCTGCGCCGGATCGAACTCGAGGGCTATCAGGCGGTCGTCGAGGTGCTGCGAAACGGAGCCGAGCGGTTCAAGGACCGGGCGGTGCCGAGCGCCGAGGCCTTTGCACAGATTCCGGAACTGGCCGAACGCGGCAAGCGCCGTTACGCGCTGTTCCTCGACATGCTGGACGAACGGCTCCAGGACAGCGCGTTCGTCGCCGGGCCCGACTTCACGGCGGCCGACATCCACGCGCTCATCACCATCGATTTCGCCGAGCGCGCCGTGGAGCTCACGCCGCCCTCCGGGCTGGCCGCCCTGAAAGCGTGGCGCGACACGGTCTCGGCGCGCGACAGCGCGAAGGCCTGAAGCCGTCACCGCCGGTCGGTCCACCCGTCTCCCGCGTTCATCTTCCGTTCAAGTCGGCCTGGTATGATCATTTGTGCCGGCCCGATATTGCGGTGTGCCGACTGTCGGCAGGGCGCGCCGGCATCCCGGGTCCGGCAGATCAGCCAGCGGCGGAGGCCGGCATTTGCGGCCGATTGATGCCGTCGCCACGACATTGGAGAACGGATCATGGACCGACGGAATTTCATTCGTTTGATGACGGGAACGGCGGCGATTGCCTTGCTGCCGGGCATTGCCGGCTGTACCGGCCACGCCCATACCCGGACGCGGGTGGTTTACGCGCCTGCGCCGCACCCGCCGGTGTATTACGAATATTATTACTACCCGGATGTGCAGGTCTATTACCACATCCATACGGGCTATTATTACTACTATTTCAACGGTGCGTGGCGGAAGACGAAGCAGCGCCCCGGCTTCCTCTATCTGGACGACCGGCGGCGGCACAAGCTCGTCATCCGCGACGGGCACCCCTATGCGCGGCACGAGGCGCATGTACGCCAGTACCCGCCGCGACCCGTGCCGCCCGGCAATGCGTACGGCCATGACAAGCGGCCGGTCACGCCCGAGCCCCGCGGCGTCGGCCATGGTCCGCAACCGCAGAAGCTGCCGCAGCACGGCCAGGGGGTCGGACGCGGCGTGGCCCAACCGGGGACACAGCCGCAGTTACCGCCGCAGAGTCAGGGCGCCGGGAACGGCAGGCCGGCACCCGGAAGCCAGGGTGCCGGACAGGCGCGGTCCAAGCCGCAGCCGATGACGCCGGCTCAGCCGCAGCCGGTCATGCAGCCGCAGCCGGCGGCGCAGCCCGCGCCGCAGCCGCCGGGCAACGGGCACGGCAACGGGGCCCCCGCATCGTCCTGCGAGTCCGGTGTGCGCACCGGCAAGGGCAAGGGTGGCGGCGCCTGCAAATAGACGTCGGCCCGCCATGCTTGCCCCGGGCGGCCGGCACGGGGACAATGGCCCTGCGACCCGTGATCGGGAGCGAGGGAGACCATGCTCGACCGCTTCATGCGCCCGTTGATAGACCCGCCGCTCAATGCCGCCGCGCGCCCCGCGGCGGCGCGCGGCATCAAGGCCAATACCGTCACGCTGACCGGGTTCGTCGTGGGCCTGGCAGCGGTGCCGCTGATCGGGCTCGGCCATTACGCCTGGGGCGTGCTGCCGATCCTCGCCAGCCGCGTGCTCGACGGGCTGGACGGCGCCGTGGCGCGCGCCGGCGGTACCAGCGACGTCGGCGGCTACCTCGACATCGTCTGCGATTTCATCCTGTACAGCGCCTGGGCGTTCGCTTTCGCGGTGGCGCAGCCGGATCACGCGGCGGTCGCCGCCTTCCTGATGCTCAGCTTCATGGGCACCGGCGCATCCTTCCTGGCTTACGCCATCTTTGCGGCCAAGCGCGGTATCACGACCGACATCCAGGGCTCGAAGTCGCTGTACTACCTGGGCGGCCTGACCGAAGGGACCGAGACGATCCTCGCCTTCATCGCCTTCTGCCTCTTGCCGCAGCATTTCGTGCCGCTGGCGCTGTTCTTCGCCGCCGCCTGCTGGATCACCACGGTCTCGCGCATGCTGGCCGCAGTGCGCAGTTTCCGCGATTAGACAAAAAAGGGGGCGCCGCTCCGGCCGGCGGGCGCCCCGCGCCTCAATGTTGCGGCCAGCCCGCCGTCAGGCACCCTTGCCGCCCTTTGTGGCGGTGACGACAACACTGTCGGAGGCGGTCGCGCCGTGGTCGTCGGTGACCGTAAGGGTGTACACATGTACGCCGGCGTTAAGGTCGTGCTGCATGATGGCTTCGGTGCCCACGGCTTGGCCGTCCTTGGTCCAGAGGTAGGACAGGGGCCCGCCTTCCGAATCGCTGGAGGCCGAGCCGTCGAGCGTCACGGTGACC
>JBFIFO010000122.1:0-12380 GCA_041602815.1 Alphaproteobacteria bacterium | reverse complement strand
GATGATGGAGATCAAGGGCCGCGACCTGATGAACGGCGTGCCGAAGGAGCTGGTGGTCAGCCAGCGGCAGATCGCCGAGGCGCTGGCCGAGCCGGTGAGCGCCATCATCGAGGGTGTGAAGACGGCGCTCGAGCATACCGCTCCCGAGCTCGCCGCCGACATCGTCGACAAGGGCGTGGTGCTGACCGGCGGCGGTGCGCTGCTCGGCAATCTCGACTTCGTGCTGCGCCACGCCACCGGCTTGCCGGCCTCGATCGCCGACGATCCGCTGTCCTGCGTGGCGCTGGGCACCGGGCGGTGCCTGGAGGAGATGAAGACGCTTAAGGACGTATTAATCACTTGATGCTAAAGGATTAAATCACAGCGTAACCACCGGTTGCACCAGGGAGGTAGCGGACAGGATGCTGAGACCGAGACCGGGCAGGCTGATGCGCGCGTCGATGCCGTTCCGGCACAGCGCCCAGCGTTCGACGTTTGCCCTGCTCCTCCTGCTCGCCGCCGGCATCATGCTGATCGGCAAGGCGGACCCGACGGTCTTCGAGCGCACGCGCACGGCGGTGACGGATGTGGCGACGCCGATCCTCGACGCGGTTTCGCACCCGGTCGCCGCCGGCGGAGAGTTCATCGGCGACCTCAAGCTGCTCTACGCGGCGCATGAGGAAAACCGGGCGCTGCGCGAGGAGAACGAGCGGCTGCTGCGCTGGCGGGCGGTCGCCGAGGGGCTGGCAAGCGAGAACGCACGGCTGCGCGGGATGCTCAACCTCGCGCCCGAGGCGCCGGCCCGGTTCATCACCGGCCGCGTCATCGGCGATTCCGGCGGTGCCTTCCTGCGCAGCGTGCTGGTCAACATCGGCGCCCGCGACGGCGTCCGCAAGGGCATCGCCGCGGTTGACGGCAGCAGCCTGATCGGCCGCGTCGCCGAGGTCGGAAACCGTTCGTCGCGCATCCTTCTGGTGTCCGACCTGAACAGCCGCATCCCGGTGCTGGTCGGCGACTCCCGCGAACGTGCCATCCTTGCCGGCGACAACAGCGACCAGCCGAAACTCGCGTACCTGCCGGCCGAGATCAGCATCGCGCCGGGCGACCTCGTGATCACCTCGGGCCACGGCGGCGCCTTTCCGGCCGGCCTGCCGGTCGGCATCGTGGTCCGCCCCGACGCCGAAAGCGAGGAATTGCGGGTGCAGCCGTTTCATTCGACACGCCGCCTGGAGTTCGTGCGGCTGATGGACTTCGGCCTGACCGGCGTCCTGCAGGATCGGGATCTCGGTCCGGCCGCGCGGTGACCGGGCCGCGCCATGAAGCGATCCTCCTGGCAAGGGCTCGACACCGCGGCCCGGACCCTTACGCCGACCCTCGTCATCGTGGCGCTGGTCTTCCTCGGCCAACTGCCCTACTCGCTGTCCGGCCAGGCGTCGGTCACGCCGTATTTCGTTCTGATGGGGGTCTTCTACTGGGGCCTGCACCGGCCCGACCTGCTGCCGGCCGTCGTCGTCTTCGTGATCGGGCTGATTCAGGATGCACTCGAGGGCGAGCCGTTTGGTGTCAATGCCTTCGTCCTGATCGCCGTGTACTGGCTGGTGGTCTCGCAGCAGCGCCACTTCCGGGGCCGGCCCTTCCTTGTCGTGTGGTCCGGCTTCGCGGCGGCGGCGCTGATGGCCGACGCCCTGCGCTGGATGCTGATATCGCTGGTGCTCGGCGCGGCGCTGGCGCCCTGGGCGATCATGCTGGAGTTCTTCCTGACCGTAATGTTCTATCCGGCCCTCACCGTCGCCTTCGCCCTCGCCCACCGGACCCTGCCGCGGGGCGAGGCCGGCGATTTCGTCGACTGAGGCGCTGATGGCGAGGGAGCGGGGCAGAGCGGAGGTGTTCGGGCGCCGGGCGGCGCTGCTCGCCGGCGGCAAGTTCGTGATCCTGTCGGCGCTGGGTATCCGGCTCTACTCCCTGCAGGTGCTGGAGGCGCAGCGCTACCGCGACATGGCCGAGGACAACCGGGTCAACCTGCGCCTGTTGGAGCCGACCCGTGGCTATATCGTCGACCGCTACGGCGCGCCGCTCGCCGTCAACGCCCAGAGCTATCGCCTGGAGATCGTGCCGGAGCAGGCGCAGGACCTGGAAGCCACGCTGGACAGGCTGGCGCGGCTGATCGAGATCACGCCGAAGGAACGCGAGCAGATCCTGACCGCGGCGAAAAAATCCCGCCGCATCTTCCTGCCAGTCACCGCCAAGGAGGATTTGACCTGGGAGCAGGTCAGCCGGATCGAGGTCAATGCGCCTGACCTGCCCGGGGTCGACATCAAGCCGCACGAGACCCGGCGCTATCCCGACGGTCACGCGACTGCCCATGTGATCGGCTATGTCGGCGCGGTCAACGAGGCGGATCTGCGGGTCGACGATGACCCGCTCCTCGAACTGCCGTCGACGCGGATCGGCAAGTTCGGAATCGAGCGCCAGTACGAGGTGGCGCTGCGCGGCAGGGCCGGACGCAAGGAGATCGAGGTCAATGCGCTGGGCCGGCAGGTCAACGAATTCCCGGATCGTCGCATTGACGCCGTCCCCGGCCACGACATCGTCACCACGATCGACCTCGGGCTGCAGCGCTTCATCATCGACCGACTGGCCGAGGAGCACGCCGCCGCGGTCGCGGTCATGGACGTCAACAGCGGCGACGTGCTCGCCCTCGTCTCGACGCCGACCTACGATGCGAACCTGTTCCCCAAGGGAATCAGCCCCGGCGCCTGGCAGGAGCTGGTCAACAACCGCTACAAGCCGCTGACCAACAAGGTGGTCGCCGGCCAGTACGCGCCGGGCTCGACCTTCAAGCTGATCGTCATGATGGCGGCGCTGGAGGCGGGGATCGGCCCGGGTCTTACGACCCACTGCTCCGGCTACATCGAGCTCGGCGACCGCAGGTTCCATTGCTGGAAGCGCTGGGGCCACGGTACTCTCGACATGCTCGGCAGCATCCGCGAGTCCTGCGACGTCTATTACTACGAGCTCTCACAGCGGCTCGGCATAGGGCGCATCGCCGAAATGGCGCGCCGCTTCGGCCTCGGCTCACCGACCGGCATCGACCTCGGCGGCGAGCGCCGCGGCAACGTGCCCGATGCAGACTGGAAGCAGGCGGTGATCGGCGACTACTGGCGTCCCGGCGACACGCTGGTCGCCGGCATCGGCCAAGGCTACGTCGAGGCGACGCCGCTGCAGATGGCGATGATGACCGCCCGCATCGCCAACGGCGGCAAGGTGGTGGTGCCGCGGCTGACCCGCGACCTGTTCGCTGGCGACCGGGTCAGCGCGCGGCCGCAGGCCGAGGTACCGAAGATCGACATCGATCCGTATGCGCTGGTCATGGTCAAGAAGGCGATGCAGCAGGTGGTGAACCACGAGAAGGGCACCGCCCGGGGCTCGCGCCTCGTCGACTCGGCCTGGACCATGTCGGGCAAGACCGGCACCTCGCAGGTCCGCCGCATCACCGAGGCGGAGCGCCGCAAGCGGGTGCTGAAGAACGAGGAGCTGGAATGGCTGAAGCGCGACCACGCGCTGTTCGTCGCCTTCGCGCCGTTCCAGGATCCGCGCTACGCGGTCGCCGTGGTGGTCGAACACGGCGGCAGCGGCTCGAGCGCGGCGGCCCCGGTGGCGCGCGACATCATGCTCGAGCTCGAGAAGCGCGAACTGCAGCTCGCCGCCGGCGAATGGCCGGCCCAGGTCGCGCTGTCCGACCGCAGCGGCCCGCGCTGAGGCACAAAGGGGGTCCGCGCATGCAGAGCCTGTTCCAGCGACCCGGCGAGATGACGGCGCCCGAGCGCTTCGGCCAGATCAGCTGGTCGCTGGTCACGCTGATCGCGCTGCTCGCCGCCGTCGGCATCGCCATGCTTTACTCGGCCGCCGGCGGCAGCATGGATCCTTGGGCCCAGCGCCAGGCGGTCCGCTTCGCCATCGGCATGGCGGCGCTGATCTTCATCGCGGTCACGGACCTGCGGGTCTGGCTGCAATACGCCTATGTCGTCTACGGCGTCGCGCTGGCGCTGCTGATCGGCGTCGAGATCGCCGGCACCATGGGCATGGGCGCGCGTCGCTGGATCGACTTCAAGTTCTTCCTGCTGCAGCCGTCGGAGGTGATGAAGGTCGGCATGGTTCTGGCGCTGGCCCGCTACTTCCATTCGGTCAGCTACGAGAATGTCGGCCGCATCGTCTACCTGCTGATCCCGGCCGCTATGGTGCTCGCGCCGGTCGCGCTGGTGCTCAAGCAGCCCGACCTCGGTACCGCCGGCATGCTGATGGTCGGCGGCGTGGTGATGTTCTTCATCGCCGGGGTGCGCATGTGGAAGTTCGCGCTCGGCGGCGTCCTCGGCCTTGCCGCGATTCCGCTCGCCTGGAAGTTCCTGCTGCACGACTACCAGAAGCGCCGCATATTGACCTTCTTCAACCCCGACAGCGACCCGATGGGGGCCGGCTACCACATCCTGCAGTCGAAGATCGCGCTCGGCTCCGGCGGCCTCACCGGCCGCGGCTACCTGCAGGGCACGCAGAGCTACCTCAACTTCCTGCCGGAGAAGCAGACCGACTTCATCTTCACCATGCTGGCCGAGGAGTTCGGCCTCCTGGGCGGGCTCGGGGTGATCCTCGTCTACATGATCATCCTCGGCTACGGCTTCGCCATCGCGCTGCGCAGCCGCAACCATTTCGGCCGACTGCTCGCGCTCGGCCTGACCAGCACGATCTTCCTCTACGTCTTCATCAACGTCGCCATGGTGATGGGGGTGGTGCCGGTAGTCGGCGTGCCGCTACCGCTGATCTCCTACGGGGGCACCGCGATGCTCACCGTGATGGTGGCCTTCGGGCTGATCATGAACGTCTACGTCCACCGCGACCTGCGCCTGACGCGCGGCGGTATCGACGAGGACGAGTAGCGCGGGCGAGGCGGACGGCGCCGGAGGCCAGGCGTGCATGGGCCCGCGCCCCCTGGATTCCGCGAGCGGGCGCCCCATATGGGCAGGCGGGCGATCCCAATCAGGGGATGACAGCGCGGGGACGCTTTGCTATATCCCCCGGCGCGGGCGCATAGCTCAGTTGGTAGAGCAGCTGACTCTTAATCAGCGGGTCCAAGGTTCGAGTCCTTGTGCGCCCACCATTTTCCTCGTTGATTCAATACGATATGAAAATATCGACCAGTTGCATTGTGCGCCAGATTTTCCGTGTCAGCATAATGTCAACAGATCCTCGCTTCGGCCACCTCCCGCAAGCGCACACCGCGGCTTCCCGCGAATGCCTGGGCGACTCTCGCGGCGATGCACCTTGCGGACTACGAGCATGTCCCGCCTCAGGCGAGCCGCGGTGTGTTCGCATGGATTCGGTTCTCGTCTCGTCAGCGCCCACGAATCAAAGCTTCTTGACGATCCAATCGTGGGCCGGGTCGTTGCGAAAACGCCAGGCCCGTTCCGGCCCGGCCATGACGTTCAGATAATAAAGGTCATAGCCGTGCGGCGCGCCGACCGGATGGTAGCCACGCGGAACCATGACGCAGTCCCCGTCCTCGACCGCCATGGTCTCGTCGATCGACCGGTCGTCGGTATAGACGCGCTGCAACGCGAAGCCCTGCGACGGTTTCAGGCGGTGGTAATAGGTTTCCTCGAGCTGGGTTTCCGCGCCGGGCGCGGCACTGTCATGCTTGTGCGGCGGGTAACTCGACCAGTGGCCGCCAGGGGTGATGACCTCGACGACGAGGAGGCTTTCCGCCGGTTCCTGCTCCGGCAGGATGTTGCAGACGAAGCGTTTGTTGGTTCCCTCGCCGCGCGTTTCAATGCTCAGATCCTGCGGCCGGATCAGTCGGGGCGGATATTTGCCCGTGCCGGGCGCAGAGCAAATCGCCAGTTCCAGCCCGGTTGCCGGCGACACTTCGTAGCGCGATTTTGCTGGCACATAGACCGACCAGGGCTTGCCTTCGAAAGGGGAGTTCCGTTCCCCCACGGCACCGAACTCCGCATCGCCGGCCGATATGCGGGCCCGGCCGGCGAGCAGAACCAGGCAGACCTCGCGGTCGCCGGTCTCGCGCGCAAGTACGTCACCAGGCTCGAGCTCACAGACCTCGAACCCGACGTACCGCCAGCCGGCACCTTCCGGCGTAACGCACAGAATGCTGCCATCCCTGTGTCGGGTGTGCGGCTTGACCAATAGATCCGGCATCGTTGCCACTTCCATTCTTCTTTCCGGCCCGATCCGCCGCCGCAGCGATTGCCCTATGCCACCACTGCCCACGCGCTAGATTCGTACCGTCTTGCCACTCTTGAACGAGGCCAGCGCGGCCTCCGCGAGCGCCTGCGCCGCGCGACCGTCCTCGCCACTCGGACTGAACGTCTGTCCGCCGGTCACCGCATCAACAAACGATGACAATTCCCTCTTGTAAGCCTCTTCGTAACGTTCGAGGAAGAAATGCAGCGGCGGATCGGTCCGGATGCCGTCAGCCGTAGCCTGCTCCACGCTTGTCGGCAACTGGTTTTCAGCACGCAGCATGCCCCGCGCGCCCAGCACCTCAATCCGCTGGTCGTAGCCATAGACGGCGCGTCGGCTGTTGCTGATTTGACACAGGGCACCCGAACCGGTCTTCAGCGTGACCAACGCCGTGTCGATATCGCCGGCCGCGCCGATCGCCGGATCGACGAGGCAGCTGCCCGTCGCGAAGACCTCGACCGGCTCCTCCCCGAGCAGCCAGCGCGCCATGTCGAAATCGTGGATCATCATGTCGCGGAACAACCCGCCGGACACAGTGACATATTCGATCGGCGGCGGCGCGGGGTCCCGGCTCGTAATCGAGACCATTTCGACCCTGCCGACGCGTCCCTCCTGCACGGCCGCCTGGAGCGCCGCGAAACTGGGATCGAAACGACGATTGAAGCCAACGAACATTGAGGCATTGCATTCGCGCAGCACCGACAGACAGGAATCGACCCGGCCGATGTCCAGGTGGATGGGTTTTTCGCAGAATATGGCCTTGCCGGCGCGCGCGGCGACCTCGATCAAAGCGGCATGGGTGTCTGTGGAGCTGGCGATCACGACGGCCGAAATTTCGGGATCCGCGAGTGCCGAGTCGGGGTCCGTGACTTCCGCGCCTAGCGACCTGGCCAGCGCTGCCGCGGCCTCGCTATCGATGTCGACGACGTACCGTAGCCGGGCGTCGGGATGCGCGGCGATGTTGGCGGCATGGACCTTGCCGATCCTCCCGGCCCCGAACTGGCAGATATCTATCACTGACGCGCCTCCGTGACATGGCCCTATGTGCGGATCTCTATATTCCCAATGGTATCGTACTGTGCCGATTGATTTTCGTCTAATCGATGCAATGCAGATTACCGATCCATGTCGGGCATGGCGGGGACCGGGTGCATGTGGCGGGTTTCCGTCGTCGCGGCTATATTCGATACCCCCGCCAGTCGGAGTGATCGATGAACCAACCAAACAACTTCTTCGCGAGCCGCGTGTTCGTGGTGACAGGCTCGACGCAGGGTATGGGCGAGGCGATCGCGGCCGCGCTCGCCAGGGAGGGGGCTGCCGGCCTTGTGATCTGCGGCCGCAACGAGGCTAACGGCGCCCGCGTCAAGGCGACCTTGGAAGATTTGGGTGCCGCCGCCGAATACGTTCCGGCCGACCTTGAGAATCCTGATGATTGCCACCGGATTATGGCCGCCTGCGACCAGCTGTTCGGGCGCATTGACGGTCTGGTCAATGCGGCCGGTCTTACCGACCGGGGCACGATCGAGGATACGACTGTGGAGCTGTGGGATCGCATGTTCGCCGTCAACACGCGTGCGCCCTTCCTGCTGATGCAGGATGCGATCCGCATGATGAAGCGCGACGGCGGCGGCGCGATCGTCAACATCATTACCATGTCGAGCCATGGGGGGCAGCCCAAGCTGGCGGCCTATTGCGCCTCAAAAGGCGCGCTCGCGACGCTGACGAAGAACGTCGCCCACGCCGTGCGCTTCGATCGCGTCCGTGTTAACGGCATCAATATCGGCTGGACGGCGACGCCAAATGAGCATCTTGTCCAGCTTGCGGAGGGACAGCCGGAGGACTGGCTGGCCCGGGCCGAGGCAACGCAGCCGATGGGTCGTCTGATCACGACGCAGGACGTCGCCAATTTGACGCTGTTCCTGCTGGGACCGGCATCCGGCGTCATGACCGGTTCGCTGATAGATTGCGACCAGATGGTGATGGGCGCTTACGACTGAGGCGGAACAAGGCAGCGGCGCACCGATCGCGAAATTGCGAAAGGCTCAGCGGGGAATGAGCGTCACCCCGTGTTCGGCGAGCCGGATCGACACCGCCGACCCCGCGGCGATCGGCGCCTCGACCCGCGTATCGACTGCGAACAGCTCGCCGAGCGGCGAGCCCACCAGATACTCGATACGGCTGCCAAGATAGATGGCCTTGGCGACCGTGCCGGCAATCGCGTCAGCCGCCGGCTCGGTGGACAGCTGGATGGCCTCCGGCCGAATCGCCAACTCGACGGGGCCGGGCGCTAGGTTGCGGTGCGGCAGGCGCAGTTCCGTCTCGCCGACATGAACCACCGCGAGGCTGCCGTTCACCGCTGTCAACTCGGCCTCGACCAGGTTCGCGTCGCCGATGAAGTCGGCGACGAAGCGGTCGACAGGTGTCTCGTAGAGGTCGCGGGGCCTTCCCTCCTGTGCGATCTTCGCCTCGCGCATGACGATGATGCGGTCGGATACGGCCAGCGCTTCCTCCTGATCATGCGTGACATATATGGTGGTAAGGCCCAACGATTTCTGAAGTTCGCGGATTTCCTCGCGAACGCGGCGCCGCAGCTTTGCGTCGAGGTTGCTGAGCGGCTCGTCGAACAGCAGCACTTGCGGTTCCAGCACCAAGGCACGCGCTACGGCGACCCGCTGCTGTTGCCCGCCAGACAGCTCGCTCGGCAGACGGCCTCCATAACCGGCCAGTCCGACTTGCGCGAGCCCGTCTTCGGCCACCGCATGCGCCTCGGCCTTCTTGCGGCCGGAAACCACCAGCCCATAGGCGACATTCTCCAGCACCGTCATGTGCGGGAACAGTGCATAGGACTGAAACACCATACTGATGTCGCGCTGGGTGGCGGGCAGCCGCGTCACATCCGCATCGCCGATAAGGATTCGGCCGCTTGTCGGCATTTCGAGACCAGCGATCAGGCGCAGCGTCGTCGTCTTGCCGCATCCGCTCGGACCCAGCAGGGTCACGAGGTTGCCCGGCTCGACGGTAAAGCTGATCTCGCGCAGAGCGACGACCTCTCCGTAGACTTTGGAAACATTGTCAAAGGTTACCGATGCGGCCTTGCCGGCAGTCGTCATGTTCTGCTCCCCGCGAATTCCGATGTGCTTCTGTAGTCGGTGTTTCGATACACGCGCCGCTCGCCCACCAGGACCTGCACCAGCGAGATCGCCGCCAACATGACCAGGATCAGCACCGAAGAATAGGCGATGGCAAGGCCGAAATCGCCGTTCTCGACACGGCCGATGATATAGGAGGTGGCCATGTCGTAATTGGCACTGACCAGGAAGATGACGGCGCTGATCGCGGTTATCGCCCGCACGAAACTAAACACCAAGGCGGCAACGATGGCGGGGCGCAGCAGCGGCACCACGACCCGTCGCACGGTCGCGAAGCTGCTTGCGCCGAGGGTAAGCGACGCTTCGTCCAGGCTGCGGTCGATCTGACTCATCGCGGCGATGCCAGCGCGAACACCGACCGGCATGTTGCGGAACATGAAGCAGATCACGAGGATGGCGCCGGTGCCCGTGATTTCGATCGGCGGCACGTTGAAGGCGAGAATATAGCTCACGCCGATGACCGTCCCCGGAATCGCGAAGCTCAGCATGGTGCCGAACTCGAACGCATCGCGCCCGGCGAACCGCTGGCGGACCAGAAGGTAAGCGGTCAGCAGGCCGACCAGCGCAGTCAGGGGCGCCGCGATCGTGGCGATGGTGATGGTCGTCCAGAAGGAATTCCATGCTGCACCGCTCCAGACGAGTCCGCCGGCACCGGTGGTGATGGAAAACGCGTCGATGTAATGGATCAGCGTGAAGCTGTGGTCGCGGCCCCAGATCTTGACGAAGCCGCCGAACATGATCATGCAATAGATGATCGCGGTCAGCACGGCCCAAGGCAGGGCCGTCCCCATGGCCAGCCAGCGTAGGCGCCCCGGCAATGCAACCGGAATTCCCGAATCGCCCTTGCCGGTCATCGTTGCGTAGGATTTTCGGCCGAGCCAGCGGCGCTGCGCGAAAAATGCCGACAGCGTAAACCCGAGCAGCACGATGGCAAGCACAGCGGCGCGCCCCTGGTCGTTCTGCGCCCCGACAATGGCGAAGAAGATCTCGGTCGAAAGCACGTCGTAATTGCCGCCCAGCACCAGCGGATTGCCGAAATCCGCCATGCTCTCGATGAAGCCGATGAGGAAAGCGTTGGCGAGGCCGGGACGCATCAGCGGCAGCGACACCGTGGTGAACGTCTTCCAGGCGTTGGCGCGCAGGGTCTGCGCCGCCTCCTCCATCGACGGGCTAACGCCTTCGACGACCCCGATCAGGACCAGGAAGGCGATCGGCGTGAAGGCCAGCATCTGTGCGAACCAGATGCCCGACAGGCCATAGATCCAGCGGCTCGGTTCTATGCCTGCGCTCCAGCTGAGGAACTGCGTTACCGCCCCCGACCGACCGAACAGGAGAATGACGGCAAGTCCGATGACGAAGGGCGGCGTGATGATCGGAAGCACGGTCAGCAACCGCAGCAACCGCTTGGCGCGGAACCCCGTGCGCGTCGCGACAAGCGCGAAGGCAAGCCCGAGAAGCGTTGTGCCGGCTCCGGTGAGCACGGCAAGCAGAAGCGAGTTCCAGGCCGCGCCGCAGGTCAGCGCGCCATACAGGCAGTCGAGCCCCCAGATCGAGCGATCCGTCAGCTTCTCGAAAAATACGCCGACCGAGTAGACGCCCGAATTGTCCCGCAGGGCGCTGGTCAGGATCCGAGTCACCGGGAAGAAAATGAACGCCCCGACGAGGGTAATGATCAGGCCGATCGCGCCGACCACGAAGCCGTCGCCGTCGATCGCGCCGCGCGCCGCCAGCCCCTGGGTCAACAGGAACAGGAACGCGCCGCTCGCCAGCATGGCGCCGTAACCCATGCCGAACTGGCGGTCCTCGAGCGGACCGAATACCGCCTCCAGCATTGCCAGGTTCCAGCCGCGCAGCCCGATCGCAAAGCCCTGCAACAAGAGATATGCAAGGCCTGCGATGCCGACCGCGATCAGGACGCGCGCCAGGAGCGGGTCGCTTCGCGCCCGGCCGAGCACGCCGAGAGGGATCAGCAGCAGCAGGCCGAGCGGTGCCAGCCAGACCTTTGCGTGCAGCGTTGCCTGTAACAGGCCCGGCGCGTAATCGGCATCGAGCGGCCACCCGTCAACGAGCCAGAGGAACGACCAGAAACCGTCCTCAACGGCGTACCAGGGCAGGACGGCATAGCCCGCAACGCCCACCCCGAGCCATATGAGAACAGTCCTGGTCACGCCTCCGTATCCGCCGGGTCCTGCAGGATCGTGGGCCCGGTCTCTGTCGTCCTACTGCGGCAGTGATTTCACCTCGTCATCCCACTTCTTGAGCAGCCGCTTGCGTTCGTCGGACGAGCCGTACTTCTTGAAATCGTAGTCGATCAGCTTGATCTGGTCGAGCTTCGGCGCCTCCTTGGGTACCTCCGCGGCCTTGTTCGACGGCACTTGGTAGGCATTGGCCTTGACCGCGAGGCTCTGCACATCGGCGGTCAGCGCAAAATCGACCCATTTCTTGGCCGACTCCAGATTGCGCGCCCCCTTGATGATGCTCATCGAGCCGATTTCGTAGCCGGTGCCCTCGCAGGGCGCCACAACCTTGATCGGGAAGTCCCTGACGGCTTGGGTGACGGCGTCGTGCATGAAGACGATGCCGATCGTCGTCTCGCCGCGCGCCGCCGCCTTGATCGGCGCAGAACCCGACTTGGTGTACTGGTTGATGTTGCGATGCAGGGCCTTCATGTAGTCGAAGCCCCCGGCTTCGCCGAACAGCTGCACCATGGTGGCGAGTGTCGTGTACGCCGTTCCCGAGGAGTTCGGATTGGCCATCTGCACTTCGCCCTTGTAGACAGGGTTGATCAGATCCTTCCAGCATGTCGGTTCGGGCAGGCCCTTGGCCTTGAGCAGCTCCGTGTTGTAGCCGAATCCAAGTCCACCCATGTAGATGCCGACTGTCCGATAGCCACTGGCCGCCGCCTGGCGCTGCGACCAGTCCGAGAGCTCGGCCAGTTTCGGCGATTTGTACTCTTGGGTCAGTCCCTCCTCGGCGGCCTGGAGATGCGGGTCGCCCGTGCCG